>CAVIIZ010000063.1:0-2046 GCA_963642995.1 bacterium | reverse complement strand
CGGCTTCAAGAGCCGCCGGGCGCCGAAATTCACGAAAGGCCTTCCGGAAAGGCCCTCGCCCATGATACGGGAACGGCCCTCCGCTTGCGACTGACGCCCCTGCGCGCCTCCTTCACGTAGCACCTGGACGCAAGCACGCCCCCCCGCGTGAAACCGCCCCCGCGGCCGTCTTTTTGGGATTCTGCATGCAAATATAGCCGAGCGGCGAAAACTACATGGATAAAATGTTCGACCTGCTGCTGAAGCATTCGGCGTTTCCCGTCGAAGACCGGTTCAAGCTCTGGGATATCTACGTCTTCAACTACCTAGTCAGAAACACCGACAATCACATCAAGAACGTCTCGCTCCTCTATGACGAAAGCCTCGACAGCCTTGTGCTCGCCCCCGCATACGACATCGTGAGCACCGTGACATACGAGAAAAGCTCGACAGACATGGCCTTCAACATCGCCGCCAAAATCGTCGAAAAAAGAGGATTGAAGTAGCCACCGACCCAGCATTCCCGCAACAATCTCTTTGAGCGATTGCCGCACATGTTGCAATTTCACTCAATGCACGCGCGGGGGCAGGCACCCTGCAATACGAGGGCTCAGAGCCGCTCACTGCCTCCTTGCCACAGCGACACGTTGGCGAGCGCGTACAGCGCGACATTGGTCATCCAGTCCTGCGCGCGGTATCCCGAAAGGCTGAAGCGAACAGCCAGAACGCCGGGGTTTTTGTCTTTGAAGGCACGCAGGCTCTTCGAGCGCAGGTTCTCCTCCGCCTTCACCTCGACGGCCGTCACGCGCCCCACGCTCTGCACGAGAAAGTCGAGCTCGCCGACGGAGTTTTCCGCCGACCAGTAAAACGGCTGCATACCGCAGTCCGAGACGAGCTGCTGGCAGACATACTGCTCGGCAAGCGCCCCCTTGAACTCCGTGAAGACCGCGTTGCCCTCCAAGACCGCGGCGGGTTCGAGTCCGGACATGGCCGCCAGCAAGCCGACGTCGAGCAAAAACACCTTGAAGGACTTGTTGTCGTTATACGAGGAAAGCGGCAGCCCCGCACGCGTGACGCGAGGCACTTTCACGACGAGCCCCGCCTGCGCCAGCCAGACGAGCGCCTCCTCGTAGTCCTTGGCCCGCGCGCCCTTGCGTATGTGGCCGAAGACGAATTTCTTGTTCTCCCGCGCCAGATGCGACGGTATGGACTCCCACGCCTCCATCATGCGGGGCAGCACCCTGTAGGGCGCGTGCTTGGCAAAGTCGCGCCGATAATCTTCCAAGATGCCGTTTTGAATTCTGCGCACCTCTGCAAGGTCGGCATCCTGCGAGAAGGCGTCGACCGCCGCGGGCATGCCGCCGACCACGTAATATTGACGCAAGAGCGCCTCGGCCTTCGGCGCAAAAGAGGCCATGCGGTCGGTGTCTTCTGAGTCCAGCAGCTTGCGGAGTGCGGCGTTTTCGGTGGCGTCGAGGAATTCGCGAAAACTCAGGGGGTGAAGGCGCAGCGTGTCGACCTTGCCCACCGGCCAGCCCGTCCCCTCGTGCGCGGACAGGCCAAGCAGGGAGCCTGCCGCCGCCACCGCGACTTCCGGTGCGTTTTCGCAGAAGTACTTGAGGGACGTGATGGCTTTGGGGCAGGCTTGTACCTCGTCGATGACCACGAGGGCATCGCCAGCGGCGATGTCGACGCCCGTATGCAGCGAGAGGTCGTCGATGATGCACGGGATGTCGAAGCCCCGCTCGAAGAAAGAGCAGGCCACCTCGTCGTTGTCCAAGCTCACATAGGCGAGCTTCTTGAAATGCCGCCGCCCGAACTCTTTGAGAAGCCAGGTCTTGCCTACCTGCCGGGCGCCGTCGAGGACGAGCGGCTTGCGCCTGGGGCTGCCCTTCCACTCGACGAGCTTTTCCATGAGGAACCTGTCCACCGCGCCTCCTCCCGTTATGGCAATTACATCCTTATTTTAGTGGAATACGACAAAAACAAGGACGTAAAAATGTGAAATCCACCACAAATCAGGAGATTCACCAAGCATATCAAAGCAGGGCAATCTGAGTGATTTAT
>CAVIIZ010000062.1:0-2058 GCA_963642995.1 bacterium | reverse complement strand
GAGCCGCCCGAGCCGGTGGACAGCTGGGCGCGCGTCGAGGCGGCGTGCTCGAGCGGCGCGGAGCTGGCGCTCGTGCGCCGCTGCATGGCGCTGGCGGGGGTGGAGTAGTGATGGCCGACGAGAAGAAGCCCTACGCGAGCTTCGAGGCTCGCGTGGACGGCGTCTACGCGGACGGGCACGACATGTGTAGGCCCGGCACCCTCGCGCTCGCGTGGCTCGCGGCCGCGCTGGGATTCGCCGCGCTGCTGTGGTGGCTGGTCGCCAGCGCGCCCGCGAAGGCGCTTCGCCGCGCCGCGTCCACCACGACCGTGTGGGCCTACTACGGCGGCATGGGCTGGGCGACGGACGAGGGCATCGCGTGCGAGAGCGCGGTGCTGGTCGACCAGGAGACGGGCGTGATGTACCTGATGACGAGCGCGGGCGGCGACGTGGACGTGACCGTTTTGGTGAATCGGGACGGCAAGCCGAGAACACAAGTGGAATAGGAGGAAGGACATGGGAAGCATCAAGGTCGCCAACGACGCGCTGCTCGCTGAGCTGGCGCGGCTGGAGGAGGCGAGCATCGGGGACCCCGACTCGCTGCAGGCGGAGATATCGAGGGCCAAGGCCGTGCGCGACATCGCCGCCACGGTCATCGACAGCGGGCGCCTCGCGCTCGACCTCGCGAGGGCGAGCGTGCCGTCGGGCGACGCGGCGCCTATCCCCAAGGGGCTGCTATCGTGACGCGCTCGTGGACGGCGGAGCAGGAGGAGTGGCTGCGGGGGATGTTCCCCACCGAGCACGTGCCCTACATCGTGGGCAAGTTCGAGGAGGAGTTCGGCCGCAAGGTCACGCGCCACGCCGTCGAGCAGAAGGCGCACACGATGGGGCTGCGGCACGAGCGCAGGGAGCTGCCCGAGAGGGCCGTCCGCCGCGTGAGGTGGGCCTCGGAGCCGGAGATGCGGGCGTGGATGGAGGCCAACGACGACGGGCGCTCAATCAGGCGCCTGTCCGAGGCGTTCGCCGAGGAGTTCGGGTTCCCCCTCGCGAGGACGCAAGTCAGCCGGTGGCGCGCGGCCAACGGGCGCACGGACGGCTCGCACGGGCGCAAGGGGGGCGGCAGCCCGCTGAGGCCCATCGGCGCCGAGCGGGAGTCGAAGGGCTACGTGCTCGTCAAGGTCGCCGAGCGCCCGACGGTGCCGATGTCCAAGGACAACTGGAAGCTGAAGCAGGTGGCGGTCTACGAGCGCGAGCGCGGCCCCGTGCCGAAAGACGCCTGCGTCGTCTTCGCCGACCACGACAACAGGAACTTCGACCCCGCCAACCTCGTCGCCGTGCCGAGGCGGCACATGGCGCGGCTCAACCGCCCCGACTGCCCCGAGTACCACGACGCCGAGAGCCTGCGCGCGGCGGTGGCGTGGCTCGAGCTCGGCAGCGCGATCAAGGGCGCCGACTGGGCGAGGCCGCGCCCGTGCGGCGTGTGCGGCCGGGTGTTCACGCCCGAGCGGACGCCGAAGAGCTACACGACCGGGCAGAAGCCCCCGCAGACGTGCCCCGCCTGCCTCGCGGCCGGCAGGAAGTCCCAGGGGAAGAAGACGGTCAAGTTCGAGGCCGTGTGCCCCGTCTGCGGCAAGATGTTCGGCGCCACCCGCAAGGACCAGCGCCGCTGCCCGGCCTGCATCGCCGAGAAGCCGAAGCACTGGTACAGGAACCAAACCAAGCGCGGAGGGGGCGGGGCGGCATGAGCGGCGGCAGGAGCTGGACGCCGGCCGAGGACGCCGTGCTCCTGAGGCGGTGGCGCGAGGAGGGCAACCGCTGCGCGGCGAGCCTGCCCGGCCGCAGCGTGGCCGCGTGCGAGGCCCGCGCGAACAGGCTGGGCCTCAAGGTCGCGGGCCGGCGCCGCTGGACGTGGCGCGAGGACGCCGTCGTCCGCGCACACTACCCGTCGATGGGCGGCGGCGCGCTGGAGGCCTCGGGGCTGCTGCCCGGCCGGGGGGCGCAGGAGATACGCAACCGCGCGAACAGGCTGGGCCTTCGCCGCGACGGCTCGCCCGGCGACTGGGGCGGCGAGGTGGAGCC
>CAVIIZ010000061.1:0-2104 GCA_963642995.1 bacterium | reverse complement strand
CGCCCAGGTGGGCCATCGCCTGCGCGTCGCGCGAGACCTCCAGCCCCTCGAACATCCCCGCGGCGTCCAGGCCGCGCGACAGGAAGCACGCGAGCATGCGCGCGTTCGCGGACTTGCCGAACCTGCGCGGGCGGGTGATGCACAGGTAGCACTGCTCGGTGCCTATGGAGCCGGCGACGGCCGAGGCGAGTCCGGTCTTGTCGACGAAGTAGGTCGAGCGCCGCAGCCTCGCGAACAGCGCCTTGGACTCCATGGTGTTGATGTAGCGCATGCCGCCTGCCCCTTCCCCGCTCCTCGGAGGCGCCCGCACCGCCTGCGGGCCGAGCCGCGCGGGCCTTTCACCGAAACTGTAACACACGCCGCGCCATCTCCGCGCAACGGCGCGGCGACACCCTTCCGTCGCCTTGAACCGTCCTTCGTCGGCACGCACCGATCAATCGCACAACGGCGTGCCGGCCAACCATGGAACGCCGTGCCGAGTTGCGCGCAGTAAGCAGGCGTGGAAACAGCCTCGAAAATTTAGCCGAACATGGCTCGAAAATTTAGTAGAATCTCACTCGAAAATTTAGTCGAACACGGCTCGAAAGTTTAGAAAGGCACCGACCCGAACAAACATGAACCTTGCCCCCGAAAAATACCGTCCTCGTCTGCTCGACGCAACGGTCGAGCGCAAATTGAAAAGCTTCGGCGCCGTTGAGGTTGCGGGCGCAAAATTCTGCGGCAAAACCTGGACGAGCCTCGCCCATTCGGAAAGCATCGTCCACATCGACGATGACGCTGTTCGCCAGGCAGTCGAGCTTGACGTCTCCCTGGCGCTTGAAGGAAGCGCCCCTCACACTATAGACGAATGGCAAGACGTGCCAAAGATATGGGACGCCGTGCGGAGAAGCGTAGACGAAAGCGGGAACGCAAAAGGCCGATTCATCCTTACCGGTTCTTCCACGGTAGACAAAGCAAAGGTGTCTCATAGCGGTGCTGGCAGAATCGCCACTTTGCACATGAGGCCCATGAGCTTGTTTGAAAGCGGCCTCTCCAGCGGAAGCGTTTCTCTGAAGGGGCTTTTCGAAGGGGAGTTTCAAGCAGGCCAGGTGCAGACAGACGCGAGGACAATAGCAAGGGCAATATGTCGAGGCGGATGGCCCGCGGCATGCGAATGCGATGACGAGGTTGTCGGCGACATCCCTGCGCAATATCTCGACGCCCTTTTCAATGTGAGCGCTGCAAAACGCGAGCTGGACAGCCGAACCGCACGTCGCGTAGCGGTTTCTCTCGCCAGAAACGTTGGAAAGCCGGCTACCTACAAAACGCTTTTCCTCGACACGTTTGAAGAAAGCGAGCCCGGGAAAACCAGCAGCAGCATCGCGCAGCAAAAGCTGGAACCTTACGTCAATTTCTTGAAAGAGCAATACACCCTCGAAGATCAAAGCGGATGGGACGCGCCGATCAAATCGAGGTCCAGGGTGAGAACAAAACCGAAGCGCTCTTTCGTAGACCCTTCCCTTCCCGCCTCGCTTTTGGGGATGTCGCCCGAACGCCTTCTCATGGAAATGCAGGTTTTTGGAACCCTGTTCGAAGAGCTTTGCGTCCGCGATGTGCGCATATACGCCTCTGCATTGCAGCAAACTCCCGAGCCTTCTGTCTATTACTATTCAGATGCAGACGGATTGGAAGTGGACATTGTCGTCGAGCTTGCAAATGGGCAATGGGGCGCTTTCGAGGTGAAGCTGAGCGAAGACAAGGTGCCGCGAGCCGAGAAGAACCTTTTGCGCTTGAAGAGGAAGATCGCCGCCAATCCCGCAGCGCGCAACCAGGAGCCGGCGTTTTTGGCCATCTTGGTTGGCGTGGCGTCTTTTTGCAGGCAGCTCCCGTCTGGCGTGTATGCGATTCCTATCACCTCGCTTGGCGCCTGATCGTCTTAGCGCTGCCTGCGCGGGGTCCTGCCGAAAAACCAGGCGTACTGCTCGCCCTCGTCTCCCGCGGCCGCGCCGCGCCGCGCCCGCCGGCGCGCGGCGGGTCGGGCACGTCGCGCGGGGAGGCCCTGCGCGGACGGGGGGCCTTCCGCGCCCGCGCACGCCGGGAAACCTGGGGGGAGCCGCCGCGGCTC
>CAVIIZ010000060.1:0-2191 GCA_963642995.1 bacterium | reverse complement strand
GCGCTTGACCATTTGCCATCGTCGGTGTTGTCGCAAAAGCCGTTTTTCTCCACCACGCCGCCGGCCATCTCGAACGTGCCGGTTGGCAGGAAGGCCACCGAGCCGCCGGCCGTCCAGTTTCCGTCGCTTGCCTTGCACCCGCGTATGGTTCCGCTGCTCATCACCACCTTGCCGCTGACGTAAAACGCCCCGCCGGCATTGGCCGTGGAGCTGTTGTAGATGTTTTCTATGAGCATTGGCGTGGCGTCCAACGCCGTGCCGTCCGCATGCGTGCCGGGCGCGCCGTCGGCGATGTTCACCGTCGCGCCCGCGTTCACGAGCATAGCCGAATCGCCGCGCGCGGCCTCGGCCTTGGTCGAGGAGTTGCAGCCGGAGAGGTGCACACCCTGAAACGTGATCGTGCCCGCTGTGCCGTTGCCGAAGGTCAGACGGTAGTTCGTGCCGGCATTGTTGAAATAGACGATGGGCTGCGCGTCCGTGCTGCCGTTTTTCGCCGGATCCTCGGAGTCGTGCGTGGGATTCACGATATTTTTGATGGTGAGGGTCTTGGCCGCGCTGGAAACGCTCGCGGAAAGCGCGTGCGTCTTCATGATCTCCAGGTTGTCGCCGCTCGCGCCACCCGCGATGGCGTTTGCCAGCCCGTCGTAGTAGGCCACGAAATCGCCGGCCGCCGTGGTCTCCTTCACCACAGCAGCCGTTGCCGTCCACTTGACGGCGGCGCTCGAGGAATCCGGAATAGACAAAAGGCCGGTGTTCCTGTTGTTGAAGAAGGCTCCCGCGATGTTGGTTTTGCCCGTTGCGGGGTTGCTCGTGGCCGTGCCGAAAGTCGCACTTGGATCGCACAGCGAGTTCGAGTTGTAGTAGCCGATGCATGCGCCCTTTTCCATATCGCCCACCGAGAGGTTCGCGGCATTGCCCACATTCAGGTCTGCGGAGACGGTGATCGCGCCGCCTTGAGCGGCAACCTGCCCGTTTCCCTTGATTGTCGGGTGCCCGCTGATGCTGATCTTTTTCTCGTTGGTGTAGGACTGTCCCTGGATGCCCGCGCCGCCGGCCTGCTTCGAGGTGTTGCCTGTGACGGTCGGGTGTCCGCTGATGGAAAAGCTGACCAGCTGGGCGCGCAAGACGATGGCGCCTCCGGCTTCGTTGGCATAGTTGTCCTTGATGACCACATCGCCGCCGATCGAGCAGGTGCCGCCTCCGAAGAACAAGGCGCCGGCCTCTTTCTGGGCGCTGTTGTTCGATATCTCACCGCCCGTTATCTCGATGACCTGCGTGGTGTTCGCGTCGTTTGGCGAATAGAGCATGCCCCCGTAATTGCCCTTGTTGTTGGTGACCTTGCCGCCCGTCATGTAAAACGCGCTGCCGTTCCTGACGTAGAACGCACTACCCGACCACTCGGCATCAAGGGCGCCGTTTTCCGTGATCGTACCTCCGTTCAAATAGAACTTCCCGCCGCTCATGAGGGCGGCGACGCTGCCGCCGCCAACGGTATGACTTGTCGACGGCGGATAGGCGATGCAGTTCTTGACCGCGCCGTCATTAAAGGACACCTTCCCGCTGACCTTGAAAAGCCCGCCGTCGCTTGTCGCAGAAGAAGTCGACCTGTTCACGAAGTCCGAGAAAAGCGTGCTGCAGGCGGTGCGCACGGCGGAGTTGGGGAGGTTGCCCGCATCGCCGTTTGCGACGGTGAGCTCGCCGGCGGCGTTCACTATGAAGCCCGCCGTGGAACGCGAGGCCGCGGCGCCCACCGTCGTGCCGTCGTAGGTCTTGCCGGAGAACTGCACGCCCTTCACCGTGACCTTGCTGTTGACGGTCAGGGTGCGGCTCGTGCCGCTGTTCGTGAAGTAGACCGTGGGCTCCTTGGCCGCGTCGTAGGCCGCGCCGAAGGGGTTCTCGCCCTCGTTTTGCGGCGAGACGATGTTTTGGATGGTCAGCTCCTTGTCGCCGGTGGTGGCGTCTCCCGTCAGGGCGTGCGTCTGCAATATCTCGAGCACGGAGCCCGTGGCCGCCGCCGTGATGGCAGCGTTCAGGCTCTCGTAGTAGTTCACCGCGCCGCCCGCCGTGGTCTCCTTCACCACGATGGCGGCCCACTTCACGTTCTGCCCGTCGCCCGCCATGCCGTGCAGCGTCGCGTTCTTGTCGTTGACGAACGCCGAGAGGTTGGCGACGCCGGAGGCGGACGCGGCCG
>CAVIIZ010000059.1:0-2357 GCA_963642995.1 bacterium | reverse complement strand
TTTTGGACGCCGGGAAAACCTCCCTCTTCGAGGTAGCGGTCGAACGCCCCCTCTAGCTCGGTGCGGGCCTGCGGGGACACCGCGCCCGTTTCGCGCAGCTCGTCTGCCCCGGGCGTCCGGATGCCGTGGAACAGGCAGAACTCGCGAAACGAGAGCGGGTGCATGGGATGCTCCTGCGAGCGGCCGCGGAATTCGGACGCGATCTCGTCTGCCGAGAGCTTCGCAGACGAGCCGGTGATGACCAAGGTCACCTTCTCGTGCTCTGCGATGCGCTGGCATATGCCCTGCCAGGCGCCGGCTTCCTGGATCTCGTCGAGGAACAGGTAGCAGCCCTCGGATCGCGCCTGCGGAACCTGGCGCCAGTATTCTTCGAGCACGTCGCTTGCGAGGCTTGGCGGCGCCGGGGAGAGACGGTCGTCGGCGAAGTTGAAGTAGAAGACACGGTTGCGGTCGACGCCTTGGTCGAGCAGGCGGCGAATCCACTGGAAGGCATAGAAGGTCTTGCCGCAGCGGCGGATGCCGGTGATGATGTGCACGAGGTTGAACGGGGCGGGCGCCGGAAGCGACTCGATGACGTCGTCGCGGGGGGAGGGCGCCGGGAACTGGAAAGCCAGCGCTTCTTGAACGACCTCGGCGAGGTTGCGCGTCTTCGTCGTCATGGCTCCATCTCCCTGTCTGCCCATGCTTCTCTTCCTGCACGAGAAGTATAGGGTAAAACTTCTCGTGCTGCACGCGAAGAGGAGGGGATATGGGGCGCTCCTCTCGCCTGGAGCTGTTCGAGTGCGCCTCCCTTTTACCCGGGCGCGTCCTCAGATGCGGCGGATGCCCTCCCACAGCCACATGACGAGCGGGGCGGGGGCGAGCTTGCAGAAGATGCGCATGGCGAATGCGACGACGCTGCAGGTGGCCACGGGGTAGTTGCAGCGGTTCACCAGGTCGCTGTGGGCCACGACGCGCCCGGCCGCGAGCTGCGGCCAAGGATGCTTCACCGTCCGGCCGTTTGCGGTGTCGCGCGCCACCTCCACGAACTCGGTCTTCACCCAGATGGGGCACACGGCCGTCACGCGGATGCCGCGGCCGGCCAGCTCGCGGCGCAGGGCGCGGGTGTAGGAGAGCACGAAGGACTTCGAGGCGGCGTAGACGGCCAGTCCCTGCAGGGGCTGGAAGGCGGCCGACGAGGCGATCTGGACGATGCGCGAGCCGCGGCCCATGTGGGGCAGGCAGACCTGCGTCATCTCCACGAGCGCCCGGCAGTTCAGGTCCACCATGGCGTCCACCTCGTCAAGCGAGAGGTCCTCCCAGGTGCCGAACTTTCCCAGGCCCGCGGCGTTCACCAGCATCGACAGCTCGAAGTCCGCATCGGAGAGCGCCGCGGCGGCAAGGCGCGCGCGCACCTCGTCGATCGCAGAGCGGAAGGAGAGGTCGGCGGGGATGCAGCGCACGGGGGTCTTGCAACGTGCGGCCAGCTCGCGCAGGCGCTCCCCGCGGCGGGCTATCGCCCATATCTCGTCGGCGTAGCCCCGTCCGTCGATGCGGCGCGCGTATTCGGCGCCAAGTCCGCTCGAGGCCCCCGTGACGATGGCGATGCGCATGGTGACACTCTCCTAGCCTGCCAGCTCCTTGCAGCGTTCGATGCACGCGCCGTTTGCGGCGGACAGGGCCTCGGCAAACGGCGCGGCCTCCAGCACGTCGATGGCCGCGCGCGTCGTGCCGCCCGGCGTGGCCACCTGCGCGACGAATTCGGACAGCGGCTTGTCCGGCGCGGCCTCGAGCAGCTTGGCGGCGCCGGCAAGGGTCTGCACGAGCAGGGCACGGGCGTCGTCGTGCGCAAACCCGCGCCCGCGCAGGTCGTCGAGCATGCACTCGACGAAATAGTAGACGTAGGCAGGCGTCGAGCCGTGGACGGCCACGGAGGCGTCGAGCAGCTCCTCGCTCATCTGGCGCACGATGCCCGCGCTGCCGAAGAGCCTCTCGGCGAAGGCGAACGTCTCGGGCGGGCAGTCCGGCGAGGCGGCAAGCACCGTCGCGCCGCAGCCCGCCTCGAGCGCGGCGTTGGGCATGGCGCGCACGACGGGCATGCCCGGCAGCAGCGCCCGGATCTTCTCGATGGAAAGCCCGGCGACGACGCTGATCAACGCGCGCGGCGGGACGGCGCCGAAGGCGGAGAGCGCGGCGGGCGCGTCTTTGGGCGCGACGGCCAGCAAGACGACGTCGCAGCTTTCCGCGAGCGCATCGGGCGCATCGACGAGGGCATACCCCGCCTCGGCCGCCCGTGCGGCCGTCGCCTCCCCATGCGCGAGCACGGCCACTTCGCCTGCCGGAAACGCCCCTGCCGCCACGGCACCGCGTGCCAGCGC
>CAVIIZ010000058.1:0-2471 GCA_963642995.1 bacterium | reverse complement strand
ACGAGACCTACGACTACTACTGGTATGGCTATGTCGCGCCCAGAGACGCCGCGGCACGCTATGAAAACGGCGAGCGCGTCGTCTACTACATCACCTATGCTGCCCGCGACGATTTTGGCAAGGAGACGAGCTCGGTGGGAGAGGTGGCCTACCGCGTCTACGGCACGATGGGCGGCGGCGAGGCCTCGTGGTTTGCCTGCGACGAGGCAGGAGCGCCCAACGCCCGCATCGTCGACGTGGACGTCTCGTGGGACGTCGCGGGTCTCGACCTGTCCGCGACGGGCACGTACTACCTGGACGGTTCTCTGACGGGCTCCGTCTACGCCGGCAGCAGCGTGCCCAGGGCGCAGGTCTTCGTCCAAGAGCCGCAGGGCTGCACCTGCGGATCGGGCGCCGATGCCGAGGAGCATTCCGAGGACTGCCCCCTGCACGACGAGGGCTCTTGCACGGGGTATGCGGACGGCGTCGAGGAGCTGGACGCGGGCGAGGACGTGGACGCGGCTATCGCCGAGGTCGAAGGCGATGCGGCAGAGGACGTGAAGGAGGAGGCGCCGGGGGAGGGCGGCGCCGGTGCGGGCGCAGCGGCAGACGATGAGGGCGAAGGCGGCGGCGCCGAGGCGAAAGCCGACGAGCCGGGTGCGTCGGAGTGCAGCTGCGGCGCCGGCGACGCCTTCGCTCGCGAGCACGCGGCCGACTGCCCTTCGTACGTCGAGCCGGCGTCCGCAGACTGCCATTGCGCCGAAGACGGCGGCCCGATCGACGCCGCCAACTTCCCCTGGGCGCACCGCAGCGACTGCCCCTGCTACAGCCCCGCCGAGTGCATGTGCCGCGAGCAGGTGGAGGTCTCCGTCGCGCAGAGGGGGGAGACGGGGGAGTACCTTGGCGAGGAGACGAAGACGGTGCCGGACGGCTATTCGCACGTGCACGACCCCGCCAACGCCGACTGCCCGCTCTACGGACAAGAAGCGGTGGAGGTCGCAAAGGAGCGCAACGCGTTCGCCGCCGTGGAAGATGCGGGGGAGGCGCCGCTTTATGCGGCGGCGGATGCCGACGACGAGCTGCCCTTTTCCTCGTATATGGCAAAAGACGAGGCGGAGGCCATCGAGGCTGCCCAAAGGGATGGGCGGGCGCCCTATGCGGCCCTCGGAAAGATCGCCGTCGTCGAGGAGGGGCGGGGCGTGATCGAGACGGTTGCCGGCGCTCTGCACGACGCCGCGAACGCCGTGGCGTCGCTGCTTTCAGCCAAGGAGGCGAAGGCGGCGGCGGGCGCGCAGGATGCGGTGTTCAAGAAGTTCATCCAGGACAATATCCCCAGCTCCGTGAGCGAGGGGATGACGTTTGCCATACGCGCTTCCGATGCGACAAAGAAGGAGGCGCTGGTGACGAGCGCCGCGTGGGTGAGCTACGTCAACTCCGTGTTCTTGAACCGCTGCGGCGTGGACATGGAATGGGCGGACGTGCCGGGGGCGCTGGCGGCGTGGGGCGGCACCTCTTCCACGAGGTCGGGCACGGCAAGCTCAGATGCCTTGGCGTACCCCGTGCGCTCGAGCGGCACCTGGAACGTCTACTCCGGCGAGCAGCTGCGCTACGCGCTCGAGCACCTCGTCTCGGGCGATACGGTCAAGTTGCAACGCGATGTAGATTTGAACGGCACGGCGCAGAGATGGGGGCAGGTCACTGTTGCGAACAAGGGGTTCACCCTCGACGGCAACGGCAAGACCATCTACAACGCGACGATGTACTACGACCCCGACTACGATGCGAAAACGGGGAACATGGGCATCGAGGACATCGACCCTGCAAACCCGCAATCGAATTTCCTGCGCACGGTTGTAAGCGATGGCGGGTCGTATAGCTACACGATGAAAAGCCTGACGATGTCGAACTATCAGATAGCCGCGAAGCTCACCGGTGATTTCACGTGGGCCGGCGGCATCTTCCAGCCCGTGGCGCCGTTCGGGTTTGCAGCCCAGGGCACGAAGCCGACCCTGGCATTAAGCTGTACGGATGTGCACATGGAAAACTCGCGCATCATAGCCATCGATGAATCCAACAAAGACGATGCGATCGCGGAGGCTCCCATGCGCACATGGATGATCTCCTCTTTCTTCCTTTCGGAGGGATACGCTTTTGCAGCCTCGGCTTTCTCCCGTTGCTCTGTGCGGGACAACAGTTTGTATGGAATGAGCCATATCAACCCCCTCACCTGCGAAGGCTCTTCCGGAAAAACGGTCGACCGGTGTTTTTCCGTGGGCAATGTTCTTTGCTCGATCGGTGTCCACTCCGCAACTTTCATCTCCTGTTTTCAATCGGGCGCTCTGACGCTCACGAGATGTTTCGCCGTCAACGAGATGTACGGCTCCTATAACGTCGGCGGGTTTAAAGGCTTTGTGGGGAGCACGGTGACGGACTGCTTTTCTTCGGGGAGGCTTGAGGGGTTCAAGGGCATCGCCGGCTTTGCGTGGGATTCG
>CAVIIZ010000057.1:0-3321 GCA_963642995.1 bacterium | reverse complement strand
GCGTAGCCACGGCGCAGCAGCGCCTCGACGTAGGCCCGCTCGCCGTCCGTGAGCCCCATCCGTCCGCCTCCTCCCCCAGCACGACCACGAAGGGCCGCGCGAAGTCCAGGCTGTCCAGCTCGTCCGGCGCGATCGTCAGGCGCAGGAACGCCTCGCGGTGCGGCCCCTCGGTCTCGGCGCTCACGAACTCCGCGTACGTGCCCTGCGGGGTCACGCGGGCCTGCATGAGCCGCATCGGCAGCTCCACCTTGCTACCCATCGTCGCGCTCCTCGTACCCGCACTCCAGGCAGCGGAGGTCGCCGGGGTGCTTCTTCCACTGGTAGCTCTCGTCGAGCGCGTGGCGCAGCATGCCGTAGTTGAACTTGCTGCCGTCCCAGCGCTCCTCGGCGGCCCACAGGCAGACGCCCATGGTGTGCATGAGGGCGTCGGCGATGCCGCCCCTGCCCTCGACGCCGCCCAAGGCCTCCACGATGGCGTCCCGCTCGTCCTTGTCGAGCGGCACCCACTTGGAGCACGTCTCGCACGAGCGCGGGACGTAGTCGTTCTCCCCGTACTCCATTACCTTCCCCCCATCCACTCGTCGACGGCCTCGGGGCGCACGTACCACCCGCGCGCCTTGCCCGAGGGGATGAGCGCCCTCAGCTCGCCGGAGTTGATTGCCGCGATCACCTCGCGGTAGCGGATGCCGGTGTAGAGCGCCGTCTCCCGCGTGGAGTAGGCCATCTTCTCGGGCAGGCCCGCCCGGAGCGCGGCCTCCGCCGCCCTCACTCCAGGCCCCCCGTCGCGACCAGCAGCGCCAGCAGCGCCACGGTCACCAGCGCCAGGCCGACGTTGAAGCCGCGCCCGTGCTCGCCGGCGAAGACCCAGAGCAGCAGGGTGGCCGGCGCGGTGACGATGTCTGATACACTCATGGCTAGACCTCCTTGTCAGGTCGATTCCCTTGGGCGTCCTCCCCCGGCTTGCAGGCATCGGGGAGGGCGCCGTTTTTCGTCTTGAAGTCCCGGACGCATCCGGGTCGTGCCACGAGCCCACCACGGCGACGGCACGCGGGGGAATTGGAGAGAAGCGATCAGCAGCAGCAAGGTCAACTCGGTGGACGTGCCGCCACCGTGGCGGGCTCGCGTTGTCGCGGCGCTTTTTCGGGAGAGCGTCGCGATGCTCCCATGCGGTTTTCAAGGTGCGGTGGTGCCTGGATTACCTCAGCGCGTCAACTGGGCACTTGAAGAGGTCGGCTAGCAGCTTGACCTCCCTCCATTGCCAGTCGTAGGAGTCGTCCAGGCGGTTGTTGAGCGTCTGGACGGTGATTCCGAGACGGGCGGCGAGGTCCTGCTTCGTGTGGCCCGGCTCGAGCAGCCACGCGGCGACCTTCTCCTTGATGCTTGGGCTCATGCTGTTTCACCTCCCGACAATGCCTATTGGCATCTGCTGACGGTGACCACTCTAGGGATGCCTATTGGCATTGTCAATATAATTTTTGGGATTCCCCAAAATTGTTTGGGATTCCCCAAAATCTTTTTGGCATATGGGTAGAATTCGGGTCACCTTGGGAGAGGAGTACACCATGAGGACGTTCGGCGAGACCATGCGCCTGGCGATGGACGAGAGGGGCCTGCGCCCCGTCGACATCTGGAGGGACAGCCCCATCCTGACGCAGCCCTACATATCCAAGCTGCTGACCAACCGCGTGACCGACCCGACGTTCGCCAAGGCCTGCGCGATCATCGACCGCCTGGGCATGACGCTCCAGGAGTTCGCGGACCTCCAGGACGCCGACTGATGCCCCGCCGCATGCGCAGCAGCTTCGGCTGCGTCCAGCGCGTCGACCGCGAGCGCTACCGCCTGCGGTGGTGGGAGGAGGCCGGCGGCGAGTACAAACGGCGCAGCGAGACCGTGCGCGGCACGCGCCGCGAGGCCGAGCGCCGCATGGCCGAGATTCGCGCGTCTCTCGACGAGACCGCCCACGGGCGCCGCCGCGAGGTGCCAACGGTGCGCGAGGCCTACGAGCGCTGGTGGCTGCCGGACGCCGAGCAGGCGCTGGCCGACGGGCGCCTGGCGCGCTCCTCCATGAAGTGCCGCCTCTCCAAGTGGCGCAAGTACGTCGGCCCGCGCTGGGGCGACGTCCGCGTCAACGCGATAGACCCGCTGGAGCTGCAGGAGTGGCTGCTCACGATGACGCGCAAGCCCGCCTCGGACGCGCTCGCGCTGCTGCGGCAGGTGCTCGACCGCTGCCTGACCTACGACGTGGTGGACGCCAACGTGGCGCGCCGCCCGTACCGCATGCCCACCGCGCAGGTCGACCGGGCGGACGGGGCCTACACGCTCGCCGAGCTGGCCCGCATCGCCGAGGCCGCGCGCGGCAGCTTTGCCGAGGCGCCCATGCTGCTGTGCATGTTCGGGAGCGCCCGCACCGGCGAGGCGCTGGGCGTGGGCGTGTCGGACGTGGAGGCCGCCGAGTCCCACGGCGTCTCCATGGCCGTCGCGCACGTCTCGCGGCAGGTGACCTCGGACGCGCGCGTCTCGGAACGGCTGAAGAACCGCTCCAGCGCCCGCGCGCTGGTCGTGCCGGAGCCGTGGGGGCCGCGCCTGCTTGAGCTCGCCGCCGAGGCGGGCGGTCGCGGCGAGGCGTGGCTCGCGGGCGACGGCACCGGGCGCCCGCTCTCGCAGAACGCCTACCGCAGGGAGTGGGCGCGCGTCTGCCGGCTGGCCGGCGTGGGGCCGAGGCAGCCCCGCGCGGCGCGGCGCTCGTGGGAGACGTACATGCGCTGGGACATGGGCGTGGAGCAGTGGCGCGTCGAGCAGATGATGGGCCACGCGCTGCCCGGCGTGACCGGCGTGCACTACGACACCCCCACCGCCGCCGCCTTCGTGGAGGTGGTCGGCGCGGCCTTCGCGGCCCGCCCGTGGCGCGGCTAGTCCCGGGCATTTGGGACGATTTGGGACGCGTCGCGAGCGTTTCCGCAGGTCAGAGAGCCTTTTGCTAGTCCTCCACGAACTACCCGGCATGGTACGGGGGTGTGTCGCGGCGTCGCTAGCTGCGCGGACGTGTCGCATGGTGCCGCGCGGTGGCCCCCGTTCCCGGAATTTGGGACGCGCTAGGGACGCAAAAATCCCCCTCCCCGCCGGAGCGGAGAGGGGGAGGCATGGGGGCGGGAAGGCCCGCCAGTCGGGCATCGTGGAGAGGCCGGCGGGCTTGCCAGTGACAGCCTACAGCACGCCCGCGTCGATGGCGCGCTGGAGGCCCACCGTGGTGAGCGCGCCCCAGTCGCCGTCGACCAGGCAGTCGCCGTGCGCGTCCCAGTAGCAGCCCACGTCGAGCAGGT
>CAVIIZ010000056.1:0-3529 GCA_963642995.1 bacterium | reverse complement strand
CCCCACCCCTCGTTCACGATCTGCTTCATCGTGCCGATGGCGGTGTTGCCCGCGAGGCGCTTCCAGGCGGCCGCGCCTGCCGAGGGCTGCACGGCGGCCTTGATGGTGAAGCTCACCGTCTTCGTGCCCTTGTAGTTGCCCTTGCCCGTGATGACGACGGTCGCGGTGCCCGCCTTGTCGTTGTCCTTGTAAGACAGCTCGTAATCTATGCCCTTCGTCAACTCGACGCCGTCCGCATCGGTCACCGTCGGTTCCGGCGTAACAGGAGAACCCTCAAGCGTCTGCTCTTCTATCTTGCCCACGGTGGCACCGCTCAGGTTCTGCGCGGCAATCGTGAACTCCTTGTCCACCGCAGCCGCGCGCCCCTCATAGGCGCCGGCCGGCGTGACGTGCGCCACCGCAGTGCCGGCCCCCGTGTTGTTCATGTAGCTCAGCGTGTAGTCGAGGCCTTTCGTCAAGGTCTTCTCCCCTGCCGTAACGACGACTTCGGGCTCGACGGCGGGCGCCGCCCAAACCTGCTCGGCAATATCGGCCACGGAGAAGCTGACACGCTGCCAGTACAGCACCGGGAAACCGCCGTTGATCTCGGGGGCAGGCTCGTCTTTCAAAAAGCCCGTTGTCGCATCTTGGTCAAGCGAGGTGGAGACGAGCGCCTTCAGCGCGGCCGCATCATACGGGCTGCCGGTCGTTTCCAGAGTGCTCTTCTCGCTATCGCCAGCCAGGGGGTTGTAGATTCCCACAGCAGAAGTGCCCGTCGTGTCCAGATACGATGCCGACAGCTTCCACGTGCTCGGGTAGTTCGCCGCGGTAGGGGTCTTCCCGGATTTGCCGACCTTTATGTTGCCGAGAACCGCACCGGCATGGTCGCCTTTCAGGCTGGAGACCGTGCCCGCGTTGTAACCGGACACCTCGATGGTCCGTTTCGACGTCGCATTGTTGACAATGCAATCGACGCCTATGATACCGCCCACTCCGTAATTTTCCTGTGCGCTCGTGTCTTGCGTGGTGGACACGGCGCCCGTGTTGTAGCAATTCTTTATCGTGTTGGATCCGTACCCCAAAGAACCGACCACGCCTCCTGCCGAGTACGCGCCCGTGACGGCGCCCGTGTTGTAGCAGGCTTCCACGTCCAAGAGGGCGGCGGCTTTTGCCCTGGTGGCCGTCCCCACAATGCCGCCTGCGGCACTATAGCCGCCCGAAGACGTGACCGCGGCGGTGTTCCAGCAACGCGCAAACTGCGCGCCCGTGCCAAACGGGGCGGCTTCTCCGACAATGCCGCCGACGGCGTTTGCACCCGACACGGCGGCGGCATTCGAGCAATCTGCAAAGGAAAGGCTCGCGCCGCTCGTCTGGTATTTCGTCCCGGCCTGCCCGAGTATCCCGCCCGTGTACGAGGAGGCCCCGCTTCCCTCTATCGTCCCCTCGTTGCGGCAATTGGTGAAAGTGGCGCTCATCACCGCGCCGGCGATGCCACCGACCAGGGCGGTTCCCGTCACGGCGGCCTTGTTCACGCAGTTTTCGAAAGCGATCGTCGTGCCGTATGCACGGGCGACTATGCCGGCCGCGTTAGCAACAGCGCTGCCTCCGACCTGGCCGGTGACGACGACATTCTTGATGGTCTGCGTCTTGCCGTCCAGGTTCGTCTCGTCATAGACGCCGCCCCACGCGATGAGGCCGCTCGAGAAGGAGAAAGTGCCGACGGGGGTTTGCCCTCCGAGCTTGATCTCGTGGTTGCCTCCGTCAAAATTGCCGTGGTACAGATACTTGACAGCCGTCCAGACTCCGGGAGCGGGATAAGCGTAGTAGCCCAACGAGTCGGCCGCCAGGTCCTTCTCGTCGGCAGCTGTCAGGTCGAGGTCTGCCGTGATCTTTATGGAACCGTTCATGTAGTTCGTGTCACCTTTTTGGATCTGGTGCGCAATGAACTGGAAGTCTGCCTTGCTCGCCACCAGATAGGGGTCTTCGTCGGTTCCCGAGCCTGCCACGGAATCGGAGGCGCGCACGACGTAGAACTCCTTCGAGAGGCTGCCGGCCACGCCGTTGCCCAGGCCCTTCACCGTGACGCTCGCCTTGCCCGTCTCGACGTTGTCCGCATAGACCAGCTCGTAATCCGTTCCCTCGGAAAGCGTGGCACCTCCTGCGCTCTTCACCGTGACACTCGGCTTGGCCGGCTCGTCCTTCCCGTAGCTCCAGGCGTTCGAGATGGGATCCGGCGTGATGGTGCACTCGGAGATGTCGGTGCCCGCGATTGTGAACGTGACAGCCTCGGCGATCTGGCCGGTGTAGCGCCCCGTGCCGTAGACCTTGGCCGACGCCTGACCTGGTTTGACATTGTCGCTGTAGACGACGTAGTAATCGCTGCCCTCCTGCAGCTCCGCGTCGCCCAGCTTCACCGTCAGCTTCGGCTCGACAGGCTCGGCGGTGAAGACCTGCTCGGGCACGGCCTCGATTGTGGCCGCCGATATGTCGAGTTCGGACAGGCCGGCTTGCCAGAACAGGATGGGGAAGCCCGCGTTGATGTTGGACGTGTCCTGGACATAGGCACTGCCGAGAGTGGCGGCTCCCGCCTTGATCTGGTCGCGCGTGGAGAAGCCGTCCGTATGCGCCGTCGGGTCACCCGTGGGCTTTTCCTGCGCGCGGTAGACGTTGCCCCCGGACGAGGTGTTCTCGAGCGCCATGTTGTTGCTCGCATAGACGCCGGTGCCCTTGAAATCGCTCTTCGAGGAATCGGGCGTGTAGAGTTGCGAGACTATGGCCGCGTCGAAGCGCCCCGACGCATCGCCCAGGTTGTAGCACCCGGCCACGGTGCCGTTGACTATGCCCGCGACGCCGCCCGCCTGCCCGATGGTGCCGTTTTTGATGGTGCCCTTCGCGTAGCAGTTGACGATGTTGACGGCGCTGCCGTGGTCGCCCTCGCCGCCGAAGATGCCGCCGCAGCCGCGGCTGCTCGAGCCGTTGCCCTCTATGTCGACGTCGGCCCAGCAATTCTCGATCAGCGGCCATTCGTCCTTGGACAGCGTCGTCGTCTCCTCGGAATCGACGACAGAGCGCGCGACGATGCCGCCGCCGACGCGCGCGACGATGTCGCCCGTCACGCCCAAGGTCTTGACCACGCCGCCTTTGCCGATGCCGGAGATGAGGCCCTGGTAGCCGTTGTAGGGCGGCTGGATCAGGCTGCCGTCTATCTCGAGCTTGGAGATGGTGTGCCCCTGGCCGTCGAAGGTGCCCTCCCAGCCGACGGTCGAGACGGTGAAGCCGCCGCCGCCCTGCTCGATGGTGCCGTGCCTGCTGATGTCGCAAATGGGCTCGAACTGCTTGTAATTCAAGTCGATGTCGGCGCCGAGCTTGACGGTCTTGCCCGTGAAATTGTCCTGCTTGATGCCGGCGGCCTTGGACTCGCGCGCCGCACTGGTAGGCCAGGCGTCGTATTCCGCGCCGGTCGAGAGCACCTTGGGGCTGGTGATGGCCGCGAGGCCCGCGAGCTGGGCGGCCGTGGAGATGGTGAACTCCGTGCCGTCGGCCTTGTACC
>CAVIIZ010000055.1:0-3775 GCA_963642995.1 bacterium | reverse complement strand
GCATCCGGGCATGATGAAAAGCTCGAGTTCGTGCTTGCCTGCCATGACGGCTCCTCTCGGCGGGTTTCCATTCGGCGTGTTTTCCGTGTCCGACGCTGATAACAGTATACGAAAAGACCTCCCGCAGGAGGCCTTTTCCGGCCGGCAATCAAACTGCACCACGGCGCACATCTCGTCAGCGGCCGTCTTCGGATCTTCCCCTTCCGTCAAAGGCGGTGTGGACGAGCCCTCAAAGACCGGCGCCGTCGTTGGCGATCGCCTCTTCGCGCATCTCGTCCGTCACGTTCTGCCAGCCGTATTTCTTGTCGAGGGCGTCGCATATTTCGAATTCCCGATTCAAGGCCTCTCGTTGTTGCGGAGTAAGCGTTTCAAGAGCCTCACGGACAAATTGGTCGCAATCGTCGTTTCCGATGCGCAGCTTCTCGTAACGCTCTTCAAAGAGGGATAAGACACTCAATTCCCACGCCCGCTTCCGATTCCGATGCGGAGAACATGCCGCCCTTCGCTTTGCACCTGCTGGTGCTTGCAGAACGGATTCCCCACGGCTTCGCCTCGAGTCCTTCGACATCGGCAACATTGTATACAAGGGCGGTGCACGCAGCGCGCGATTCGAAGCGCAGGGTGTAGGAATCTGTTTTGGCGCAGCGTCGGTTCGACCGGCAATCAAACGCGCCCTTCCCCCCGCCGCGGCGTCGACCAGGCCGCGCTATGCCGCCGACATCGATTCGGGCAAGGCCGCGACCGGGCGATGGGGAAGCGCCCCCATCAACTTAACGTCGACCCACGAGAAACTCGAATCCTCCTGAATCTGGGCAAGGTAAAATTGCGGACGCGCAAGCCGCTGACGGGGGTTGAAATGCCTAATATTGGAAGGCGAGATGCCACCGAAACAAAATAAACTCGTCAGGGCATGGATGGCAATTCACCAAGACGAACTTGAGGCAAACTGGACGATACTCAATGAAGGCGGTGCACCGTGCAACATCGACCCGCTGAAATAAAACATTGCCCGCAGCTCGTAGAGGTTGCTGCCCTCGACGACTACAAACTTCTTGCCACATTTGCCAGCGGAGAGGTGAGGGAATACGATTGTGCGCCTTTGCTCGACAGCGGCTTTTTCCAACCGTTGAAAAACAAAGGTTTCTTCAAGCGCGCCTACGCAAATCTCGGCGGCGTTGTGTGGAGCGATGCCGTTGATTTAGCTAGAGAGCCGATATGCTTCGACGGGGCGCCCGTCTCGGCGATCCGCCAAGACCTGCCGCAATCGTAGACCCAGGTGGCAGGCCGCGTGAGACGGCCACGGGGTCCGCCATGTTTTTACTGCAACGGGGAGGATGCGCGAGATGCTGGATTTCAACGACAAGAAGAAGCTGCGCACGGCTCTGATCGCGGCCATTCTCGTCGCCACGGTCTTCTTTGCCGTCGCCCCCGACGTCTTCTCCGCGTTCGGGATGCCCCGGGTGTTCAGTTTGCGGTCTGCGAACGTGGTGCTGCTGTACCCGCAGGGCTATTTCGTTGCCACCACCTCGACGTTTCTCCTCGCGTTCGTCTTCATCGCCTGCGTTCTCGCCCTCGTCGCCTCCCTCGTGGCAAGGGCGCGCCTCGGGTGGCGCAGGGCCAAGGTCGTCGACGAGTCGGGGTACTTCAGGGACCCGAGCGCGATCTTCGATTTCAAAGACCCCGAATCGGTGCTGGAGCTTGTTTTTCTCTGCAACGATTATGCCGGCGGCCTTCAGCTGGGGAAGAAGCTCGAGTACCTCTTCGAGCGGTTCCTTGCGCGCCTCGAGAAGAGCGAGTATGCGGACAGGTTCATCCTCAAGGGCGGCCTGCTGGTCTCGTAGCTCATCGGCGTGGAGAACCGCACCACCATGGACATGGACGCGACGTTGCAGGCGATTTGCCTGAATGAGGAGTGTGGGAAAATACACAAGCGATAACGCATCCGCTGCGGGCATCAAGGCGTCTGCCGAGGTGAACATGGGCGCGCCCGCCCGGTGCGGCGGCTCCCGGCCCGCCCCGGCCGACTGCGGGACATGCGACGCGGAGCGCGGGAGCGACCTCGGCTACAGGAGCCCGATGCGGCATCGGAGGGATCTGGGTCTGATCGCCCAGATCAAAACGGCCCAAGATTTCCCCCGCAGTCCACGCGGACCACTTCCCAGTGAGTATCAACAGCCAGATGTGCAGCGGATGCGCCATACATCCGGCATACGAAGAATCACGGCGCATACGGCGCCGTGGACGACTTCCTATCGATATTGCCCACTTGGTTTCAAAACCTTAAAATTATTCAAGTTTCGAAACCGAGAAGGAGCGAACAATGGCCCGGGTAGACCGCAAGCTGTACATGGACCGCCTCCGCGCCCTCAAGGGCACGAGGGACATCAAGGTGATCACCGGCATGCGCCGCTGCGGCAAGTCCGAGCTCATGAAGGCGTTCGCCGCCGAGACGGCGGACGCGGACCCGGGCTCCAACAACGTCTACATCGACCTGCTCGACCTCGACAACGAGTCCCTGCTCGAGTACCACGCCCTGCACCGAGAGATAGAGAGCCGTCGGAAGACGGGCGTTGCGAACAGGCTTTTCATCGACGAGGTGCAGCTGTGCGACGACTTCGAGAAGGCCGTCAACAGCATCCACGCCCGCGGCGGCTGGGACATCTACCTCACGGGCTCCAACGCGTTTCTGCTGAGTTCGGACTTGGCCACCTTGTTCACGGGGCGCCACAGGGAGGTGCACATCCTGCCCTTCGGGTTCGGCGAGTACCGCGCCTACTTCGGCGCGCAAGGCCCCGTCGACGACGCCTTCGACGACTTCGTAAGGCGTGGGGGGCTTGCGGGCTCGTACGAATACGCCGACCTCGCGGAATCCTACGGCTACATCCGCGACGTGTACAAGACCATCCTCACGCGCGACCTCGTGCAGAAGTTCTCGCTGCCCGACACGCACGTGCTCGAGCGGCTCGCGGAGTACATGATGGACAACTCGGGCAACCCCAACTCCGCGAACAGGATCGCCAACGTGCTCGACGCCAACGAGGTGCCCACGAACCACGTCACCGTCAGGCGGTACATGTCGCACCTGCGCGACGCGTTCGTCTTCTACGAGGCGCAGCGCTACGACATCAAGGGGAGGAAGTACCTGACGACCCAGGCGAAGCACTACGTCTGCGACTCGGGGATGCGCTACGCGGTGCTGGGGACGCGCAACATGGACTGGGGCCGCATGTACGAGGGCATGGTCTTCCTCGAGCTGCTAAGGCGCGGTTGGGAGGTGTACGTCGGCAAGCTGTACAAGAAGGAGGTCGATTTCGTAGCAAAGAGGGGCTCCGAGCTCGTCTATATCCAGGTGAGCGACGATATAGGCGCAAGCTCGACGCTCGAGCGCGAGCTCGCCCCGCTCCTTGCGATCAGGGACGCCTATCCCAAGGCGCTCATCGCCCGCACGAGGCACGAGGCCTACACGAACGAGGGCGTCCAGATCCTCGACCTGCCCAGATGGCTGCTCGGCGAGCAAGGGCTCTGAGAAGCCCGACGTCACGGTCTCCCAACGTCGCAAAGGACGCGCAACAGCCGGAATCCCACCCCTGAATGGGCAAGCAGGTTTCATATAATGCAAAACCCCGGGCAGCTCATGAGTTTGGCCTGTCCCCAAAATCGCTGTTGATGTTCAATAAAAACCGATCCGTGCGATCGCGATGCCGCGCTCGGCCGTGGACTGCTCGACTTTGACGCAGTACGGGCATCCGGGCATGATGAAAAGCTCGAGTTCGTG
>CAVIIZ010000054.1:0-4158 GCA_963642995.1 bacterium | reverse complement strand
TGCGGCGGCAAACTGGGCAAGGCGACGATGAAGACGGCGCCGGCGTCGGGCAAGTTGGCCGCCTCGACGCTGCCGCCCATGGCCTCGGCCAGCGCTCGCACGATGGCAAGACCCAGCCCCGAGTTGCCCGAGCCCTTGAAACGCGCACGGCTCTGGTCGGCGCGGTAGAATCGGTCGAAGAGGTGCGCGGGGTCCTCGTCGCCGAAGCCCGGCCCGTCGTCTTTGACCGCGATGACGGAATGCGCGTCCATGCCCGCGATCTCGACGCGCACGTGCCCGCCCGGGCCCGCGAAACGGCTCGCGTTCTCGATGAGGTTCACCAGTATCTGGTTGAGCGCGTCGGCGTTGCCGTTCACGTCGGGCGCCTCGCCTGCCACGGACAGCTGCACGCCGCGCTCTTCGGCCAGCCCCTCCATCAGCAACGCGCAGTTGTCGGCCACGGCGCGTAGGTTGATGCGCGACAACTCGATGCCCTCGCCCTCGGCCTTTTGCAGGGTGAGCAGGTCGTTTGCCAAGCGGGTCAGGCGGTCGCACTCGTTGATGATCTGGTTGAGGAAGCGCTTGGCCATCTCCTCGGGCACCCCGCCGTCTGCCAGAGTCTCGGCCGCGCCGCGTATGGCGGTGAGCGGCGTGCGGATCTCGTGGCTGACATCGCTGACGAACTGGGCCTGGCGCGCCTCCTCGCAGCGCATCTCGTTGACCATGTCGCGCACGCACTCGCGCACCTTCTGCGGCACCTCCGCCTGCTCGAGATAGGCGAGCACATCGGCCGGGAGCTCCTGGGCAAGCACGTCTTCGGCGCATTCGCAATGCGCGCGGCGCCTGCGGGGCACACGCCCCACGCCGGCCGCAAAACCTGCAGGCGCAGGCTCCTTCTCCCCCATATCCCCGTTCTTTCGCATGACGTCCTCCCTAGACGGCCTCGAAGCAGTTTCTCTCGTGGATGAGACGCAAGCCCTGCAAGGTGAGCAGGGGCTCGCGGCACGTGATGGTCTCGGAGAGGCCGGCCACGCAAGCGGAGAAGCCGCCCGTCGCGATGACGGGGGCCTCGTAGCCCAGCTCGGAGAATATGCGCCGCACGAGGCCGTCGATGCGCGCGACCTCGCCGTAGATGATGCCCGCGTGCATGGCCTCGACCGTGCTGCGCCCGATTGCCCGCGCCGGCCGCGAGAGGTCGACCTGCGGCAGCTTGGCCGCACGGCTGGCCAGGGCGTCTGCCCCCATGGCAAGGCCCGGCGCGATGACGCCGCCCAGAAAAGCTCCGTCTGCATCCACGACTTCCATGTTCGTCGCCGTGCCCAGGTCCACCACGACGACAGGCGCGCCCACGAGCGCGACGGCGGCCACCGCGTCGGCCAGACGGTCGGCGCCTATCTCGGCCGGGTTGTCGTAGCGCATGGCAAGGCCGGTGCGCGCCCGCGCGTCCACGACGAGCGCCGGCCTGCCCGTGACGCGCCGGGCGACCTCGGCCCACACCTGCGTGAGCGGCGGCACGACCGATGCGACGACGACGGCGTCGACGGCCGCGAGGCTCTGCGCGACGAGCCCGAACTGGCCGTTTAAGAAGAAGTGCACCTCGTCTGCCGTGTCGGCGCTGCGCGTGGTGAAGGCCCAGCTGCCCTTCAGCTGCGCGCCGGAAAACAGGCCGACGCTCGTCTGGGTGTTCCCTATGTCCACGGCGAGCAACATGCCCCACAGGGTAGCGCAAGCGCGCCCTGCCTGCGGGGCGGGCAATTGCAGTCGAAGCCCGGCAACACCGGCGTCTGCAAAGGGCAATCTTCGCTATACGACGCTGCCTCAAGCAGGCTGCGCGCGCAAGCGCCCGGCGGCCTTCACGGCAAGTCCCGGCAAAGCTCTTGCAGCAAGAACTTCCACGCGGGCTTCACCTCTATGCGCGCCCCGCCTTCCAAAACCTCCCCTTCCTCCTCCTTTGTCACGACGAGCAGGCGCTCGACGGAGGCGTCGAGGCGCGCGAGTTTTGCCAAGGATCCTATCTCCCGCAGCCGGGCGCTCTCGGACAGCGAATACGCGACCTGAACCGCGAGCCCGCGCTCGGGAACGTAGAAATCGACGTCGATGCCGTTTTTCGGCGACTTCAGATAGCGCAGCCCGTCGCCGAATGCATCGCGCATGGCGACGGCCACCTCGTTTTCAAGCAGCGCCGCCTCCTTGTTCACCAGAAACAGGCCGAGCAGCCCGTTGTCGCCGAAGTAGCGCTTGGGGTTGCCCTCCCGCTCCACGAACTGCGCCACGGCGTTTCGCACGTCGAAGAGAAGGTATGCCTCGCGGGCCATCGCCAGATAGTCCACCACCGTGCCTTTGCCCACGTCGTAGCCTATACCGCGCAGCATGCCGTGCAGCGACGTGGCGGAGCTCTCGTTGCACACGGTCTCGGCGACCTTCTTCATGAGCACCCGCAGCGCGCCCGGGTTGCGCACGCCGTTGCGCGCGACGACATCTCCGAGCAGCACTTTCTGGTAGACGCTTTCCACGTACTCGCGGACGGCGGCGTAGCGCAGCGACTCGGGAAACCCCCCGTGCCGGTAGAACTCGTCGAACGCCCCCGAGACGGCGGCCTTTCCCCTCGTCGCGCACAGGTCCTCGGCGCCGCGGGGGATTGCGCGGGCGTCGAGGTACTCGTCGAAGCGGTAGGGGGTGATGTGCTTGACGAGGTAGCGGCCCCCGAGCGTGGTGGCTATCTGGCTGCTGAGCATCTTCGCGTTGCTGCCGGTTATCCACACGCGCTCTCCCGCGTCGGCCATGCGGCGGGCGAACTTCTCCCATCCGGGCACGTTCTGGATCTCGTCGAAGAAGAAATAGCCGGACTCCTCGCCGAGCTCGCGTTGCACCGCCAAGATGTCGTTGAAGTCGTCTGCGCGAAATTCGGAAAGGCGCTCGTCCTCGAAATCGATGTAGATGATGCGGGCCCGGTCCACGCCCGATTCCACCAGTTCGCGGGCCATCGCGCGCAAGATCGTGGACTTGCCCGCACGCCGCAGCCCGGAAAGCACGTAGTTCGCCTGCGGATCGAACGTGTAGCGGCGGGGCACGATGGTTGCGCTCCGGATGACCTCGTGTTGGTCGAACACGATGCTCTTCAAAAGCTCGTGATTCATACGAAGCTCCAAACGATGCTCTTCAAAAGCTCGTGATTCATACGAAGCTCCAATCTGTTCAATATGTTGAACAGATATTATATCATTTTGTCTAGTGTGTTGAACATCTCGGCTTTTCAACGTTTGCCGCGCCTTCCCTGCGGCGCGCGCCGAGCCGCGCGACGGCAACAACGGTTTCGTTACGGCGGCCGGGCGCCCGTGCGCAAGCTCCGTACAATGGGAAACATTGCAAACGTGTGCGGCGCATCGACAAAACGGCGCGGCGCGCAGGCCACGACACGCCGCATCGCGGCGCCAAGGCGAGCAGAAAGGGCGAAAGAGGCATGGAAGACGGCAACCAGACGCGCATACTCGTCGTCGACGACGAGCAGTCCATCACCGACTTCGTCAGCTTCAACCTGGAGAAAGAGGGCTACGAGGTCGACACGGCCGCAGCCGGCGACAAGGCGGTCGAGATGGCCGAGGAAGGCTTCTACGACCTCGTCATCTTGGACGTCATGCTGCCGGGGCTCGACGGCTACGAGGTATGCCGCCGCATACGCCAGAAATCCAACGTGCCCGTGCTCTTCTTGTCCGCGCGCGACACCGAGCTGGACAAGGTCGTGGGGCTGGAGCTGGGCGGCGACGACTATCTGGCCAAGCCCTTCGGCATACGCGAGCTGCTCGCCCGCGTGCACGCGCTGCTGCGCCGCAGCCCCGCCCCGGACGACATGGCCGCCGAGGGCGCGCGCGTGCTCGACGTCTCCGGCGTCCATCTAGACGAGGCGGGGCACCGCGCCACTTACGACGGCAAGGAGATAGAGCTCACGCCGCGCGAGTTCGAGCTGCTCTTGACGTTGATGAGCCACGCGGGCACCGTGCTCGGACGCGAGCAGCTGCTGAAAGAGGCCTGGGACTGGCAGTACGTCGTCGAGACGAAGACGGTGGACACGCACATCAAGCGCCTGCGCGACAAACTGGGCAACGTCGGGCTGGATCCGGGCATCATCGAGACGGTGCGCGGCTACGGCTACCGTTTCGTCAAGGATTTCGACAACCCGCA
>CAVIIZ010000053.1:0-4331 GCA_963642995.1 bacterium | reverse complement strand
AAGGCAGGGGCCTGCAAAGCCCTTATCACCGGTTCGATTCCGGTCGTCGCCTCCAACATTGGGCGATTGGCGCAGCGGGAGCGCGCTTCCCTGACACGGAAGAGGTCACTGGTTCGAACCCAGTATCGCCCACCACCGAAAAACAGCAGGTCGGACGCGGTGAAGCATCCGGCCTGCTTCTTTTTTCCAAGGGGTCGAAAAACGGAAATCTGCAAATAAATCTGCAAATCGCGCGCGGCTACGCCCGCTTCTCCGAGTCTTGCGCGCCGCGAATCGGGGTCACCTTCCCGTGGAGTATGCCGCCCATCAGGTCGGCGGCTTTGCGGTCGTTTTCGGGTACCGCGTGCGTGTACATGTCGAGCGTTATGGACGCTTTGGAATGCCCGAGGCGGGTTTGAACCGTCTTGAGGCGGCGGAGCTTTACAGCGGGGCGCGCAAAAGCCGCGAATCAGGATTGAACCGAAGCGCGACTACACGGACGGCAAAGCCGCAGCCGGGGGCACAAGATGCTCGCCGGGGTCCGGTGCCATTTTCCACTCATCTTTTGAGTAGTAAATGGGTAGAATGGTTAGCAAATGAGCAGATTGTTCGAGAGGCGAGCATTATGCGATTTCGCGAATCCGAGACCGTGGAACTCAAGGTTGTCGCCAGCGGCGACATCAAGAAGGAGGTCGTCGCGTTCGCCAACTGCGAAGGCGGCACGATCTACGTCGGGGTCGCCGACGACGGCAAGGTCGAGGGCGTCGACGACGCGGATGCCTGTGCCCTGCAGATCTCGAACATGGTGCGCGACGCCGTCAAGCCGGACGTCACGATGTTCGTCCATTACGAGACGCTGGATTGCGACGGGCGCCAGGTCGTTGCAGTCGGCGTCCAGCGGGGAACGAACCGTCCCTATTACATCGCTGCGAAAGGACTTAGGCCGGAGGGCGTCTATGTCAGGCAGGGCTATTCGAGTGTCGGCGCAACCGACGCCGCAATCCGCCAGATGATAAAGGAGACCGACGGCGACAGCTTCGAGGACATGCGCTCGGTCGAGCAGGCGCTCACCTTTCAGGCGACGACAAGGGAGTTCGAGGCTCGCGGCGTCGAGTTCGGCCAACCTCAGAAGAAGACCCTGAAGGCAATTTCCGAGGACGGCCTGTACACAAACCTGGGGCTGCTCCTGTCCGAGCAGTGCCCGCATAGCGTCAAGGTCGCCGTTTTCGAGGGGACCGACCAGAATGTCTTCAAGGACCGCCGCGAGTTTTGCGGTTCCCTCATGCAGCAGCTCAACGAGGTTTACGGCTATATCGACCTCCACAACCAGACAAGGGCCACGTTCGACAAGCTGCTCAGAATCGACTCCAGAGACTACCCGGAGGTGGCCCTGCGCGAGGCGCTGCTCAACTCGTTCGTCCACCGCGATTACTCGTTCAGCGCCAGCACCATGGTCAGCATCTACGACGACCGCATCGAGATGACCTCCATCGGCGGGCTTTTGCCCAGGCTCAGGCTCGAGGACCTGTCCATGGGGATCTCCGCATGCCGCAACCCCAACCTCGCGAACGTTTTCTACCGGTTGCGGCTCATCGAGGCCTACGGCACGGGAATCAACAAGATCATGAACGCGTACGCCGATGCCCCGCAGAAGCCTGCCATCAAGGTGACCGGCAACGCTTTCAAGATCGTCCTTCCCAATGTCAACGCAGCAGCGAATGCGCAAAACGGACACAGGGTCTCAAACAACGTTGAAGCTGCCAGCTCGGTGGAAAGCAGGGGGGAGGGGATGGTCCTGCGATTTTTGGAACAGGCGGGGCGGATAACCAGGGCCGAAGCCCAGGAGCTGCTCGGCGTCAGCCGATCAACGGCCGGGCGCTTGTTGAAGGCGATGGTCGACGCCGGCTTGATTTCGCAGATGGGAGAAGGGCGCTGCACCCGCTATGAGATTGCCGGCGAATAATGGCCATTCTTAGCCCGTCGTCCAGCAGGCCGATCTGGGTTAGTCTGCGAATCGTCCGAGCTTGGCTTTTTTGGGCAACTCGTCCGGGAACAGCCTTGGGTCAAGGCGTGAGATAGTTTCTGGCAGACTCTGTTGCAAGCCGTCCTTTCGGGGACGGCTTTTTCTTTGCCCGAAAGGGGGCGCATATGGGAGTGCTGAAGAAGCCGCCCGGCATCGAGGGCGACGCGTTCAAGTCCGCCAAATGAGACGAGTTGACGGCGGGGCGCGCAAAAGCCGCGAATCAGGATTGAACCGGAGCGCGGCTACACGGATCTGCTATCGGGGTTCGAGTGCGTCCTGACCCCCGATTTCTCGTTGTTTTTGGACATGCCCCTGCCGATTATGCGCTGGAACGTCTACCGCGCCCGCGCACTCGGGCACCTGTGGCAGCGGCGCGGGATGCGGGTGGTGCCCACCCTCACGTGGGCGCGGCCTGACAGCTACGGCTTTTGCTTTGACGGCTTGCCGAAAGGCGCGACCGTGGCCACGTCCACCGTGGGCGTGCATGGGGACAAAGCAGCCGAGCGGATATGGCGCGAGGGGATGGCAGCGGCGCTCGAAGCGGTGAAGCCGAAGACGCTGCTTCTCTACGGCGGGCGGCTGGACGGCTTCGAGTTTCACGGCACCGAGGTTATCGACTTTGCCGCCAATACGGCGTTTGGAGGGAAGTAATGGGCGGACGGGGAATGACTAGCAATCAGACGACTAGAAAGCGCCCAATTGGGGTGCAAAAAAGCCATGACGATGCCTTGGAGGTATATAGTGAAGTTGGCAATATTCCGTCTCTCGATGTGAAAAGAGCCGCTTTGTATCTCGCTGTGTCTTATGGAAAATCAAAGGAGCTGCTTAATGCGGTGCTCGGGTATACGGGGGAGGGTTACCGTTCTATTAACCGCTCACAGAGAAGTGGAAAACCGAGCAAGGAGGCGGAGCTTACCGAGAAATTCGTAAAGCTTTCACCACAATGGGAAGGCGGCGCAACATATCGCGGCTTTAATGTTGAGGATGCAGCCGATGTGAAAGTTGGAGCTGTGATAAAAGCCGCTCGGGGGTCGCTTAGCTCGTGGAGTAGTGAAGAGAGCGTAGCTCGTTCGTTTACAAAACCTACTCCTGGGATGACACCTGTTGTGCTCGTGGCTAAGAAGCAGAAACGGGCAACATCGATTGCCGGATTGTCAGAATTTGCTGAAGAGCGGGAGGTGCTTGTGTCGTCTGCGACGCAGCACAAAATCACGAAGGTGAAAAAGCGCAAAGACGGGCGCATGTATGTTGAAGTCGAAGCACTGTAAACATGTTATAATAATGCATGTGGAAAGGAAATGCCATGAAAAAAAAGAAAACCCCGTCTGCAACCCAGAAGAAAGAGCAGAAGAAGATTCGTGTCGAACGGTTTGGCATGAACCTCAAATCTTTTGACGAACTGCTCGTGCCAGAAAAAAGCAAAGGCTGAAATGGGACTTCGCGCTTGCGTGTACGGGCAAGCCGTGGGAGACGCGCTGGGCGTGCCTTTCGAGTTCCGCGAGCGCGGAAGCTTCTCGTGCAAGGGCATGGTCGGGCATGGCACGCACGACCAGCCCGCGGGCACATGGAGCGATGACACGTCGATGGCGTTGGCCGTCTGCGACAGCATCCGCGAGCGCGGCACCATCGACACCGCCGACATCCGCCGGCGTTTCCGCGCGTTTCTCTGCGAGGATGCATACACCTGTGATTTCCGGTTCGACATCGGAAACGCGACCGCGACGGCGCTTCGCGAGGGACGCGGGCTTGCGGGGGAGTTCGACAATGGCAACGGTTCTCTGATGCGCGCAGTCCCCCTCGCGTTCACGGATGCGTCCGACGACGATATAGCGGCGGTTTCCGCCATCACGCACGCGCACGACACATCGACCGGGGCGTGCGTCCGGATGGTGCATGCGGCACGCGACCTCATTGGCGGCGCGCATCCCGTGGAAGTCGCCGCGTCCTATGGCGTTGACGCTGGAAAGCCGCGTTCCGAGGTTTCGTCTGGCGGCTACGTCCTGCACACCTACGAAGCCGCTATTTGGTGTCTGGCAAACACGGACAGCTATAAGGACTGCGTGCTCGCCGCCGTCAACTTGGGCGACGACACGGACACGACCGCAGCGGTGGCAGGCGCGCTTGCCGGCATCGTGTACGGGTATGCATCCATTCCGCGCAAATGGCTTTCCACGCTGCGAGGGAAAGACGTAATCGAGCGCTGCTTGTTTTAACGGCAGTTGAACGCGGCGCTTTTCGAGCCGTCCTTCGGGGCGGCTTTTTCATTGCCTGAAGGGGGGCGCATATGGGTAGCAGGGGCGTGAGCGGCGCGACCTACAACCGCAAGATG
>CAVIIZ010000052.1:0-4659 GCA_963642995.1 bacterium | reverse complement strand
GGGACGTTTGATTACAGATGCAGTACGCGGTCGCGGATTTCCTGCGTGCGGCCCTGGTTCCAGAACTGCGTGCCGATGTAGCCGCAGGTGCGCCGCGCGACGTTGAGCTTGTCGTGGTCGCGGTTGCCGCAGTTCGGGCACTCCCACTCCAGCTTGCCGTCTTCTTCGACGATTTTCACCTCGCCCTCGAAGCCGCACTCCTGGCAGAAGTCGCTTTTCGTGTTCAGCTCGGCGTACATGATGTTCTCGTAGATGTACTGCATCACCTTCACGACGGCCTTGAGATTGCCCTGCATGTCGGGCACCTCCACGTAGCTGATGGCCCCGCCGGGCGACAGGCGCTGGAACTCGCTTTCGAAGCGCAGCTTGGTGAAGGCGTCGATCTCCTCGCGCACGTTCACGTGGTAGGAGTTCGTGATGTAGCCGTGGTCGGTGATGCCCTTCACCATGCCGAAACGGCGTTGCAGCGCCTTCGCGAACTTGTAGGTCGTGGACTCCAGCGGCGTGCCGTACAGCGAGTAGTCGATGTCTTCGGCGGCCTTCCACTCGGCGCATTTGTCGTTCATGCGCTGCATGACCGACAGCGCGAACGGCGTGGCCTCGGCATCGGTGTGCGAGTGGCCCGTCATGTACTTCACGCACTCGTAGAGGCCGGCGTATCCCAGCGACAGCGTGGAGTAGCCGCCGTAGAGCAGCGCGTCGATGGTCTCGCCCTTCTCCAGGCGCGCGAGCGCACCGTACTGCCAGAGTATGGGCGCGGCGTCCGAGAGCGTTCCCCTCAGGCGCTCGTGGCGGGCGCGCAAGGCGCGGTGGCACAGCTCCAGACGCTCCTCGAAGATCTCCCAGAACCGCCCCTCGTCGCCACCGGAGGACAGCGCGACGTCCGGCAGGCTGATCGTGACGACCCCCTGGTTGAAGCGCCCGTAGTACTTCGGCTTGCCCGGCTCGTAGTCCTTCGCGCGCGCCACGTTGCCGTACCCGTTGCCGCTGCGGTCCGGCGTGAGAAACGACCGGCAGCCCATGCAGGTGTAGACGTCGCCTTCGCCCGGCTTCTCGCCCTTCGACAGCTTCAGCTCGTGCATCTTCTTCTCCGAGATGTAGTCGGGCACCATGCGCCGCGCCGTGCACTTGGCCGCCATCTGCGTGAGGTAGAAGTACGGCGAGCCCTCGAACACGTTGTCGTCTTCGAGCACGTAGATGAGCTTGGGAAACGCCGGGGTGATCCACACGCCCGCCTCGTTTTTCACGCCCTGGAAGCGCTGGGCGAGCATCTCTTCGACGATCAGGGCCAGATCGTGCTTCTCCGCCTCGTCTTTGGCCTCGTTCAAATACATGAAGACGGTGACGAAAGGCGCCTGGCCGTTCGTGGTCATGAGCGTGACGACCTGGTATTGGATGGTCTGGACGCCGCGGCGGATCTCGTCGCGCAGACGCCGCTCGACGATCTCTGCCGCCGCGCCGTGCGCCGGATCGACGCCCAGCGACTCGATCTCGGCATAGACCTCGCGGGCGATCTTCTTGCGCGAGACGTCCACGAAGGGGGCGAGGTGCGCGAGGCTGATGGACTGGCCGCCGTATTGGCTGGAGGCCACCTGCGCGATGATCTGCGTCGCGATGTTGCAGGCCGTGGAAAACGAGTGGGGCTTTTCGATCAGGGTGCCGGATATGACCGTGCCGTTTTGCAGCATGTCGTTGAGGTTCACCAGGTCGCAGTTGTGCATGTGCTGCGCGTAGTAGTCCGAATCGTGGAAATGGATGATGCCCTCGTTGTGGGCCTCGACCACATCTTGGGGCAAGAGCATGCGCATGGTCAGGTCGCGCGAGACCTCGCCTGCCATGTAGTCTCGCTGCACGGACACGACGGTCGGGTTCTTGTTCGAGTTCTCCTGCTTGACCTCTTCGTTGTTGCACTCGATGAGCGACAGTATCTTGTCGTCGGTGGTGTTGTTCTGGCGTTTGAGGTTTTGCAGGTAGCGGTAGATGATGTACTTGCGCGCCACCTCGAAGCAATCCAAGGCCATGATCTCGTCTTCGACCATGTCCTGGATCTCTTCCACCGACACGGCATGTCCCGCCGCCTCGCATTTGTCGGCCACGTTTTCCGAGGCGTAGCGCACCTGGCGCTCCGTCAAGCGCTCGGCACGGGCGACCTCCTGGTTGGCCGCGCGTATGGCGTTGGCGATTTTCTCTATGTCGAACAGGACTTCCGAACCGTTGCGCTTGATGATCTTCATATCGTCACCCATCCCCTTCGTCGCTTATCGCCGAGTTCTCGTCGCTGAAGTCTTGCAGTTGCCGCGGAAAACGCCGCGAGGACACATCCGCGACGAACGCATGGGCATATGCGCGTCTTGGCCGTGCGGGAAAGGAGAATACGCCATCGGGGGCAAAAGATGGCGCTCGTTTATCCACAATATCTTGTGGAATTCAAGTGGCAAAGATACAAGAATTTGTGTTTTCGCAGGTCGCCCGCCGATGCTCGAAAATGCGGACGGGAGAGGCGAAAAAAGACAGCGGGGCGCGCTTTGCCGCCGGGCGGCGCGGCGGTGAAAACGGGCCTGCGGGCAGCGCGTCGGCAGCGGGCAAGAAGCGGCGGGACGGCTCGCGACGCGGGGGTGGAGGCGCGGCGGGCGGCGGTTTTTCCACATCGTGAAAAAGGGCGCGGCGGACGCATCGTGTGCAAGCCGCCACGTCGTATGCCGGCATTCGGATCCTGTTTTGGACGGCGCCCCTATTTCACGGTGAGCACGGGCAGGTCCGTCGAACGCAGGACGGCATAGGAGACCGAACCGAGCGCGCCGCGTATGGCGCCCAGGCCGCGACGGCCCATGACGATGCAGTCGCATTCGCGGCGCTTCGCGTAGCGCGGGATTATCTCTTGGGCGTGCCCGCCGATGACCTCGATGTCGACCGCGAGGTCTTGCGGCACCGGCCCCAGGGCGTCTTCTATCTCGCGCGCAAGCTGCGCTTTTTGCTCCTGCACGTAGCCTTGGCGCGTCTCCTTGGCGGCCTCCACGTCGAAATCCTTCACGCCGGCCATGCGCGCGGCCACCTCGAAGGCGGCGTCGTTGTAGTCGGGCAAGTCGGTGACGTTCAGGATGAGGAGCTTCGCGTCGTCCTCGCCGGCGGCCAGGCCTGCCGCCGCGTGCAGGGCGCGCTGGGCATGTTCGGATCTGTCGTAGGGAACCAGAATGTTCGCGTACATGGCGCATCCTCCTTCAGACGTCGCCGCCTGCGCTTCGCGGCGCATGGTGAGCAGACGCCCTCATTGTAGCGCGGCACGCCCATGCGCGGCATGCGCCCCCGCGAGACCATGCTTTGACGCAATTGTCGACATTCGGCGACACCCGAAGTATGTTTTTGCACGTCAAATGCGCAAAGATGGACTTTGGGCGACAGCATCACCCCCGTTTGCCATCGCCCAATCTCCCCTTTTGCGCGAAAAGGCCCGCAAGACGGAAATGAAAGCCCCGAAACGTCACCCGAAGTCCCTTTTTGCGCACATACTCCCAAGGAAAGACAGCCGAAATGATCCTCAATTTTGTGATACAGTTTATGAATACTAAAAGGAGGCACAATTGCTGGAGCTCTATGTTCACGCACACGCCCTGCGACATGGGCTAACAGAGGAAAGCATACGACAGGCGTAGGCCAATTTCGCCAAGCGCAGGCCGCGAGGAACGGACTTCGAAGTGAGGATTGGGTTTGACGCGAGCAGCAGGGAAATAGGCATGGTGGGAGCGCTTTTGGGAGACGGGGACGTGCTGGTCGTCCACGCAAAAAGCCCGGCGATTCCGAGCATCAAAAAAGAGTTGGGAGAATAAGCATGGAATACACGTTGAAAAGCGGAAAGAAGCTGACGGAGGAAGACATCGACTCTTTAGGAGAGGCCATCGAGAACGGCAATCTGTCCGTTTTGGGGAAACGCGGGAAAATCGAAGTCGGCAGGCCGCGCCTTTCGCGCGAGCCGCTAGTGACGATGACGTTCAAGATTCCCGAATCGGATGCACGGCGCATCCAAAGCGCTTGCGAGCACGAAGGGGCATCGCGATCCGAGTTCCTCAGGCGCGCCTCGGTCTCGCTGGCGGACAAAGTGCTCGCCTGACAGGTCTGTCGGGGCGAGTGGACGGGTGAAAGAGTAAAGGGGCGAGGGAGGCGGGGTTGCGGGCAGGCGGGCAGCGTCTAAACCGTGTGCTTCTTGCGGCGGGCGAGGAGGAGCCAGGCGAGGGCGGCGGCGATAAGGGCGGCGCCTGCGGCCGTGAGGGTGATGGGGCCGGTGCCGCCGGCAAGCGGCATCGTCCACTCCTTGTAGTTGGGCAGCGAGTAGGCGCCTGTGCCCGCGTCGCACTTGAAAGCCGGCGGCAAGTCACCCGTAACGTCGCCGGCAGCATCCTTCAGGGCATGCGCCTCGATGCTTGTCACCTTGCGAGTGGCGGCATCTGCCGTGACGAGCCACTGACCGTGCGGCACGCGATATCCCGCAGGCGCCGCCGTCTCCACGAGCATGTAGCAGCCCGGGTCGAGGCCGCCGAAGTCCACGAGGCCGTCGGCGCCGCTCGTCGCCGTGGCCACGGGGTCGTCCACCTCCCAGCAGCAGCCCGCGCCGTTCCCGGCCGTCCAGGAGTGGTCGGCGGCGGACGTGTGCGCGGCGTTTCCGCA
>CAVIIZ010000051.1:0-4729 GCA_963642995.1 bacterium | reverse complement strand
CACCATCGCGAAGCTTCAAAAGGCAGGTCGAAAGCCCCGCCCCGTGGAATCGCACGGGCGCTCCGTGGCCGCGACCTGGTGGGGAAAGGCATGGTGCGAGAACCTCGCGCGCTATGCCGACTTCTCCAACCGGGTCGGGCGGGGCAAGCGCTATGTCAACGCCGGCTGCGTCGTCGATCTCGAGATCTATGCGGGTGCCCTCGAGGCCATCGTGCAGGGTTCGCGCAAAAACCCCTACCGTGTCGCCGTTGCCATCGACCCCATGGACGAGACGGTCTACAAGAAGGTCGTCGAGGGCACCACGGCGCGCGCCAAAAGCCTGGACGCCCTCGTCGAAGGCGACTTTCCCGACGAGCTGAAGGGGGCGCTCTTCGACAAGGAGCGCGGCGTCTTCCCGGCTCCGCACCAGATCCACATGGATTGCAGCTGCCCCGACGCAGCGCTGCTGTGCAAGCACGTGGCGGCGGCCCTCTACGGAGTGGGGGCCTATCTGGACGACGAGCCGCTGCTGCTGTTCAAACTGCGCGGTATAGACGTCGACGCGCTGATCAGGAAAACCGTCGAGGAGAAGCTGGCCTCGATGCTGGAGAACGCGGACGTCGAAAGCCCGCGCGTGCTCGACATCGACGGCGAGGGGCTGACCGAGTTGTTCGGCGTGTTGTAGAGCCGTCTTCTGCACCGTGCGCCGGCCTGCGCGCCCGGCGCTTGCGCTGTGTAGGTTTCGGGAAGTTCGCAGTCGAAATCGCCGGTCTTCATGTGCTCTCCTCAACTGAATGCATGATGGTAGCGAAACGCCCGGCCGACGCGAGACGCATGCCGCACGTGCCGCACGCGGCGCGCTTTCGCGAGCGAAGGAGCCCGTCATGGTCAAAACAGTCTTCAAGACCGTCACCCTCATGGTCGTCATCCTCTTCGTCGCCGTATTCGGCTATCTGGGCATCTGCGTCGCCACGGGCAACACGATGCCGCTGTCTTTCGTGCAGGGGCTGGCCTCGGGCAAGGGCGTCGCCTCCTCGGCCATCTCGGCGGCCACGGGCACCGAATCAGGCAACGCCTTCGAGGTGGCGGCGGAAAAACTCGGCCTGAGCGCAAGCGAGGTGCAAGAGGCGGCGGAGGTCGCCTCGAGCCTCGGCGTGGATGTGAACGACGCCGAGCAGGTGAACGAGGTGGTGGCGAAAAACCTGGACAAGACGGGCGAGATCCGCTCGATCGTCGCGCAAGCGCAATCCGGCCAGATCTCGCAGGCGGACGCGAAGGCGAGAATCGCCTCCCTCCTCGATTTGGGATAGCCCGCGCCGTGAGGCTTATGCTGCATGCATGCTGCGGCCCGTGCTCGCTCGAGCCGGTCGACGTCTTCGCGGGCGAGGGCGCCGAGCTTGCCGTCGACTACGCGAACCCGAACATCCACCCGCGAGACGAATACGAGCGACGCCTCGGGGTGCTGCGCGAGTTCGTGGCCGTGCCGCACGGCCTGCCCCTCTTCACCGAAGACTACGATGTGGACGCCTGGGAGCGCGCGGCCGGGCGCTTCGGGAAAGACCGTGAGAGACGTTGCCGCGCCTGCTACGCGCTTCGCCTCGAGGCGGCGGCCGCACGGGCCGAGAGCCTGGGCTTTGACGCGCTGTCCACGACGTTGACCATCAGCCCCTACCAGTTCACCGGCATCATCTGCGAGGAGCTGGGGGCGGCGGCCGCGCGGCACGGGCTCGAGGCCGTCTTCCGCGATTTCCGCTGCCGCTACGGGCGGGCCACGCGGCGCGCGCGCGAGTTGGGGATGTACCGCCAAAACTGCTGCGGCTGCCGTTTCTCCATCGTCGAGGCCGCCGCCGAACGCGCACGCCGCGCCGAGGAGCGCAAGGCGCAGCGCCTGGAAAGGCAGGTCGCCCGCATGTACGCCGCGGCCTGCGGCGTCGTCTCCCAGGAAAACGAGCTGTAAAGCGCCTCCTTTCCCGTCGCCGGCGGCCCTTTGCACGCGTGCCGGCGACACGGCGGGAAAAGGGCGGCTGCTCGCCGACAAATCTCGTCTTGCCCCCTTGCCCGCGCATGCGCCGGAGTATCATGTCATGTGATGCGTCCGCGCCCGCCCGAGAGGGGGCACGGGTTTTCGCACAGGCAGGTTCTCGTGTTCTCGAAAGGACTTCCGATGAGCAAAGTCGTGGTGATGGATCATCCGCTTATCCAGCACAAGATCGGAATCTTGCGCAGAAAGGAAACCTCGACCAAGGATTTCCGCGAGCTGACGGGCGAGATCGCGTCGCTCATGTGCTACGAGGCCACGCGCGACCTCCCCATGGAGGACGTGGAGATAGAGACGCCCATCTGCAAGGCGACGGTCAAGCAGCTCTCGGGAAGGAAGCTCGCGGTGGTTCCCATCTTGCGGGCGGGGCTTGGCATGCTCGACGGCATACTGGCCATGATTCCCGCGGCAAGCGTGGGATTCATCGGGCTCTACCGCGACGAGGAGACCTTCGAGCCGCACGAGTACTTCTGCAAGCTGCCCGAGAACATGGCCGAGCGTGACACGATCGTGATCGACCCGATGCTGGCGACCGGCGGTTCTGCCGTGGCCGCCCTCGACATGCTCAAGCAGCGCGGCGTGCAACGCGCCTGCCTCGTCTGCATGGTGGCGGTGCCCGACGGCATCGAGAGGTTCACCACGGCGCACCCCGATGTGGACCTCTACGTCGGGACCGTGGACGACCATCTCAACGAGCAAGCCTACATCGTGCCCGGCTTGGGCGACGCCGGAGACAGGATCTTCGACACCAAGTAGCCCGAATTCGTGAGGAGAGCTCAATGGCCGAGCAAGACGGAAAACCCGCTTCAAACATTCCCGCAGAAGGCGTCTACGACGCCTCCACCCTGGGAAAGGGGCGCATGACCGTACTCGGCGTCCAGCACATGTTCGCGATGTTCGGGGCCACCATCTTGGTGCCGATCCTCACGGGGCTGAGCGTCTCGGCGACGCTTCTGTTCGCGGGGCTGGGAACGCTGCTCTTCCATTTCATCACCAAGCGCAAGGTCCCCGCCTTCCTCGGATCGTCGTTTGCGTTCATCGCGGGATACGCGGCCATCGCGCCCAACCAGGAGCCCGAGCTTTTGCCCTACGCGTGCATCGGCGTGTTCTGCGCGGGCTTCGTGTACCTGATCCTCTCGGCGCTGTTCAAGGGGTTCGGCGCCAAAAAGGTCATGAGGTACTTCCCGCCCGTGGTCACCGGCCCCATCGTGATCGCCATCGGCCTCATCCTCGCGGGGTCGGCCATCACCAACTGCGCGACCTGCTGGCCCATCGCCATCGTGGCCATCGCGATCATCGTGGTGTGCAACATCTTCGGGCGCGGCATGATCAAGATCATCCCCATCCTCTGCGGCGTGGTCGGGTCCTACGTCGTGGCTGCCTGCTGCGGCATGGTCGACTTCTCCGGCGTTGCCGAAGCCGCATGGATTGGAGTGCCGTTCCTGTTCGAGAACACCGCCTTCGCAGTGTTTTCGAGCCCCGACATCGGGTTGATCGTCACCGCGATCATCACGATCGTGCCGCTGGCGTTTGCCACGGTGATCGAGCACATCGGCGACATCTCGGCCATCAGCTCCACCTGCAACCGCAACTACATCGCCGACCCCGGCCTGCACCGCACGCTTCTAGGCGACGGCCTGGCCACCATGTTCGCCGCGCTCTTCGGCGCTCCGGCCAACACCACCTACGGCGAGAACACCGGCGTGCTGGCGCTCACCCGGATCTTCGATCCGCGCGTGATCCGCATCGCCGCGTGCTTTGCGATCGCGTTCTCGTTTTGCCCCAAATTCGCGGCTCTCATCGGCGCGATGCCCTCGGCCACGATCGGCGGCGTGTCGATGGTGCTCTACGGCATGATCTCGGGCGTGGGCATCCGCAACCTCGTGGAGAACAGAACCGACCTCGAGAAGAGCCGCAACGTCTTGATCGTGGCCCTCACCCTCGTGCTCGCCTTGGGCATCGCCTACAGCGGGTCGGGCAGCATCGAGTTCGAGGTCGCGGGCACGACCATCGGACTTTCCGGACTGGCCATAGGCTCGCTTGTGGGCATCTTGCTCAACGCGGTCTTGCCCGGCAAAGACTTCGAGTTCGACGAGAGCCTGCGCGGCGAACCGGTGTCGCTTGAAAGCGGATACGGCGCGTCCGGCGGCATCCCGTCCCCGCAGCCGGCGGATGCGGCAAGCGAGGCGGAGGCGGCGAAAGGCACGGACGCGGCCTAGCGCGATGAGGCACATTGCAAGAAGCTGAAAAGGCGAAGAGAGGTGCGACCATGAAGAAAACAGCTCCCTTTGTTCTCGCAGGTACAGCAGTTTCGGCCATTGGCGCAGGAGAGAGCTCTCGTGCCGCGCACGCAGGCGCGCGAAGCGCACGCGCGAGAAAAGCGCTTGTTGTTCTCGCCTCCGTGCTGGCACTCGTCCTTGCAGCCGCAGCAGCCCGGGCAGCAGGCGTTTTCCCGGCTTACGCCGATGGGTCTGCGGCATCGGGAGAAGAGGGCGCTGCCAACGGGCACTCCAAGACGCTTGCGCCCGGGGAGGTCTACGATGTGGGCACCGCCTCGGCAAACACAACGGTCTACATTAAACAAGGTGGCACCTACACCTTAAAAGGCGAAAGCAGCAAGATGCACGTGGAAATAGAAAACGACGGTGCCGATGTTACGCTCATTCTTGCAGATGGCTTAAACATTGATACGGAGTCAACTTCTGCAAGCGG
>CAVIIZ010000050.1:0-5045 GCA_963642995.1 bacterium | reverse complement strand
GGCCGCCGGACAGGCGCGTGCCGCGCTCCCCCACCTCGGTGTCGTAGCCGTCGGTCTCGACGTAGATGCGCATCGTGTCGCGCGAGTCCAGATGCGACAGCCGAATCTGGTACTCGCTCGACAGCTGCGGAAAGCCCTGCAAGACCTCCTCGATCTGCTTGGGGAACACGTTCACCCCGTGGATCTTCATCATGTCGTCGCTTCTGCCCTGGATCTGGTCGATGCGGGTGAAGGGGCAACCGCACGCGCAACCGCCCGGCACTATGCGCGTGAGGTCGTGCGTGCGAAAGCGGATGAGCGGCGCGCCTTCCTTGCGCAGCGTCGTGTAGACCAGCTCGCCCCACTCCCCGTCCGGCAGCACCTCGCCGGTCTCGGGGTCGACGATCTCGACGTAGTTGAAATCGTCCCAGTTGTGCATCGGGCCGCCGTCGGCGCAGCTGATGGCCGTGCCCGGGCCGTAGACCTCCGTCAGGCCGTAGATGTCGAACAGCTCGATGCCCAAGAGCTCCTGGATGCGCCGGCGCATCTTGGGGCTCCAGCGCTCCGAGCCGATGATGCCCTTCTTCAGCCGTATCTTGTCGCGCAGGCCGCGGCGCGCGATCTCCTCGGCCAAGAGCAGCGCGTAGCTCGACGTGGCGCACAGCACCGTGGAGCCGAAATCCTGCATCATCTGCAGCTGCTTTTCGGTGTTGCCCGGCCCTGTGGGGATGGCCATCGCGCCGAACTTCTCGCAGCCCAGCTGAAAGCCGATGCCCGCCGTCCACAGCCCGTAGCCCGGCGTGATCTGCACGCGGTCGGCGCGGGTCAGGCCCGCCATCTCGTAGCAGCGCGAAAACTGCGTCGCCCAGTCGTCGACGTCGCGGGCCGTGTAGGGGATGACCACCGGCGTGCCCGTGGTGCCCGACGACGAGTGGATGCGCACGACCTCGTCGGCCGGCACGCATATGGGCCCCATCGGGTAGGTGGCCCGCAGGTCGGCCTTGTCGGTGAAGGGGAGGCGCTCGAAATCGGACTGGGTTTTGACGTCGTCGCACTCGATGCCCGCGAACTTCTCCCGGTACATGTTGCCCGCAAAGGCCATGACCCGCGAAAGCTGGCGCTTCATCGCGGCGAACTGCTCCTCGCTCATCTGCATGGACGTGCATCCCCTCTTCTCGTGATGGTGAAGCCGGCGCGCCTCACGATAGACGCTCGCGCGCGGCGCGGTCAATGCGCACGCGGCACTGTAACGTGAAATTCACCGCAGCTTCGCCGCCGCGCCCGCGCCCGCAAACCGCATCGCCGCCGCCTCTTGCGCCCGCCTCTTGCGCCCGCCTCCTGCGCCCGCCTGCCGCAGCGCCCACGCCCGCAGCGTCGATGCGCTCCTCGCCCCTGCACGCGCCTGCGCCCGTTACGCCCACCGAACGCTTCCCCTGAAAATCCGCGTTCCCTATTGCGCGCGTGCGCCTTTATGGTTATGTTCAGGCGCGACGGTAAAGGAAACGGCGCGGCCAGACGCGTCGGACATGCGGTTGAAGGGGAACCATATGGCAGCACCTGAGGTGAACAGCGACGAATGCTCCGGATGCGGCATCTGCGTGGACGCGTGCCCGCAGTCCGTGCTCGACATCATCGGCGACGCGGCGATGGTCGTAAACGAAGACGCCTGCATCGAGTGCGGCGACTGCGTCGAGGAGTGCCCGATGGGCGCCATCGCGCTCGAAGACTAGGGGCGCGGGCGCCTTTCCCCGCGTCTTTCTCCGGCGCTTTTCGCGTCTAGTTGAACTTGTTCATGGCCGCGGCAGGCCCTTCGTCCACCACGCACAAGGCCGCGCGAACCGCCGCATCGCAGGCGGCTTCGAAATCCTCGGCGTCTTTGGCCTTGGGGCGCTGCAGCACGAAGTCGACCACGGGCTTTTTCCCGGGCGGGTGCCCGATGCCGACGCGCACGCGCACGTACTCGTTGGTGCCCAGTTTCGCCTGGATGGACTTCAGGCCGTTGTGCCCGGCCGTGCCGCCGCCCGCCTTCACCCGTATGCGCCCCGGCTCCAAGTCCAAATCGTCGTGGACCACCAGCAGCTCGCCCGCCTCGATGCGGTGCGCGCGCATCAGCTTCGAGAGCGGCCCTCCCGAGGTGTTCATGTAGCTTTGGGGCTTGGCCAAGAGCAGCTCCCCGCCGCCGCGCCTCACGTGCGCGACGGCCGCCCCGCCCTCGCTTTTCCAATAGCGTGCGCCCAGCTCGCAGGCCAGCGCGTCCACCACGGCAAAGCCCGCGTTGTGGCGCGTGCCCGCATACTCCTCGCCGGGGTTTCCCAGCCCCGCCACAAGCTTGATGGCCATGTTCGCCTTCGCCTTCGCCTTCGCCTTCTGCTCCTTGCCCGGACCCCCGGGCGCCCTACAGCGCGAAATCGGGGTCGAACAGGCTCGACACCGAGCCGTTGGAGAAGACGTTCTCGATGGCCTGCGCGAACAGCGGCGCGACCGACACCGTCTTTATCTTGCCCTGCAAGTGCTCTTCGGGCACGGGGATGGTGTTGCACACCAGCACCTCGTCGGCCACCGACGCCTCGAGGCGCTCGAACGCAGGCCCGGAGAACACCGGATGCGTCGCGCACACGAGCACCTGCTTTGCGCCGCGGTCCTTCAGCACCTTCATGCCGGCGCAGATGGTGCCGGCCGTGTCGATCATGTCGTCGTTTAAAATGCAGGTCTTGCCCTCGACGTCGCCGATGATGCTCGTGATCTCGGCCACGTTGTGGCGCGGGCGCCCCTTGTGCATGATGGCCAGGTCCGCGCCCAGCATGTCGGAGAGCTTCTTGGCCGCCTTCGCGCGCCCCACGTCGGGGCTGACCACGCACACGTCGTCGAGCTTTTTGGCCTTGTAGTATTCGGCGAAGATGTTGAGCGCCGTCAGGTGGTTCACGGGCACGTTGAAAAAGCCCTGGATCTGGCCTTGGTGAAGGTCGATGGTGGTGACGTCGTGGACGCCCGCCGTCTGCAGCAGGTCGGCCACGAGCTTTGCGGTGATGGGCTCGCGCGCGGCGCTCTTGCGGTCTTGGCGCGCATAGCCGTAGTGGGTGATCACGGCGTGAATGCGGTTCGCGCTCGCGCGCTTTGCCGCGTCCACCATGATCAGCAGCTCCATCAGCGCGTCGTTCACCTGCCCGCTCACGCTTTGCACGAGAAAGACGTCCTCGCCGCGCACCGACTCCATGTAGCGCACGTAGCTCTCGCCGTTGCTGAACTTCTCGAGGCGTATGTCGCCCGGCTCGACGTCGAGATAGGAGGCTATCTCGGCCGCCAGCTCGGGGTGCACGCTTCCCGAGAAAATGTGCAGTTGCTTGGTCGCCGCCTTGCTGCGCCGCTTCGACATCGCCGATCTCCTCTCGTCTGCGCGACACGCCTCCATGCGGCCGCTCCGTTCCACCCGCCCCGCGCCCCTCGGCGACGGCTGCGGCGAAAACCCGTCTCACTCCTCTTTGCCCGAGCGCGCGGCCTCGTGCCTCTCGCGCCAGTGCTCCTTCACCACCTGCTCGCTGCGTTCCAGCGCGAGCGCGTCGTCGGGCACGTCGGCGGTGATGCAGCTGGCCGCCCCCACCGTGGCCCGCGCCCCCACCGAGACAGGGGCCACGAGCATGGTCGACGAGCCGATGAAGGCGTCTTCGCCGATGGTGGTGGGGTTCTTGTTCACCCCGTCGTAGTTGCAGGTGATGGTGCCGGCGCCCAGGTTCGCGCGCGCGCCCACCGTGGCATCGCCCACATACGACAGGTGCGGCACCTTCGCGCCGGGCCCGATGGTGGACTTCTTCACCTCGACATGCGTGCCCACGTGCGCCCCGTCGAGCAGCCGCGTGCCCGGCCGCAGGTAGGCGCGCGGCCCCACGTTGCAGCCGTCGCCTATCTCGGCGCGGTCGCCCACCGTCTCCTCGATGCTGCAACCCTCGCCCACCGTGCAGTCGGCCAGCCGCGTGTTCGGCCCCACCGTCGACCCCGCGCCCACGCGCGTGGCGCCCGAGAGCATGGTGAGGGGCAGCAGCTCGACGTCGCGGCCGAGCTGCACGTCCGGGCCCACCCACACGAGCTCGGGATCGGTGAAGGTGACGCCGGCCAGCATGTGCGCGGTGTTGATGCGCCGCTGCATGACCTTCGTGGCCTGCGCGAGCTGGACGCGCGAGTTCACCCCGAGGCACTCGTCGTTGTCGCCCACGACCATGCTGCCCGCCTTCAGGCCGTCCGCGCGCAAGACCTCGAGCATGTCGGTGAGGTAGTACTCGCCTTGCGCGTTGTCGCAGTCCAGCCGGTCGAGATGCCCCAGCAGCTCGGCGGCGTCGAAGCAGTAGATGCCGGAATTGCACTCCCGCACCGCGCGCTGCGCCTGCGTGCAGTCCTTCTCCTCGACGATGCGCGACACGTCCCCGGCCCCGTCGCGCACGATGCGCCCGTAGCCGGTGGGGTCGTCCATGTGCATGGTCAAGACGGTGACCGCGTTGCCCGCCTGCTCGTGGGCCTCGCGCAGCGCCCGCAAAGTCTCGGGGCGCACGAGCGGGGCGTCGCCGCACATGACGAGCAAGGTGCCGGAAAAACCCGCCAGCGCGTCGGCGGCGCACATGACCGTGTTGCCCGTGCCCAGCATCTCGGGCTGGAAGGAGATGGTGCAGTCGTCCAGCACCGCCTCCACCTGCGCGCGCTTGTGCCCGACCACCACGTGCACCATCCGGCAGCCTGCCGCATACGACGCGTCCACGACCCAGCGCACGAGCGGCTTGCCCAGCAGCTCGTGGAGCACCTTCGGTTTGTCCGATTTCATGCGCGTGCCGACGCCCGCCGCGAGAATCAACGCTCTGGCTTCCAACACGCGCTCCTTTGCAAGAAAGTGGCTGGGGCAGAGGGAATCGAACCCCCATTAACGGTACCAAAAACCGCTGTCCTACCGTTGAACGATGCCCCAATGGCGTACCGCCAGATTATAGAGAAGGGGCGCCGAAGATGGCAACCGCCGAAACGGTGAATCGCGCCCCGCGCGGCCGCGCCCCTACAGCTCCTCGATGGCGCACTCGTGGACCTTG
>CAVIIZ010000049.1:0-5176 GCA_963642995.1 bacterium | reverse complement strand
CTGTGCGGCAAGAACAACTCGATCCTGATCTTGGCCGACGACAAGAACTCCAACAACGTCGCCAAGGTCGTGAAGCCGAACAAGGCGGCCCTGCAGAAGAGCTGCTACGTCTTCGGCGGCGAGAGCGCCGTGTCCAAGACGGTCTGGAACGCGCTCGCGGCGGCCAGCAAGTAGGCTCGAAAGCATATGGCGCGAAAGCGGGCGGGCTTTTTCGATATGCGCCACCTGCCTGCTCGGGAGGGCTTCCTTTGGGAAGCCCTCCTTTTTCATATGCGCAGGAGAAAGGACCCGCTAGCGGCATCGGTCCTTTTCCCGGCCGGCGATGCGGGCGCCATCGCGCCGACTGTCGCCTCTTGCCTGTCGCCGGAAAGACGCTTTCAGCTGGAGACGAGGTAGAGCTTGTCGGCGTCGAAGTGCATGCGCAGCACGTCGCCGGCTTGCGGCAGCTCGTCGGCGGGCGTGGCCAGCTTGTCCACTTTCCACTGTATGCGCGCGGCCTCGTTGCCGTTGGGTGGCGTGAGCAGCACCGTGCGCTCGAAGCGGCTGTCCGAGACGCGGTGCACGCGCATGTCGTAGGCGTTTTCACGCTCTTCGTCCGGGCCGATCCGGCGCAGGTAGAAGGCGCGCACCCCCAGATAGCGCACGTCGCCGGGCACGATCGTCTCGGGCCTCACATGCAGCGTGACGCCCCAATCGCTTGCCTCGACGTGGTGGGCGTCTATCTTGCGGGCCGCCGAGATGTTCTTGCAGCCGGACAGCCGTATGGTCGCGCGGCAGGCCGGATGGTCGACGATTTGCGAGGTAGGCCCCATATCCACGATCTTGCCCTCGTTCACCACGGCGATGCGGTCGCAAAAGCGGAAGGCCTCGTCGATGTCGTGGCTGACATAGAGGATGGTGGACGGGTACACGTCGAACAGGTCGAGCAGGTTTTGCTCCAGCGCGCCTTTCAGGTGCGCGTCGAGGGCGGAAAACGGCTCGTCGAGCATGAGGATCTGGGGCCGTGCCGCGAGCATGCGCGCGAGCGCCACGCGCTGCTGCTGGCCGCCCGACAGGTGCAAGGGGTAGCGTTTCTCGAAGCCCTGCAGGTTGAACAGGGCGAGATACTTGCCCACGGCCTCCTCGCGCGCGCCGCGCTCCAGCCCGGCGTCCATGCCGGCCGCGACGTTTTGCTCGACGGTCATGTTGGGGAAGAGCTGGTAGTTTTGGAACAGCAGGGCGGTCTTGCGCTGCTGCGGCTTTAAATTGATCCCCTTCGCGCTGTCGAAGAAGACGCGGTTGTTCACCGCTATGCGCCCCTCGTCCGGGGTCTCCACGCCGGCGATGCAGCGCAGCGTGTAGCTCTTCCCGCAGCCCGACGCTCCCAAAAAGCCCAGCGTCTCGGCGCCCGCCTCGAAATGCACGTCGAGGGTGAAGTTCGCGAGCTCTTTTTTGATGTCCACTTGCAGCCCCATGGCTTTTCACGCCTTTCTTCCGCCGTCGGCGCCGCGCGCGGCAAACGCGCCGTCCTCGCCCGTCGCCGGCCTTTCCGGCGCGCGTCTGCCCTCGTCTGGCGCCACGCCCAAAAGCTCGGCCGCCATCGCTCTATCCAACAGCAGCCCCACGCTGTCGGCCGCCGCGTTGCCCAGCTCCATGTCGGCGCCCCCGGCCTTGCTCGCGAGCTTGCCGCCCGCGCTGCGGTAGCGCGCCACGTGCGCGGAGTAGATGTTGATGATGAGGATGATGACGAAGCTGATGATGATGACCACGACGACCCAAAACACCGCCACGGCGGTGTTGTTTCCCATCCACGCGAAGTAGATGGCGATGGGCATGGTCTGCGTGGAACCCGCGAAGTTGCCGGCCACGAACAGCGTCGCGCCGAACTCGCCCATGGCGCGCGCGAAAGCCAAGACCAGCCCCGAGGCGATCGACGGCCAGGCCAGCGGCAGCATGAGGCGCCCGAAGATGCGCGCCTCGGACCATCCCAGGGTGCGCGCCGCGTCGAGCATGTTCTCGTCGAGCGACTCGAAAGCCCCGAGCGCCGTGCGATACATCAGCGGAAACCCCACGACCACGGCCGCGATCACGGCGGCAGGCCATGTGAAGACAATCGAGACGCCGTGCTCCATCAGCCAGCGCCCCATCGCGCTGGATTGCCCCAACACGACGAGCAAGATGAAGCCGCACACCGTCGGCGGCAGCACCATCGGGATGGTGAATATGGAGTCGAACACGCCTTTCCAGCGGCTCTTCACGTGCATGGCGCGCCACGCGACGAGCAGGCCGAAGACGAAGATGAAGACCATCGCCACAAACGAGGTCTTGAGAGAGACCCACAGCGGGCGGTAGTCGAGGCTGGCCGGATCGAGGAAGGCCATGAGGTCGGAAAACCACCCGCCGCTTTTCTCGACGACCACTTCGGAGGCGGGCAGGAGCCGGCCGCGCAAGACAAACTCGGCGCAGGTCTTGCTGTCGACGGCGCCCTCGCCTGTGCATGTGAGGTAGTAGTACCCGCTTTCGACTTCGGTGTCGAAGCGGTAGACGATGCCGTCTTGCTCGTAGCTTCGCTCGCTCGTGAACACCCACGGCGTCGACAGCGACGAGAGCTTCGTGCCGCCGTTGAAGAGCACGTCGTCTGCCGCCTGGAGCATCTTCTCCAAGTTCATGCAGTCGTTTTCATCCGATGCGTCAAAACCTGCGGCCTTCGCGGCTTCGGGCGGCACGTAGACGAGGATGCTCTTGCCCGTCGAGGCAAGCGTGAGGCACCCCGACTGGTCTTGCCCCATGGGAAAGACGAAGCCCAGGTCCTTGTCCTCGTATTTTTTCCTGAAGCCCGTCTGCACGCGCTCGAAGTCCTGTATGCCGAAGTCCACGCCGTCGATCTTCGCCGACTGGGCGGGTATCTGCTGGCTGGCCGCCGAGGAGCTGTTGGCGTTCGCGGCGTTTGGCAACGCCCATGCGCCGACGAGCGCGGCCAGGCAGCAGGAGGCGACGATGGCCGCGATGATGCGCGGGCGCCTTGCGTTCATGTCTGTGCTTGCGTGCTTCATGCTCGTTGCCTTCCTGCGCGCCGACGGGGAAAACACAAGGCCTTTGGCGGGCTTGCGGACGCGGCTGCGGCGAAAACCGCCGCCTCGGATGCGTGTCCACGGACGGGGGCGCTTGCGGGCGGCATGCGCCGGGAAAAGCGCCTCCCGCGCCTGGACGCGCGGCGAAAAGGAGAGGGGCGCCGCATCCGTCTCGAGCGGTGCGCGGCGCCCCTTTCCCTCGTGCGCGCGGCTTTCAGAATGCTGCACGCGCGCGGTTTCTCGTGCCTAGCTTGCCAGCTGGAAGCCGTACTTGGAGAAGACCTGCTGCGCGCCGGGGTCGGTCATGCAGAAATCGAGGAATTTCTGCGCCTGCTCGGCATTGGCGGAGTTGGTCAGCACGGCGCCGGGGTACTGGATGGTCTTGTGCGAGTCGGCCGGGCAGGTGAACGCCGTCTCCGTGCCGTCGTAGCGGTAGAGGTCGGAGGTGTAGATGAAGCCGATGGTCGCATCGCCAGAGGCCACGTGCTGGGCGACGGTGCCCACCTTGTCGCACAGGTCCATCTTGTCGGCGATGGAGGCGTCGTAGGTGCCGTCCACGCCGTCGGTGCCGCCCTTGTAGAGGCCGGCCGAGGCGAGCGCCTGGTTGGCGTATTTGCCGGCGGGCACCGAGGAGGCCTCGCCGATGGCGATCTTGCCGTTGACCTTGGCCACGTCGGCGATGGAGTTGATGGTCACGTCGGCGCCGGCCTTCTTCACGATGATCAGGTCGTTGGTGAACATGTTCTTGCGCGTGTCGGTGGTGATGTAGTTGGCCGCGTCGTCCATCGAGCCCTTCGAGGCGGTGATGAGGACGTCGACGCTCGCGCCTTCCTGGATCTTTTTCACGAGCGTGCCGGAAGCCTCGAACTGCGTGTCCTTGAAGGTGACGTTGCTGTTGGCCTTCGTGTAGAGGTCTTGGACCTCGGGCAGGGCCTTTTGCAGCGAGTTGGCCGCGTAGACCTGCAGCTCGACGGCCGCCGAGCCGGAGGTGCTCGACGAGCTGGTGGTCGAGCTGGAGCTGCTAGAGGACTTGTCCGAAGAGCCGGAGTTGCTCGAGCCGGAGCAGCCGGCCAAGCCCATCGCGGCAACCAGGCCGCAAGCGACGACGCCGCTCACGAAAAGCTTGCCAAATCTTCCCTTTTTCATGAAACCCTCCTCGTATCGGATGTGCACGCGCCCTTTTCGCGTGCACGATTCGACGCGAATTATACTTAGCGAGATTGATTTTACAAGGCCTTGCATCCTTTCATAGATGGATGCGCCTGAACTTGCGGTGCAAGCAGGCCGCAGCGCCCGTCGTCGAGCGTCGTGCCTTTCGTCCCGGCCGCCCGACGAGGGCGCTGTCTCGCGCGCGGGGACATGCGCGGGACTGCTATCATGCGGTGAGTTGCTTTGCTTTTGGAAAAGGGAGGACTATCGCATGGTTTCGCGCCACGCCTTTCGATTTGGGAAAACGCACATCGCGTTGCCGGTTTTACTGGCATGTCTGACCTGCGCGTTTGCCATGGTCTTCGCGCCGTGCGCGTTCGCGCAAGAAGGCGGGGGAGGGGCGTCGGACGCCGTCGCGGTCGCGGGCCTGCCCGCCGCCGCGTCCGCCGGGCAGGTCGGCGATGCCGGGCAGGCGGGCGCCGCGGATGCGGCCGGCGCTGCCGGCGGGAGCGTGGAGACCGGCGCCGAAAACGCCGCGGAGGGCGGGGCAGCCGCCGGCGGCGAGGCGCAAGACGGTGCGGGCGCGGACGGCTCCGAGGACAACTCCCCGCAAGACGCTGGCGGGGATTTCCCGAAAGACGAGGGCGAAGCCGGGGAAGGCGGCCTCCTGAAGGCCGAGGGAAAGACGGACGCGTCGAAGGCCGATGCCTCCAAGGCCGACGCCGCGATAAAAGGCCCCGCCTTCGCGGGCGCGACCTCGAAGGCGGGGGCAACCGTGGCCTCCGCGACCGCGAAGGCGGTCACCCCGGTTTCCGCGACCACGAAGGCGGCTGGCGCAGCTTCCACGACCCCAAAGGCGGCCGCCGCGGCGGCGGCGAAGGCGACGACCGCCACAGAGAAGGCCTCCGACCCCTACGCCTCGCTCTCGCCCGCGGCCGCGAAGAAGGCGAAAGCCGCCGGCGCCGTGCGGGTCACGG
>CAVIIZ010000048.1:0-5620 GCA_963642995.1 bacterium | reverse complement strand
CCCCTGCTCGTGCTGCGTGCCCCCGGTCAATCTGAAAACGCGGACCTGTCGAGCTCGACATAGTCGATTCCCCGTTCCTTCGCCACCCACGAGAACAGCCCCTCGCAATCGAAGGCCGGAATGGCAGAGCTCTCGAAGCCCTTCACGTCCCTCGTCGCTATGACGTCGGCCTTGCAGGACAGGGCGCATTCGAAAACGAGGGAATCTTCGGGGTCTTTCCACCCCGCGGAAAGCATCCTGTCGACCTCCGCAGGACCGGCGGCGAAGACCTCCACGAACGTGCGCAACTCGCGCAGGCGGCCGAGCACCGCCGGCACGAGCTCGCGCCTGCCGCCGTCGGAAAGGACGTACACGAGGTCGGTGAACTGCGAGGAACTTGCAAACAGCTCGAACTCCCCCACCTTCGCGCATAACATGAGCAGCCGCGCGGATCGGTAGAACGGCTCGCGCTTGCTCAAAAAATCGACGAGGATATTGGTGTCGGCAAAGACACGCAGCGCGGCCATGACTACATCAGCCCCCGGGCGGCGAGGCGATCGCACCTGACCTGCCCAGACGCCATCTCGTCGAAACGCGTCGCACGTTCCTGCGGCAGGGCGTCGACGAAGCCCGCGGCCTCCTTCCACCGTTCGGGGTCGAAACCGCGGCGCACGCCAGTGATGAACTCCGCGCTCCCCTCCTCGATGATGCGGTCGTACAAGAGGTTGATCGCCTGCGAGGCGCCCAGCCCCTCGCGGCGCAGGATGCGATTTGCCCGCTCCTTTTTCCCAGAGCTCATGCGCCCCGTGACCATCGCGTAACTCATCCGCCGCTCCCCTTCTCCGAGAAAATGTACAACACTAATGGTACAACATTTCCCTGGACTTGTCGAGCCTTCGAGAAATTCGCATGCTCGACGAGAAGGGCAAATGCCCGCACGCATGGCAATGCACGGGCTTCGCAACCAGCCTTGCGCGCATCGAGCTCGCGCATTCGGGCGCGTGCCGTGCATCCGGGTTCACGCGCGCTCGGCGAAGAGGATGAAGCGGTGCGTGTTCACGCCGTAGGGGTGGCAGGTGATCAGCGTGAGGAGGTCGCGTCCTTCCTGGATGTGGATGCGGTTGGTGGCCTTCGGGTCGATCACGTCTGTCTCCACCACGCGGTAGGCAAGCGTCTCGCGGAAATTGTCGATGTAGAGCGCGTCGCCTTTCGCGAGGTCGGGCACGTGCACGAACATGGACAGGCCGCGGCTGTGCGCACGGTGCCCGGCGATGACGGAATTCGTGTTGTCGCCGCCTATGGGATAGCTCGTCTGCGTGAGGTGCACGGCGCCGCGCGCCATCTGCTCGTCGTTGGCGCCGAGGCGTATGGGCAAGTCGATGTCGATGGCGGGCACCCGCAGGAAGCCGATGATGTTGTCCTCGATGCCCCACGCCGACAGGTCCACCGCCGGCTGGAGGTAGCTGAAGGCGTCCACCAGGTCTTTTTGCCCCTCGGTGAACAGCCGCTCGTTTTCGGCGCGCAAGTAGGCGTAGAGCCCCTCGACGTCGATGAAGCGCTTGCCGGATGGCGAATCCGCCCCCTCGCCGCCGGCCGCGCGCTTCTCGAAGTCCTCGCGCAGGGCGGCGACCTCGTTGCGGTAGAGCGCCTCGTTCACATAGGGGTAGGCGATAAGGCCCGCTCCTGCCGCCCCCATCAAGCCGGCTGCCCCTATGAGCAGGCGCCGCCGCGTGAGGACAGGTCCCTTTTCAGAATTCCCCATCAGGCGCGCCCCCCCGCTTCGTCGTCGGATTCGCCGTGCATGCCGCGGGCAACGGCGCCGTCGCGGGCAGCTGCCCGCCGCCTCGCGATGGCAACGGCCGCCGCCCTGAGCGCCGCCTTCGCCTCGTCGTCGGGCGTGGAGACAGCGCGGGAGCCGGGAGCGCCGGGCGCATCGGATGCAGCAGGCGCGTTGGGCATATCAGGTGCAGCGACACCGTCTCCTAAGCGCGTCCCGGAAAACCGCCCGTCGCCGGATTCCCGCAAGACGCCCCCGGGCGATTCGGGCGTGCCGGGCGGCCCTTCCCGTGCCTCCAGGTCCGCACGGGCCGCCGCCGCGATGGCGGCCATGACCGCCGCATCGTCAGGAGCGCCGTCATCGTCGGCGCGGCGCCTCCTGTGCCGTATGAACAACGCCACCAATATCACGCCCAGCGCCCCGCCGATTGCGCTGGCCAAAAGCACGATCTGCTCGCGCGTGAGGCCGCCCGCGCCCGCCTTGTCGGCCTGCGCCTGCTCGTCTTCGGGGGTGTACTCGACACGGTGCCCGCGCACGAGCAGGCGATGCGAGTTCACCCCGTAGGGCGTGCAGGTGACCAACGTGCAGTAGTCCTGCCCTTCCACGCGACGCAGCTCGGAGGTGTCTTCCGGCTCGACCACCAGCAGGCGGTCCACCTCGTAGGCAAGCGTCTTGTCGAGGATCTTCACGAAGAAGCGATCGCCTTCCTGCAGCTCCTCGAGATCGGTGAACAGCTTCGCGTTCACCAGGCCGGAGTGCCCGGTCAAGACGGTGTGGGTGCCGATGCCGCCCGTGGGCATGGACGAGCCCTCCAGGTGCCCGACGCCCCTTGCGAGCGTCTTTTCTGAGGTGCCGTGGTAGACCGGCAGCTCGACGGATATCTTCGGGATGGAGACGTGCCCCATCATGCCGGTGCCGTCCACGTCGAGGACCTGGTAGTAGTTGTCGGCCATGACCATGCCCGAGCCCTCGACGAACGGGTCGTGGACGGGGTTGCCGTAGAGGTTCTCGTTGTACTCGACAGCCTTGGCCCAGGCGTCGTCGATATCTTGCTGCGACGAGTTCGAGACCGTCTCCTCGTAGCTGTCGACCACCTCGACGGCCGCACGGTCGAATAGCCAGCTGGCCACGTGGGGATAGGCAAGCAGACACAGCCCCGCGAGCATGACCAGGACGAGGAACAGCTTGCGCGCTACGGCCATCGAGGGCGACTCCTTTCATGGGTTGTGCCGGCAAGTCGGGCGGTGCCACATCAAGGGGAAATGGTAGCAAAGAGCGGGTGCAGGGCGCTACGACGCCGAGAGCGCCCCCACATGCGAAAGCGCCCCGCCGTGGCCCGAGGAGACGAGCCGGGTCGGAGCGCTTCGCATCCGCTTGAAGGAAAGGGGCGGACGGGGCAAGCCCCGCCCGCGTGGGTCTTTATTTCGCCTGCGCCTTCTTCTTCTTGCGGCCGGCGGCGAAGAACGCGCAACCGGCGCCGCCGACGAGCAGGATGCCCGCAAGGGTCAGCAACATGGTGCCCATGCCGCCCGTGAGGGGCAAGGTGAACTCGTTGGTGTTCGTAACGTCCTTGGAGACGGTCCAATTGACGCTCTCCTTGGACGTGGCCTCGCTGAAGTCGACCTTGAAGGGCGCGTCCGGCAGGTTGTAGCCCTCCGGCGCCTGCGTCTCGACGAGGTAGTAGGAGCAGTAGGTCTTGGTCTCCGCATACGTGCCATCGGCCTTTTTCTCGACGACGGAAGTGTAGTCCTCCACGCCGTCGAAGCTGAAGGTGCCGTCGGAGCCGGAGGTCGCCTCCCAGTCCGTGGCAGTCGCCCAGCGCGAGTCGCTCGGATCGACCACGGCGCCGTCGGCAGTCTTGCGCAGATAGTTGCCCGCCTTGGCGTTGGCCTCGGTGTCGGCGATCTTGAATTTCGCGCCCGCGAGCGTCGTGGTCGTGTTCGAGGCGTCTTTCTTCGTTATGGAGATGTGCGCCGTGTGGATGGTCGGCTGCGGATTGTCGGGGTTGTCGGGATCGGGGTCGGGGCCTTTGGGATCGTCGGGGTTGAAGCCGGTCGTCGAGTCCTTGGTCTTCTCCTGGCCGAACTTGTTCGTGAAGTTCACATAGCCCGTATTGCCGACTTTGGTCTTCTCCTTGGAGAGGATGCCGTCATTCACCACGGCGTCCAGCTCGACGCGCAGCTTCGAGTAGCCCGCGTTGTAGAGGGCGATACGACCCGCCTGCGTGAAATCGATCTTCGCGGTGTTGCCGGTCTCGGTCGTGACGCTGTAGTTGCCGGAAGCGGTGATGAGCGTGCCGCCGCTCGTCACATCGTCGGATGCCTTGAGACCGTACACTTTCACGCTGGCTGCATCGAAGGTGAGCGCCGTGTCGAGTGCATCGGTGACGGCATATTTGATTTTGGCGTCTTCCGTGAGCACGTTGGTGGTGGTGACGGGGGTGACGGGGGTGCCGTCGACATTGGTCGAGTACGCCACCACGCCGCTGGGCACGGTCGGGACGATGGAGTAGTGCACGGTGTCGCCCACGTTCACGGCGGTGCCGTTTTGCGTCTTGGCCGCCGCATCGTCTTTGCCCACCGTCAGGAACTTGTTCACGTACATGACCTGGTTCTTCGGGTAGACGTGCACGTCGGAAAGCCAGCCGTTGCCGTCGGCGTTGGTCATGGGGACGGCCACCACGAAGTTGTCCGCAGGCTCGGCGACCTGCTCGTTTTCCTGCTCGACCACGAGGTAGACGCCCTGGGCCAGATTGGAGGCCGTCGCCTTGCCGTCGTCTGCGGTCGTCACGCTAGACGGAGACGCCGCCGCCACCGTGAAAGTCGCGCCGTCGCCATCGGTGAGCGTCGTGCCGGACAGACGGTAGGGCGCCTTGCTCGGATAGTCGCCGTTGGCGTCTGTCGACACCTTGTAGATGTTGAAGGTGACGCCGGACAGGGGGGCAAACGACGGGTCGACCGTGACCTCGGTGCCGTCGTTGGCCTTGCCGATCTTGCTCATGTCGTCGGCCTGGTATTTGTGGATGACCAGGTTGCCCGTGCTGGGCGGCAGCGAATCGTTGGCCGCGAGCGCCGCGATGGCAGGCACCGCGCACGCCGCGAGGGCGACGGCGACGAGCGCCGCGAGAATCACCCGCGCTCTCTTCTTGCCTATTGTCTTTTCCATTTTCCCATCCTTTCCTCCAGCGGGGACTCCCTCCCCAACTCGAATAGCCACGGCGAGAGCTTCCGAAAACCCTTCCAAGTTCCTCCGCCGCCGTGCAAGCCAGTGCGGACAGCCCCAGCTAGAAACAACATACACACCCTAGCAAAAGAACACTTCAAACACAACAGAAAAGCACTTTGAACGCCCCCCCCTGCACATTTCCTCCACAAAAACTCACTTCCGCATCCGCCCGGCGTCGGCGCCGCAAACGGCAAACCCCACGGCAACGAGCCCTCGCACCACCCGGTTTCCCGTGCGTTTTCCAGGCGTCACGCTCCTTGCGGCGGACGAACAGCAGCCAGCCGCCCGAGACGGCAAGCCCGGATCCGCCCTTGTGCTGCGCGCCCCTCTAAGACACGGCCTCCTTGCGGCGCGCGAGCAGCAGCCGGGCAAGCGCGGCGGCCACGAGGGCGGCGCCGAGCGCGGTGAGGGCGATGGGGCCGGCGCCGCCGGCCAGCGGCATCGTCCACTTCCTGTAGTTGGCCACGGAGTACGCGCCGGTCGCGGCGTCCTTCTTGAACGCCGGCGGCAGGTCGCCGTCTTGCCCCCGCGCGGTTATGGAGACCGTCTGCGCGGCCGCGTCCACGTCGAGCATCCACTGGCCGTGGGGCAGCTCGTAGCCCGCCGGGGCCGCCGTCTCCACGAGCATGTACTGGCCGG
>CAVIIZ010000047.1:0-6118 GCA_963642995.1 bacterium | reverse complement strand
AGGAGGCGGCAAGCTCCAGGTCGAGGAGCTTGCCGTCCGCCGTCTTGCACGACTTCTGGAGGCGCACGGTGACGGGCCCCGGGGACTTCTTGCCCGTCGAGGTGACCCTCGTCTTCCAGAACAGGCGCGCGACGCCATGCGCGTCGTCTCTCACGAGCTCCCATTTGTCCGCGCCGGACGCGATGGACACGTTGTCGATGGTCAGGTTGTTTACCACGTTGGTGAAGGCGGCGGGCGCGGTATGCAAAGAGCGTTCAGGCCGCGAGGCAATCTGAGTCCGCCGCCAGTTTCCTCACGCTTGCGCGATTTTCCGCGATTCCCATAAACTTAACAATGTGCGACTTAGATTTTTTGCGGCAAACATAGGCAAGTAACATGTGCGTGACAGGCCGGCCCGCATGCGCGGCGCGGTTTTAGAATCGCGGGCAAGCGAAGCGAAAGGGCGGCGCGGCACGCGGCGCGATGCGGCACGCGGCACATGACGGCGGCATGCGACACGCGGCACGGCGCCGCCCCCCTTCACCGAAAAACCTCGACGGAAAGGACGGCACCGCACCATGCGCAAGTTCAAGACGGAAAGCAAGAAGCTCCTCGACTTGATGGTGAACTCCATCTACACGAACAAGGACATCTTCTTGCGCGAGCTGATATCGAACGCGTCGGACTCCCTCGACAAGCTCCACCTGAAGGCGCTGCAAGACGGCGACAAGTCCATCGTGCGCGGCGACCTCGGCATCGAGCTGGCCGTGGACCGCGATGCGCGCACCATACGCATCTCCGACAACGGCATCGGCATGACCGACGAGGAGCTGGAGAAAAACCTCGGCACCATCGCGCACTCCGGCAGCCTCGAGTTCAAGCAGGGCGAAGACGCGCGGGAAAACGAGGACGTGGACATCATCGGGCAGTTCGGCGTCGGCTTCTACTCGTCGTTCATGGTGGCCGACAAGGTCGTCGTCACGACGCGGCCCTACGGCTCGGACAAGGCATGGAGCTGGGAGAGCAACGGGCTGGACGGCTACACCATCTCCGAGGCGGCCCGCGACGAGCGCGGCACCGACATAGTCTTGCACGTGCGCGAGAACACCGGCGAAGGCGAAGAGGCCGAGGACTACGACCGCTACCTTGGCCAATACGCCATCAAGGAACTGGTGAAGCGCTACAGCGACTACGTGCGCTACCCCATACGCATGGACGTGGAGAAGGCACGCGAGAAGCCCAAGCCCGACGACGCGGGCGACGATTACACGCCCGAGTACGAGGACTACGTCGAGACCGAGACGCTGAACTCCATGACCCCCATCTGGACGCGCAGGAAATCCGAGGTCTCCGACGAAGAGTACGCCGAGTTCTACAAGTCCACCTTCCACGACTTCGCAGACCCGCTGCTGACCATCCCCCTGCATGCGGAGGGCACGCTGAACTACGATGCGCTGCTGTTCGTGCCGTCCAAGATGCCCGAGGCCTTCTACACCAAGGACTTCAAGAACGGGCTTTCGCTCTACAGCTCCTCGGTGCTGATCAGCGACGCGTGCGAGGAGCTTTTGCCCGAGGCGTTTTCCTTCGTGCGCGGCATCGTGGACAGCCCCGACTTGAACTTGAACATCTCGCGCGAGATGCTGCAGCAAGACCGCCAGCTGAAGGCCATCGAGCGGCGCATAGAGAAAAAGGTGAAGCAGGAGCTGGAAAAGCTGCTCGAAGGCGATCGCGAGAAGTACGAGCAGTTCTACGAGCAGTTCGGCCACGCGCTGAAATACGCCATCTACTCCAGCTACGGGATGCGCGCCGAGCTGCTGGGCGACCTGCTGCTGTTCTACTCGGCCAAAGAGGAGAAGCTCGTCACGCTGAAGGAGTACGTCGAGGCGGCCGACGGCGAGCAGAAGAGCATCTTCTTCGCGGCGGGCGACACCGTCGAGCACCTGGCCAAGTCCACGAACGTGAGGGCGGTGCTGGACAAGGGCCACGACGTGCTGCTGGGCGGGATGCAGATCGACGAGTTCGCCCTCATGTCCATAGGAAGCTACGGCGAGCACGACCTGCGCAACGTGGCCAGCGAGGACCTCGGGCTGGAAAGCGACGAGGAGAAGGAGGCCGCCGAGAAGGTCGACGCCGACAACACGGACCTGTTCGCGCAGATGAAAGACGCGCTGCCCGACGCCGTCGAGGCGGTCGTGGCCTCCACGCGCCTGTCCGAGGCGGCCGCGTGCATCACGGCGGCAGGGCCTGTCTCGCTGTCGATGGCGAAGTACTTCGCCGCGATGCCCAACAACGAGGACGCGCCCGAGCCCAAATACAAGCTCGAGATAAACCCCGGGCACGCGCTCTTCGCAACGCTGCAAGCCGCCCACAAAGACGGCGACGACGACAAGGTGGCCTCGTACGCGAAGCTGCTCTTCGACCAGGCGCTGCTTGCCGAGGGCCTGCCCATCGACGACCCGCTGGCCTTCAACGCGGCCGTGTGCGCGCTCATGGACTGAGAAGACGCCGCGCTCCGCGTGCGCTTCGGCGGGCCGGAGGAGATGGGAAAAACGCCCTGCGTCGGGCGAGTCGGGCTGCAAAAGCGCAGGCTGGCTCGCCCGAACCGCGATGCTCATCCGGATCGCGCTCCCGAACCACAAGATGGAGTATTTTTTCAGAAAACAGCCCCAATACAAAGTGGTTTTGTGCTATCCTCCGACCCAAGTTGCACTATCTGTTGCAATGCCCTGCAGCAGCGTCGCACCTGTTCGTTCTGCACCCGCACGGGACGCACGTCCCTGCAGAAAGGAGCAACGCCGCCATGCACGTCGCACGGGCACCCCACGAAGGCGCGGTGGTCTGAGATGCGCCTCATCCGCCTCCTCAAGCGCACCTGCACCCGCAACGACATGTACATACGACGCCATCGCCGCATCTTCTCGCGGCGCAGCGGCTACCGCCTGCGCATCATGCGCTAAAAGGCATTCTGCTTCCCGCCGTCGCGTCTACAATAGCGCCACCTGTCCCCCTCGCCGAAAGGAAGGGCGCTGCCCCCATGCGCTATGAAGACAAGCTGCGCCAGGCGAACCGCGAGGCGCGTGCGGCGCTCATAGGCCTCGTCGCGACCATCGTCGTGTGGGCGGCATGCGGCTTCGGGCTTGCTCCCAGCGGCGTCTATATATGCGCCACCCCTCTGTGGGTCGTCGCGGGATGCGGGGCCACCTTCCTGTTTTCCGTGGGCGTGGCCGTCTGGATGGCCTGTCATGTGATGAAAGACGTCGGGCTAGACGACGTGAGCGCAGGCGAAGACGCGGACGGGCGCTGCGCACGCGACGGCAGAGACGAGAACGCAGGCGCCGGCGAATGCGGCGGCGCGGGCAAAGGGGCGACCGGCGGCGAGATCCGGGGCCGCGCCGCGGGCACAGGCGAAGACACGCAAGGACGCACCTCCGCGAACCGGGTGGAAGAGGGGGCGCGCCCGTGATGGACGCCCTGCTCGCCCTCGGCCCTGTCACGATCTTCCTCGCCGTCTCGATAGCGCTCGCCGCGGCGATGCGCGCGCGCTCGCGCAGGGGCGGCGGCGATTTCACCACAGAGTACTTCATCGGCAACCGCTCGCTCGGGGGCTTTGTCCTGGCCATGACGACCGTGGCCACCTACGGTTCGGTCAGCTCGTTTGTGGGAGGCCCCGGCCAGGCATGGCAAGTCGGATTCGGATGGGTCTACATGGCGGCCGTGCAGACGACGGCGCTGTTTTTGCTCTACGGCATCATGGGGAAAAAACTCGCGCTGGTCGGCCGCAGGCTCGGCGCCGTCACCGTGGTCGACGTCATCCGCGCGCGCTACCGCTCGGACGCGCTCGCGAACCTGAGCGCCGCCGTGATCGTGTGCTTTTTCGTCGCGATGATGGTCGCGCAGTTCGTGGGCGGCGCCAAGATATTCGAGGCCGTGACCGGGCAGAGCTACGTGGCAGGCCTTGCGCTGTTCGGGCTGGCAGTGGTCGTCTACACCACCGTCGGCGGCTTTCGCGGCGTGGCGGCCACCGACGCGCTGTGCGGCGTCGCGATGCTCGTGTGCATCGTCGTGCTCGCGTGCGGCCTGCTCTCGGCAGGCGGCGGCTGGGAGGCCGTCATGGAGCGCATCGGCCGCGACAGCCCCGAGCTTTTCGATCCGCTCGCCGGCGGGCAGATGCCGCTTGGGCTGTATGCCACGCAGTGGATGCTCGTGGGCGTCTTCACCTTCGCCTTGCCGCAATCGGCCGTGCGCTGCATGGGGTTTCGCGACGAGGCCGCCTTGCGCCGCGCCCTCGTCGTCGGCACCGTCGTCATCGGCTTCATGATGATCTCCGTCACCGCGTTGGGGGTGCTGGCCCGTGGCGTGCTCGACGCGCCGCTGTCCGACTACGGCGGCTCGGTGGACAACATCATGCCCCTCGCCATCGTGCAAAGCCTGCCGCCCGCGCTGGCAGGCGTCGCCATCATCGGCCCTCTGGCCGCATCCATCTCCACGGTCAGCTCGCTTCTGATCGGCGCGTCGAGCTCCATCGTGAAAGACGTGTGGATGCACCGGCGCAAGCGTCGCGGGCGTCCCGTGGCGGCAAAGGCGGTGGCGCGGCGCTCGCAGGTGCTCACCTTGGGCGTCGGCCTGCTCGTCCTCGTCTTGGCCATCGTGCCGCCCGACCTCATCTGGAAGATGAACATGTTCGCCTTCGGCGGGCTGGAGACGGCGTTTTGCTGGGTGCTCGTGGCAGGGCTGTACTGGCGGCGGGCAAGCAAATGGGGGGCGCTTTTGTCGATGGCAGGCGGCGTGCTCGTCTACTGCGCGCTCATGGCCGCAGGCCTCAAGCCCTTCGGCCTCCATCAGATAGCCACGGCCATGCCCGTCTCGCTTGCGCTCATGGTGGTAGGCTCGCTCGTAGGGCCGAGAAGCGAGCCGGACGAGGTGTTCTTTCCCGCGCGCTCAGATAGCCCAACGGCTGGAGCGTATGGTGAAGACGGCGGCGGGCACAAGAGCAGCAGCGGCCGCGGTGAGGACGACGTCGGGCGCGGTGAAAGCAACGGCCGCGGTGAAAACGGCGGCACCCACGGCAACGGCAGCAGCTGCAGCAACAGCCACGACCGCAGAAACGGCAGATAAGGCGGACGGCGGAGGGGAATTGCCATGCACGAGTTCAGTTTGATACAAGGCGTCATCGACTCGGTCGCCCCCGTCGCCCGCGAACGCGGCGCGCGCAAGGTCACGGGCATCGTGCTCGACATAGGCCGCCTGACAGAGGTCGACCGCGAGTGCATGGAGTTCGCGTTCTCTGCGGTCACCGACGGCGACGCGCTCTTCGACGGCGCGAAGCTGAGCATGAACTTCATCGAGGCGCGCTCGAAGTGCCTGGACTGCGGCGAGGAGTTCGAGCACGACCGCTTCCACAGGCGCTGCCCCGCATGCGGCTCTGACGTGACGAGCATCGTGGCTGGCCGCGAGCTGAAGATCGCCTCGATGGAGATAGAGTCCGATGACGGCGAGGACGAAGGCGAAAGCGGTCGCGGATAAAAGCGGATGGAAGGTGCCGCCTGCCAAACGCGCCGAGCCCCCGCCCTGGCGCTTTGAAACCAGTGATTCGCAGCGATCGCGCGCCCCGCCGTCAACTCGTCCCATTTGGCGGACTTGAACGCGTCGCCCTCGATACCGGGCGGCTTCTTCAAAACATCCATGCGCCCTCCTATGTTGCTTCGCGTATCAGTTTTGAAAGATACATTACTTCTTCGTTTGCTTTGGACCATTCATCGGACGCTTTGCTCGCTCCGGTTATGTTTCTAATCGTCTTTTCGGCTTCAGCGTATGCGGGAAAGAGTTTGTCCATTTTGCGGCCGGCAGCGTTCATTTTCTGTTTCGTCGCGCGTTGCCCGCTTGCTTTCAGCCGGGCGTAACTATCAATCTCTTGATACCACCGCTCACGTGCTTCGTTATAGGCTAGATATTCAGGCGTTTTGTGTAGCAAGTCGTCTGCGGCTCTATTGAGTTTTTCCACTCTTGCGTTCGCCGCGCTGCGCTTTGCCACGGCCGCATCTATCTTGCGCTTTAGTCTGCTAGCGGTGCTACCCATGCCCCTGCTACCCATATGCGCCCCCCTTCAGGCAATGAAAAAGCCGCCCCCGAAAGGACGGCT
>CAVIIZ010000046.1:0-6482 GCA_963642995.1 bacterium | reverse complement strand
CATAGCGTACAATTGCACGCGCCGGCGCCGCCGTAGACGCAGGCGGCTTTTCGGCGCGGCTTTCGATGTGGCGCGCTCTTGCGCATACAGGGGGGATTGAAACGTGAAGACAGCGATTCTCATACCGTGCTACAACGAGTCCGTCACCATCGGCAAGGTGGTCGACGACTTCAAGCGCGAGCTGCCGGAGGCCGACGTCTACGTCTACGACAACAACTCCACCGATGGCACGGCCGAGATCGCAGCCGAGCACGGCGCCATCGTGCGCCACGAGCGCCGGCAGGGCAAGGGCAACGTCACGCGCCAGATGTTTCGCGACATCGAGGCCGACTGCTACGTGCTCGTCGACGGCGACGACACCTACCCCGCCGAAGACGTCCACGCCATGATCGCGCCCATCGAGGCGGGCGAGGCCGACATGGTCGTCGGCGACCGCCTGACCAACGGCACCTACGGCGAGGAGAACAAGCGCGCCTTCCACGGCATGGGCAACAAGCTCGTGCGCGGCCTGATAAACCACCTCTACCACGCGCAGCTCACCGACATCATGACGGGATACCGCGCCTTCTCGCGCGTCTTCGTGAAAAGCTATCCGGTGGTCTCGGAGGGCTTCGAGGTCGAGACGGAGATGTCCATCCACTGCCTGGACAAGGCCTTCAAGGTCGTGCAGGTGCCCATCGGCTACCGCGACCGCCCGGAAGGCTCGGTCTCGAAGCTGAACACCTTCTCCGACGGCATGCTCGTGTTGCGCACCATCGCGTCGCTGTTCCGCGAGTACAAGCCCATGCGCTTCTTCGGCCTGCTCGCGTTCGTCTTCCTCGTGGCCACGCTCTGCTGCGGCATCCCCGTGCTCGTCGAGTTCGCCCAGACCGCCTACGTCACGCACGTGCCGCTTGCCATCGCGGCGGTGGGCTGCGCGGTCCTGACGGTGCTGTTCTGGATATGCGGCCTGATCTTGGACGCAGCCGCGCGCACGGCCCGCAAGCAGTACGAGCTTGCCGTCTACGAGCTCTACGAACACGAGCGCGGCTAGAGCGACGCGGGCTAGGGCGCTGCAGCCGGGCGCCGATGAAAAGTCCCTAGGGAAAATGTGGGAGCTGCACCCCGCGAGGGCTCCGCCTGCTAGGAGCGCACCTCGCCGCCGACGCCTTCGTCCACGACGAGGGGCAGGTCGGCCTCGACAGATGGCGGCGAGCTCTAGACAAGCTTCGGGAATTGCCCGAGCGCCCAAAGCGGGATGTTCACGAGCTCGCCTTGGTCGCGAAACGGCGACAACGAGGCTCTGACCCTGCGCCCTATCCCGAATTTCTCGCATGCCGCCCTCAAGCTCTTCGATTGGAGGTTCTCGCCCGACTTCACCTCGAAAGGAAGGACGGCGCTGCGATGCGCCACGGCGAAATCGACCTCGGCGGCTCCGGAATCCGAAGACCAATAAACCGGCGAATATCCCGCACAGACGATCTCGAGTGCTGCATATTGCTCCGCCATAGCCCCTTTGAACTCGGTGAACAGCCGCGAGCCGTCCAACACGACGGCAGGGTCGAGCTGTGCGAGCGCGCCGAGCAGCCCCACATCGCAGCAAAAGAGCTTGAAGCCCGATGTGTTCTCGTAGCCTGCGAGGGGCAATCTGAGCGCCGAGACGCGCGGCACTTCGAGCACCGCGCCGTAGTCGACCAGCCATTGCAGGCATTCCTCGAATTCACGCGCGCGGGCGCCGGGGCGAACGGCCCCGTAGACGAACTTCTTGTTCTCCCGCGCGAGCTGCCCCGGCAAGGATTTCCACACGAGCCGCATGCGTTCCAAGATGCGCGCGGGCGCATGTTTTCCAAAATCCGCGTCGTAGCCTTCCAGAATGCGCAGCTGCAATCGGCGCGCCACAGCGAGGTCGCCCTCCCGGCGAAACGACTCGACGACCTCCGGCATGCCGCCGATGACAAGGTATTCGGCAAGGCGTCGCTCGAGCACATCGGAAATCTCCGAAAGAGCCTCCATGTCGGCCGCCCTCAGGGCGTCGGCGGCGGCATCGCCTGCCAGCGCGCGCAAGAACTCGGAGAAGTTCATCGGGTGCAAAGCGAGCATGTCGACCTTGCCAACCGGGAAGGACTCTTTCTCGCGCCGCAAGGCGATGCCCATATACGACCCGGCCGCAACGACATGATAGGCCCGCGCCTGCTCGCAGAAATACTTGAGGCTCGTCAACCCCCTCGGCGCCTCTTGGATCTCGTCGAAGAAAAGGAGCGTGCTCTGCGGCGTGATGCTGCGCCCGAGACGCAGCTCTATCTGCTTGATGATGCGCATGGGATCGAGGTCTTGCTCGAACAGGGAGCGCATCCGCTCGTCGTACATGAAGTCGATTTTCACGAAGTCGGAAAACTCCTGCTGTGCAAACGTCTCGAGAAGCCAGGTTTTCCCCGTCTGACGCGGGCCTCGCAGCACGAGCGGCTTGCGGTTCCCGTCGTTTTTCCAAGCGACAAGCTCGTCCATGAGGTCTCTGTACATGGCGCCTCCCATGCGTCTCGCGATGCGAATCGAAGCCGCGTCTTCGGTGAAAGGAAGGCGGGGCTGCGCTTGATTGTACCCCTCATCGAAAAGTCCCTAGGGAAAATGTGGGAGCTGTGCCAAAAAGTCCCTAGGGAAAATGTGAAAGTTGCGCCAAAAAGTCCCCAGGAAAAATGTGTGAGTTGCGCCCCGCGAGGGCCCCGCCCGCTAGGAGCGCACCTCGCCGCCGGTCGCGCCGGCCACCTTCTTCACGATGCGCGCGTAGGCCTTCTCCACTTCCTCGCCCGTGAGGGTGCGATCCGGCGCGCGAAACACCAGTCGCCAGGCCAGCGATTTCCTGCCCGCGCCCACGCGGCGCTCGTCGCGGTACACGTCGAAGAGGCGCACGCTTTCCAGATGCGCCTTCTTGCCGGCGCTCTCGATGCACTGGGCGACGCGCTCGGCGGCGACGCCTTCGTCCACGACGAGGGCGAGGTCGGCCTCGACGGGCGGGAAGGCGGGCACGTCCACGTAGGGACGCTGCGGCGTCGCGCAGGAAAGCAGCTGCCCCTCGTCGAGCTCGAAGGCCGCGACGACGCCGTCCACGTCGAAGGCGCGCGCGGCAAGCGGGTGGACCTCGCCGACCCACCCCAGCACCGAGCCGCCGGAGAGCACCTGCGCGGCGCGCCCCGGTTGCAGCCAGGGCGCCTCGCCGGCGTCGAGCGCCTTGAAGCGCACGCGCGGCACGGCCAGCTCGCGCACGAGGTTTTCCACGATGCCCTTCGCGTCGAAGAACCCGAGCGCGGCAGGCTCGTCGTTCCACGACTTGTCGCGGAAGGCGCCCGCGAGCACGGCGGCGACGCGGGTGCGCTCCTTGGGGTTCTTGCGCCCCTGCGCCGCGCCGAAGACGACGCCGCGCTCGAAGAGCTGCACGTTGGGAACGCCGCGCGACTCGTTGTAGGCCACGGAGCGCAAGAGCCCGGGCACGATGCTGCGGCGCATGACGGACTGCTCGCTGCTCATGGGGTTGAGCAGCTCGACGGCCTCGCCCAGCCCGTCGTCGGGCATGTGCAGGCGCTCTTGGTCGTCGGCCGGCACCAGCGAATAGGTGAGGGTCTCGTTCAGGCCGCAAGCGCGCAGGGTGCGGGCCACGAGCTCTGCGCGGTCTTGGGCCTGCGTGCGTCCGCCGGCGTGCGCGCTGCCCGGCAACGTGGACTCGACGCGGTCCATGCCCCAGATGCGCAGCACCTCCTCGTAGAGGTCGGCCTCGCGCGTGAGATCCGGGCGGAAGGTGGGCGCGACGACCACGACGCTCTCGTCGCCTGCCGTCCCCTCGACCTCGCATCCCAGGTCGCGCAATATGGTGAACTGCTCTTCATCGGAGATGTCGGCGCCCACATGCGCGCGCAGGCGGCCCGGGCGCAAGGCGATGCGCGCGCAGACGGCCGGCTCGGGGTAGACGTCCACCACGCCGGGGCACACGGTGCCGCCGCACACGTCCGCTATGAGGGCGGCTGCGATCTGGCCGAACTCGTCGCAGGTGCGCGCATCCACCCCGCGCTCGTAGCGAAGCGAGGCCTCGCTGACCAGCCCGAGGTTGCGGCTCGTGCGGCTGGTGTGCGCCGTGGAAAACGTCGCGCTCTCCAGCAAGATGTCGGTGGTGTCGTCGACCACCTCGCTGTCCAACCCGCCCATCACGCCGGCCAACGCCACGGCCTGCTCGCCGTTGGAGATCAAGGCCATGTCGCCTGTCAGCTCTCGCTCCTGCCCGTCGAGAGTGGTGAACTTCTGGCCATCGCGGGCCGCCTCGACGCGCACATGGTGCTTGCCGTCGGCGCCTTTCGGAAACGCGCGCAAATCGAAGGTGTGCAGGGGCTGGCCCAGCTCGAAGAGGATGTAGTTGCTCACGTCCACGACGTTGTTGATGGGGCGCGCGCCCACGGCTGTGATGCGCTCGACGAGCCACTCGGGGCTAGGGCCCACCTTCACCCCTCGTATGACGCGCGCCGTGTAGCGCGGGCACAGCTCGGCATCGGCCACCTCGACGTCCACCAGGTCGGCCACGTCCTCGTCGTCGACAGGGCCGGGCACCTCGCAGGGCGGCTCGTAGCTCCAGGGCACGTGGTAGATGGCGCCCACCTCGCGGGCAAAACCGCGCATGGACAGCTGGTCGGGACGGTTCGGGGTGATCTCCAGGTCGAGCACCGTGTCGCCGGCGCCGCGCCATTCGGCGAAGGGCATGCCGACCGGCGCGTCTTTCGGCAGCTCCATGATGCCGTCGTGCTCGGCGCCTATCCCAAGCTCGCGCGCCGAGCAGATCATGCCCTCCGACACGACGCCGCGCAGCTTGCTCTTCTTTATCTTCACGTCACCCGGCAGGCACGTGCCGATCGTGGCGAGCGCCACCTTCAGCCCCGCGCGCACGTTCGGGGCGCCGCACACGATCTGCAGGGGCTCGCCTGCGCCCACGTCCACGGTCGCGACATGCATATGGTCGGAGTCGGGATGCGGCTCGCAGGTGCGGACGTGCCCCACGACCACGCCGTCGAGCGCGTCGCCGATCCTTTGGACGCCCTCGACGCCGGTGCCCGTCAAATCGAGGCGATCGCAGAAATCCTGCAGGCCGTCCGGCACATCGACGAATTCCTTCAGCCACTTCAACGAAACCAGCATGCGGTTTCTCCTCTCGTCGCGCGTCTGTCCTCCGCGCTATCGTCTGCGGCAGCGTTTGCAGCGCGCCGCGTCTCTCACCATCGCATCCACGTCCGCGCGCTCCCGGGCGGACGCGGCGCATCGCCAAAACCTAGAACTGCCGCAAGAAGCGCATGTCGCCCTCGAGCAGCATGCGCAAATCGGGCACGTCGTAGCGCAGGCAGGCCAGACGCTCGACGCCCACGCCGAACGCGAACCCGCTGTAGCGCTCGGGATCGATGCCCACGTACTCGAAGACGTTGGGGTCGACCATGCCGCAACCCAGCACCTCGACCCAGCCCGTGTGCTTGCAGAAACGGCAGGGCGCGCCGTCCACCTCGCCGGTGCCGCCGCAGATGCCGCACGAGACGTCGGCCTCGGCGGAAGGCTCGGTGAAGGGGAAGAAATGCGCGCGCAGCCGCGTCGTGCGCTCGGGTCCGAAAAACGCGCGGACGAAGTGCTCGAGCGTGCCCTTCAGGTCCGCGAAGCTGATGCCCTCGTCCACGACCAGCCCCTCTATCTGGTGAAACTGCGGCAGATGCGAGGGGTCGGCCACGTCGCGGCGGTAGACCTTGCCGGGCGAGATCATGTAGATGGGCGGCTTTTGCTCCTCCATGACGTGCACCTGCGTGCCCGAGGTCTGGGTGCGCAGCAAGACGTCGGACTCGCCGCGCACGTCGGCCACGTCGCCGGAACGGTCGAGCAGGTAGAAGGTGTCTTGCATCGAGCGGCTGGGATGGTCTTTCGGGGCGTTTAAAGCGGTGAAGTTGTACCAATCGGTCTCGACCTCGCGCCCGCCCTCTATCTCGTAGCCAAGCCCGGCGAAGATGTCGGAGACCTCGCGGATGATGTGGGTGATCAAATGCTCGCTGCCGATGGTCTGGGCGCGGCCGGGCAAGGTCACGTCCACGGCGCCGGCGGCCATCTCGGCCTCCAGCTCGGCGCGGGCCAGCTCCTGTTTGCGCGCCTCGAGCGCGGACTCGACGGCCTCGCGCACCTCGTTGACCACGCGCCCCACGGCCGGCCGCTGCTCTTTGGGCACGTCGCGCATGCCGCGCAGCGCCGCCGTGAGCGTGCCCTTCTTGCCCAGCACGCCTATGCGCAGCTCCTCGAGGCCCGCCGTGTCGACCACGTCGCGGGTCGCGGCAAGCGTCTTCTCGCGCAGTTGCGCCAAGTCCTCCATCAACGACATATGCATCCTTTCTCGGCGTTCGAAACGCGCAAACGCGCCCGCGGCACGCACGGGGAACCAAAGACCCCGAAAGCTCGCAGCTTCAAGCATGTCGAAGCAGACCGAAGCCCGTGACACGGAC
>CAVIIZ010000045.1:0-6498 GCA_963642995.1 bacterium | reverse complement strand
ATGCAGGCAACGAAGACCGTCGTCACCGTGTTGGGGCAAGACACCAAGGGCATCGTCGCGCGCATCGCCACGACGCTTTCGGAGTGCGGCGCCAACATCGACGACATCCGGCAAAACGTGCTGGAGGACATCTTCTCGATGACGATGCTCGTCACGCTCGACGAAGACGTCGCCGGCTTCAACGAGGTGCAGGAGCGCTTGTCTGCCGACGGCGAGAAGCTGGGCGTGCAGGTGCGCATCCAGCGCGAGGACGTCTTCAAGTTCATGTACAGCGTCTAGGACGTGGCCTTGCCGTTTGGCCGGCTGCGCGGGAAAGGCAATCGAGGGATCGTCGAGATGGAAAACGTCGCGCTCGTATTCGCGGGGGGCACAGGCAGGCGCATGAGCTCGGCTTCGCGCCCGAAGCAGTTCTTGGAGCTGCACGGCAAGCCCATCATCCTCTACACCCTGGAGGCCTTCGAGGCGCACCCGCAGGTGGACGCCATCGTCGTCGTGTGCCTGGCCGACTGGATCGGCTTTCTGGAGGAGCGCATCGCGCAGGCGGGCTTGGAGAAGGTGCATGCCGTCGTTGCCGGTGGGCGCGACGGGCAGGCCTCCATACGCAACGGGGTGCGCGCCTGCGTCGGGCGCTTTGCGGAGGATGCCTGCATCCTCGTGCACGACGGCGTGCGCCCTCTCGTGGATGCGGCCACCATCTCGCGTTGCATCGATGGGGTGCACGCGCACGGCAGCGCGGTCACGGTCGTGCCGGCCATAGAGACCATCGTGCGGCAGGAGGACGGCGTCGTCGTCGAGATAGTCGACCGCGCGATCTGCGAGATGGCGCGTGCCCCGCAGGCTTTCGTGTTGGGCGAGCTTGCCCGGGCGCACGAGCGGGCGGTGGAAGACGGGCTGGGCAGCGCCTTCATCGACACAGCCGGCCTGATGGCGCACTACGGATGCGAGCTGCACGTCGTCGAGGGCAACCCGGAAAACATAAAGATCACGACGCCAGTCGATTTCTACAGCTTCGCCGGCATCGTGGACGGCGCGGCGGGCGCCTTCGACGCCGGCGAGGGGCGTGTTTGCGGCGCCGCGGCCGGCGGCGGCGCCCGGGGCATGGCAGGCGCGGGCGGCGATCGCGATGCGGCGGGCGAAGGGGGCGGCCGTGTTTGACTTGCAGGCAGAGAGCGCGGCGCTCGCCCGACGCGAGGGGGCGCGGTTTTCGCCCCTCGACGGTGCGCGCGTGCTGCTGACGGGCGCGACGGGCCTCGTGGGCAGCCACATCGCGCGCTTTTTGCTGGAGCGCAACCGCGAGCTGGACGCGGGCACGCGGGTCGTGGCGCTCGTGCGCGATGCGGGCAAGGCACGGCGCGTGCTGGACGGCTACGGCGAGGCAGACGGCCTGTCGTTTGCGCAAGGCGACGTTTCCACCTTCACCGACACGAGCCTGGCCTGCGACTACATCGTGCATTGCGCCGCGCCCACGGCCAGCGCCTTCTTCGCCGCGCATCCCGTCGAGACGATACTGGCCATCGTGGACGGCGCGTACTGCATGCTCGAGCTCGCGCGCGCGCAGGACGCGGGCATCGTCTGCCTGTCCAGCATGGAGGTCTACGGCGACGGCAACGCCGAGGCCGGTCTTGCGCGCAGGCTCTCCGAGCGCGATCTGGGCTACCTCGACCCGCTTGCCCTTCGCGGCTGCTATCCCCAAAGCAAGCGCATGGCCGAGCAGATGGCCGCGGCCTATGCGGCCGAATACGGCGTGCGGGCCCGGTCCGTGCGCCTTTCCCAGTGCTTCGGGCCGGGCGTCCCCGGAGACGACGGGCGCGTGTTCTCGCAGTTCGCGCATGCCGCGCTGGCGGGAGACGACATCGTCTTGAAGACGAGCGGCGCCAGCACGCGCATGTACTGCGACGTCTCCGACGCCGTCACGGGCGTCTTGACGGTGCTGCTGCATGGCGGCGACGGCGCGGCCTACAACGTCGCCAACGAGGCCACGTACTGCTCGGTGAGGGAGATGGCCGACCTTGTGGCGGCGCGGCTGGGCGGCGGGCGGACGCGGGTGCGCGTCGAGGTCGACCCGGATGCGCCCTATCCGCCCGAGCACCATCTGCCGCTCGACACGTCTGCCGTGCAGGCGCTCGGCTGGCAACCGGCCTACGGCCTCGCGGACATGTACACGCGCCTCGCCGCCTGGCTGCAGGAATAGCGAGCTGCAACAATGGACTGTGTGTTTTTTCCGCAAACAGGCACATCTCGCGCCGCAGAACCCTGCGGTGCGCTGAAGTCAGCATGCCCGTGTGGCAAGCCATACATCGATGGCTTCGCGGAAGGCGCCGGAACGCGTCAACCCCCTGCGGTCTGCCTCGTCATCCATTGCTTCGAGGCGGCTCTCGTTCACGCGAATCGAGACGGTTTTCGTCTCTTCTCCCTGCAAAACAGCGGGTCTGCCCCCATGTGGGCGAATCACGGACGCGCCGTCCGGCCATTTGCCGCTGTCGTAAACTTGCGCACGTTTTGAAAGTTCGGCAAGCTCTCTTGGAGTGAAGCCGAACTCCTTCACGGCGTCTTCGTCGCTGAAATGTTTCACGGCCATTGACTCCTCCTTTTCAGGCAAGCCCGAATTCGACAAGCGCTCGATGCGATATCGGTGAGTTCGCGTGGTAGATCAGAGCGCACTCGTTTCCCTTGATTGCTGCCGTTATCTCGATCCCGCGGCCTTGCGTGTCGAATCCGATGACTTTCAAATCAACGATGCTGTCCGGCCCTTCGACGATGATGTAGTCCACCGCATTGCGCCATGCATGTTCGATTTGCTCGTCTGTCAAACCATGTTTTGTCGCATGATCGTGAATCGCAAGATGCATGTTCTCGAAGTCCAGGTTCAATGCGGCTCCTTCTTTTTCTAGTATCGTATGACAAAACCTGTGCGGTCTCAAGAGCAATCATCTTGTTTTCCGCCTGCATGTCAGAAGATGGGATATGTTGTATGCGCAAGCAGGCCACCTTCGAGCCAGGTGGTGGGCGGCTTGACGCGGCGGCTCAGCGGGGGTTGCATTTGCCCTGCTCGACCATGGCGAACAGGTGCGCGCCGACGCGCTCGGTGCAGCTCATGCCATCCGGTACGGCCACGTTGCGCTTCGTGAAGTCCCTATAGGCGGCCGCGTCGAATTCGCCGGTCTCGATGGCGGCCACGATGGCCTTTGCGTCGTCTGTGAACAGCGTCGGCACGTCGTGCTCGATGTCGATGGAGAGGTCTTGGCGTGTGCGGCGGGCGTCCCAATCCCAGGCGTAGAGAAAGACCGGCACCTCCAGCAGGCCCGCCTCGTAGATGACGGTCGAGTAGTCGCTGATGGCGTAGTCGGCCACGTAGAGCATGTCGAGGCTCGTGTCGTAGTCTTGCAGCACCCGCGTATCGTCGATGTGCAGGCTGCTGATGGGGTGCTTCTTGAACACGAGGTTGTAGTGGGTGAAATCGACAGCATCGACGAGCGCGCGGGCAGCCTTCTTTTCGCCGGCCGAGGCATCGCGCCGGAAGGTCGGGCAATAGACGATGGTCTTCTTGCCGGCCAGCTCGGGATATGCCGCGAGAATCTCTGCGCGCCGCATCGCACGCACCGCCGGGTTCACGAGCAGGTCCACGCGCGGCAGCGGTGCCTCGTACATTTTTTCACGCGGCGCCCCGAAGCTCGCGCGCAACTTCTCGACGAAGGACAGCGACGAGCAGAGTATGGAATCGTAGCCGGCGTGCATATGCATGAGCCGCGCCGTGGCGGAGCTGCGTCCATCCGGCGTGTCGAGGGCTGTGTAGCCGAATCTCTTCATGTCGCCCAGCGAGTGCCATATCTGCAAGACGGGTGCGGCGATGCGCGCATCAAGCAGGCTGACGACGATGCAATAGGAGTCGAGCACGACGGCGCGCGCACGGGCGATGTGGTAGACCTGCCGCAGCATGTGCAAGGCGTAGCCCGCGCCTGAGAGCTTCTTGGCGAGAATGACGCACTCCCAGCCGGGATGCGTGTGTGCCACCCAATCGGCCAGCAAGATGAAGTCGACGGGCGCCTGGTCGCTTTGGCGGCTCAACATGACGATGCGCTGTTTGGCGGGCAGGAGTCGGCACAGCCAGTAGAAGGCGGCCAGCAGTGCGGTGGCAATGCGTACGGCAGCGGTTTTCATCGTGCCCGCGCCGCCCTTAGAGCCCGCTTACGCGGCGCGAGAGCGTGTGAAACCAGTGTGTGGGGCCGGGCAGCCACGAGAACTTGGCGAGCAGGCCGCGCGCACGTTGCACGAGGGCTTTGCGGCCGACGAGCTTGTCGAGATAGGCGGCCTCCGGGCGGGCGAAAAGATAGCAGTCGCGGCCGTGTTGCAGCTGCCACAGCAGCTCAAGAGCGCTGCCTTTTTGCAGGGGGGTGAAGCGTTCGATGTCGCCTATGAGCGCAGGGATGTGCTCTTCGGTGAACATGGCGGCCAGGTCGGTGAAGGCTTCGCGCGTCTCGGCCGTGTCGAGGTCGGCCACCATGAGGCGGGCGACGTAAGTGGCAAAGTCCGCTTCTGCGGCTTTGGCGAACTCGGAGGCGATGCCGACCGCGGCCATGCGCTTCTTGATGCGCTGCAGCGCGGGGACGTGTGTTTCGGCGATGTCGGCCGCACGTGGCGGCAGCACGATGGAAGGTACCTTCTGGCTGCGGCGCAAATGCTTTGTCGTCGCGCGTTCCACAAATTCGATGCCACCATGTGCGGCCAGCGCGAGCGCGGCGAAAAGCTCGCGGCCCTCGTCGGCCAAGAAATCGACTGCGCTGTCGGTACCGCCGCCTTGCGCGCCGTCGTTTTCACCGAAATCCGCTAGGACATAGGCCAGCGCCTCGCGGCGCACGGCCACGTTCGACAAACGCCCGTCTGCACAGGCAAAAAGCGTGCCCAGCGCCTCGTCGCGCTCCATGAAGCCGCAGCGTTTGTCGGCTGTGCGCGCCGCGCCGAAGCAGACGAGGTCGGCCTTCGTCGCATTCAAAGTCTCCATCATCTGGCCGAGCGCCTTTTTCGAGGCGAGCTGCGTGTCGTGTGCGGTGAAAAAGACCCACTCGCCTGCCAGGTCCTCGGCAAGGGTTGCCGTCGGCGCCGTGCGGTAGCTCACCCGCTCGTCGCGTGTGGCAATCTCGTCCACGAAGCGCTGCGTGGCATCCGTGCTGCCGCCGGCGTCTTGCCATACAAACTCGGTTTCGCACGGCGCGGTGCGCAAAAAGCCCTCAAGGTGCTCGTAGACGTAGGCGCAGCGGTTTTTCCCATGCGAGACCACCGACAGGCGCGTGGATGCGGGCACGCAGGCACTGCGGCGTTTCACCTTCTTCAAGCTGCGACCGGTCATGTCCAGGTAGAAGCGTACGTGGTCGTGGTTCAAGTGCGGGTTTCGCACGACCTCGCGCGGCGAGAAACGCGCCAGCTCGGCGCCCATACGCTCCCACAGTTTCGGCTCGAAGGTGTCGAATTCCATGCCGTTCAGGATGCTTTGATAGTAGTAAAACGAGCGCTTTGCGATGATCATGCGCAGGTAGAGGTCGCGAATGGGCAGCGAGTCGCGCAGGTCCAAGATCTCGTCGGTTCGATCGAGGGGGATCTGCCAGTTCTTCAGATACGACGAGGCATTTTCGTTCGTGCGGCGGTAGCGATAAAACGGCCGCGGATCGAAGACGATGGTGTCGGCCTGGCACAATGTCTCGAAAAGGAAGGGGTTGTCCACCCAGCCCGCGCCGGGCGCCTCGACGAAACGGATTTGCTTGTCGCGCAGGAAATCCGCACGGTAGATGCAAGTCCAGATCGAGGGGTGGTTCATGAAGACGGTGGGGATGTCGGTCGCGCGCACGACGCAGGTGTCCTTTGGCAGTCCTATACCCAAAAGGTCGCGCTCGATGATGTGCGTCGGATGCTCGGCATCGCCGTCGTAGAGCTGGTAGAAGGAGGACTTCACGACGTCGGCAGAACCGTTGTCGGGTAGCTGCGCGTCGGCATAAAGCTCTGAAAACATTTCGGGGGGCACGATGTCGTCGGGCTCCAAGATGCCGATGTATTCACCTGTCGCCGCCTCGATGCCGATATTCATCGCGCGCCCGTAGCCGCCGTTTTTGCGGTCGAGCACCTGAAAGCGCGCGTCGCGGGCGGCAAACTTTTCCATCACGGCAAGCGAATCGTCGGTCGAGCCGTCGTTTACGCAGATAAACTCGATTGAATCCAGCGTTTGCGCAGCCAGCGATTCGAGGGCTGGGCGCAGGTAGGGCAGCGCATTGTAGACGGGCACCACTATCGAGACGGACGGCCGCGCTGTCGCACTCGCCGCCGCCTGCGGCGCGTACGAATCTTGCGCGATGCCGCTTTTCGTGCGCGCCTTGCCGGGCACGTTCGTGTCGTCTGGAGCGTTTTCGCGCACGTTTCCCCTTTTCGCGTCGGCTGAAGCCGGCCGTTTGAATCCAGTGTGAACCGCGAGTGTAGCCCACTTGTGGGTTTTGCGTGTGCGCCCGCCCCAAT
>CAVIIZ010000044.1:570-7174 GCA_963642995.1 bacterium | reverse complement strand
CCTTCGCCTACCGCGTGGAAAACACGTTGGACTGACGCGGGGAAGGAAGGCATGGAGAAGATGGAGCAGATGGCGGCGCGGACGGCGGCCGGCGCGCAAGGCCCGGCGGGGGAAAGGGCGGGGAAAGGGCCTGCCGGGCGGGTGCGCGCGCGGGGCGCGGGGCGCTCCGGGGGCGCGGGGCGCGTCTTGCGGGGGGAGCGCTTTTCGGTGGAGCGCGGGTCTGCGCTCTATCCGGAGATGCTGGAGGACATGCCGCAGCCGCCGGAGCGCCTGCGCGGCATAGGCAACCCGGAGCTTTTGCGCAGCGCGTGCGTGGCGGTCGTCGGGGCGCGCAAGGCGACTCCCTACGGCATCTCGTGCACGGAGCTGTTCGCCGGCCAGGCCGCGCAGCGCAACGCGACTATCGTCTCCGGGGGCGCGATAGGCTGCGACCAGGCAGCGCACAGGGCGGCGCTCGTGCACGGGGCGCCCACCGTCGTCGTTTTCGGGGGAGGGGTCGACGAGGTCTACCCGAAACGCGGGTTTTCCCTGTTCCAGGAGATTGTCGACGCGGGCGGCGCCGTCGTCTCGGAGCATCTAGACGACGAGGCGCCCCTGCCCGCCTATTTCGTGCGCCGCAACCGCATCATCGCAGGCCTTGCGCGCCTTTTGCTCATAGTCGAGGCCGGCCTGCCCTCCGGCACCTTCACGACGGCGGACTTCGCCTTGAAGGCCGGGCGCGAGGTGTGCGCGGTGCCGGGCGCCATATCCTCGCCGAACTCGCGCGGGTCCAACCGCCTCATCTACGACGGCGCCTCGCCGGTCGTCGACCGCGAGACCTTCGCCTCTGCCCTCGACCTGGCTTTTGCGGACGCGCCCCTGTCGCTTCTCGCGCCGGGCCCGGAGTCGTTCGGCACGGCAAGCTCTGCGGCAGACGAGGCGGGAGGCGGCCAAGGAGGAGGCGCCGGACGTGCCGCCTCCGGCTCCGCTGCAAGGGAAAAGGGCGGCGCGGGGTCTGCGGGAAGGCTGCTTTGCGCACTTGCCGCCCAGTCCCTTTCGGCGGCCGAGGTCGCCGAGGCGATGTCGTGGCCCGTGCAGCGTGCGATGCGCGAGATATCCGCGCTGGAGCTTTCGGGGCTTCTCGAGCGCGGCCGCGACGGTCGCTACCAGGTGTGCCCGCACGCGGGCAGCTGAGGAGGGCGGCGTTGAGATGGGAAGACTCCTACGGCCGCTTCGCCTTGCGGCTTTCGCAAAGGTCGCCGCATGAATATTGGAGGATATCGCAGGAAATCACACAAACGCATACAATAGTTTCTAATAGCTGTTTTATGTAGAGAGGAGCATGTGATGCCTGCGACACTTGCCACGGCGGCGCTCTCGACGAAGGTCACGGAGCCGGAGAAGAGGGCTTTCGTCGAGACGTGCAGCACGATCGGAACCTCCCCCAGCAACGCCTTGAGGATGTTCGTCTCCGCTTTCAACCGCAAGGGAGGATTCCCCTTCGATCCGAGCAACCCTGCGGGCTTGCCCGAAGAGACTTTGGCTGCCATAGAAGACGCGGAGGCGGGGCGTGTGAGCGGCCCGTTTGCCACCAACGAGGAGATGTGGGCGTCGATTTTCAAGGATGGGGAATAGGTTTTGCTCGACCTCGCATACACCGCCCAGTTCAAGAAGGACGTCAGGCGCAAGCGGCGCCAAGGTGCAGACCTGAAGAAACTCGACGCCGTCATCACCGCCTTGAGGAAAGGCGAGAGGCTGCCCGAGCACCTGCACGACCATCCTCTTGTTGGAAACAGGAAAGGGCATCGTGAATGCCACGTGGAACCGGATTGGCTGCTGGTGTATCGCGTGGATGCGAAACATCTGGTTCTGACGGCGATGAGGACGGGGTCGCATGCCGATCTGCTCGGGGTCTGAGGAGCAAGTGTTTCCGGGCCGTTGTGTGCGAGAATGAGGACATGAGGAAGTTTCCGACAGTCACCGTGGTGGGCGCAGGCCTTGCGGGCAGCGAGGCGGCCTTGCAGCTCGCCGCCCGCGGCGTGCCCGTGCGCCTGGTCGAGATGCGCCCCGAACGCCGGACGGCGGCCCACAAGACGGACGGCGCGGCCGAGCTCGTGTGCTCGAACTCGTTCAAGAGCGACGACGCCGACACGGCGGCGGGCGCCTTGAAGCGCGAGCTGTCCGCCATGGGCTCCTTTCTCCTGGCCGCCGCCCGCAAGACCTCGGTGCCCGCGGGCGGGGCGCTTGCCGTGGACAGGACGATGTTCTCGGATGCGGTCACCGCCCTTTTGGAGGAAAACCCGCTCGTGCAGATCGAGCGCCGCGAGCTTTCCGCCCTGCCCGCCGCGCCCGCCATCGTGGCCACAGGCCCTTTGACCGGCGACGGGCTGGCCGAGGCGCTCTGCTGCGAGCTGGGAGCCGCCTCCCTTTCCTTCTACGACGCGGCCGCCCCCATCGTCGAGGCCGACTCCATCGACCGCGCGCGCGTCTTCGAACAGTCCCGCTACGACAAAGGCGAGCCTTCCGACTACTTGAACGCCCCCTTCACCCGCGACGCCTACGAGCGCTTCGTCGCGGAGCTGGTCGCGGCGAAACGCGCGATCGTGCACGATTTCGAGCGCCGCGAGCTGTTTTCGGCCTGCCAGCCCGTCGAGGAGGTGGCGCGCACGGGGACCGACGCCTTGCGCTTCGGCGCCCTGAAACCCGTCGGGTTGACCGACCCGGCATCCGGCAGGCGCCCCTGGGCGGCCGTGCAGCTGCGAGCGGAGAACCGCGAGCGCAGCGCCTACAATCTCGTCGGCTTCCAGACGAACCTTCGCTTCGGCGAGCAGGAACGTGTTTTCCGCATGATCCCCGGCCTCGAGCACGCGCAGTTCGCGCGCTTCGGGGTCATGCACCGCAACACCTTCGTGGACTCCCCGCACGTGCTCGGGCCTGCCTTCGACGTGCCGGGCCGCCCGGGCGTGCACTTGGCCGGCCAGCTGACGGGCACGGAGGGCTATATGGAGGCCGTGGCCTCGGGGCTCTTCTCCGCCCTGGCCGTCTATGCCGAGCTTTCGGGCCGGCCTGCGCCGAAGCTGCCGCGCGAGACGCTGTTCGGCGCGCTCGTGGCCTACGCGACAGACCCCGAGACGAGGGACTACCAGCCCATGCACGTGAATTACGGCATCATCCCCGCCCTAGACGAAAAGGTCCGCGACAAGCGCGCGCGCAAGGCCGCCTACGCCGCCCGCAGCCGCGAGAGCATCGCCGCCTTCATCGCTTCCCGCGCCGACCTCTTCGAGGGGGCGCTCTCGGCATGAGCGCGCACGAGGCGCCGGCCGCCGCAGTCGAACGCGGGGATTCGCCCGCCGCAGGCGCGCACGAAGGGCTGCCCGTCCTCTTCGGCGACGAGCGCTTCGACGCGCAGGCGGCCGAGTACGCCCGCCTGTTCGTCCGCCATCTGGACGTCGAGCGCAACCTCTCGCCCCACACGGTCCGCGCCTATGCGCACGACCTGCACGGCTACCTGGACTGGGCCGCCCGCGACGGAGCCGACCCGCTGCACCTGACGCACCGCCGTTTCCGCCGCTACATGGCAGACCTCGACCGTGCGGGCTATGCGAGAAAGACGGTGTGCCGCCATCTCGCCGCCGTGCGCGGCCTTTTCGCCTACCTGAACGACCGCGGCTTTCTCGACGAGAACCCGGCCGCCGTCGCCGCCACGCCGAAGGCAAGACGCGAGCTGCCGCGCGTCACCTCGCGCTCGGACATCGAGAAGCTGCTCTCCTCTTGCGGCACGTCCTCGCCCGCCGCCTTGCGCGACGGCGCCTTTCTCGAGCTGCTCTACGCATGCGGCGCGCGCATCGCCGAGATGGCCGCCCTGAAGCCGGGCGACGTCGACCTCGAGGCGGGCGAGGTCCGGCTTTTCGGCAAGGGCGGCAAGGAGCGCATCGTGCCCGTCCACGAGCTTGCCTGCTCGCGCGTGCGCGCCTACCTCGCCGCCCGCCCGCAGCTGATGGTGAAAGGCCCGGTGGCGGAGCTGTTCGTGTCCACGAGGGGAAACCCCATGACGCCTGCCGCCTTGCGCCGGGTTTTCCACGACCGCGCCCGCGCCGCCGGGCTCGACCCTTCCCTGCATCCGCACGACATGCGCCATGCCTTTGCCACCGACCTCGTGGAAGGCGGCGCCGATCTGCGCAGCGTGCAGGACATGCTGGGGCATGCGAGCCTGTCCACCACCCAGATCTACGCGAACCTCTCGCTTGCGCACATGAAGGAGACCTACGCGCGCGCACACCCCCGCGCCTGAGCGCCTTTTTCGGCACGTGCACGGCAAAAGGCGCTTCGCGGCGTGCCGTATAATTCCAGGTGAAAACGCGGCAGGCGGCGCGCGCATGCCGAACAGCACACGCATCTCGGGCGGCGCACGCACGGCAAGCGGCGCGCATCGAGCGGGGGAGAGGAGCCGGCCTCATGGTCACCGGGGCAACGAAGGCAAAAGTCGACGCCATCTGGCAGAAGATGTGGGAAGGCGGCATCACCAACCCCATCGAGGTCATAAGCCAGCTCACCTACCTCATGTTCATGAGGCAGCTCGACGAGAAGGAACTTGAAGCCGAGCGCATGGAGCAGGTGCTAGGCGACGCACAGCCGCGCATCTTCCCGCAGACATACCGCAACGCCCACGGCGCTGAAATCGACGGCGGGCAGCTGCGCTGGAGCCGCTTCAAGGACAAGCCCGCAGCCGAGATGTATCGCATCGTCAGCGAGTTCGTGTTCCCCTTCATCAAGGAGCTCGGCGACGGCTCGGCGTTTTCCAAGACGATGGAAAGCGCCACGTTCGGCTTCCCCGCCGGCAAACCGGCACTCTTGGAAAAGGCGGTGGACGGCGTGGAAGGCCTGCTGGCCGAGTTCGACGAGCACATCGGCGACCTGGGCGACCTGTACGAATACATGCTGTCCAAGCTCTCGACGGCGGGCACGAACGGCCAGTTCCGCACGCCCCAGCACATCCGCAAGATGATGGTGGCCATGGTCGACCCCAAGCCGGGCGAACTCGTGTGCGACCCCGCATGCGGCACCGCGGGCTTTCTCATCTCGGCCACCGAGCACATCCGCGACAACTACGGGCAAGGCATGTCCGGCGAGCAATGGGGCTTGTTCACCGGCGCGACCGACGGCACGCCCCAGTTTTCCGGCTTCGAGATGGACCAGACCATGCTGCGCATCTCCACCATGAACCTGATGCTGCACGGCGTGGAGGCGCCCGACGTGCGCTACCTCGACTCCATCTCCAAGGGCAACACCGTGCGCAGCCGCTACGACGTGATTTTGGCGAACCCGCCGTTCACGGGCTCGGTGGACGTGGAGGACATCGACAAGAGCCTGCGCGGCATCGTGGACTCCAAGCAGACGGAGCTTTTGTTCGTGGCGCTGTTTTTGCGCATGTTGAAGATGGGCGGCCGCTGCGCCTGCATCGTGCCGAACGGCGTGTTGTTCCGCAGCAACTCCAAGGCCTACGGCCAGTTGCGCCGCGAGCTGGTGGAGCGGCAGAAGCTCGAGGCCGTCATCTACATGCCCAGCGGCGTGTTCAAGCCCTATTCCGGGGTGAGCACCGCCATCTTGGTGTTCACCAAGACCGACGCCGGCGGCACCGGCGATGTGTGGATGTACAACATGGAAGGAGACGGCTTCACGCTCGACGACAAGCGCGACGTGGACGAGAAGAACGACGACATCCCCGACATCCTCGCGCGCTGGGCAAACCTCGCCGGCGAAGCCAAGCGCGAGCGCACCGACAAGAGCTTCCTGGTGCCCAAGCAAGAGATTGTCGACAATGATTACGACTTCAGCTTCAACAAGTACACCAAAACCGAATACGAGCGCATCGAGTACCCGCCCACAGAGGAGATTCTTGCAGACCTGGCCGACCTGAACCGCCAGATGGCCGAGGGTCTGGCAGAGCTCAGCAAGATGCTCGGCGGTGATTAAAGATGAGCAACTGCATTGTGATTCAGAGAGCCTACTACAGGCCAACTATCGAGAATTTCTCGGTAGTTGCGATGAATAGCCGCATATCAAAGTATCTCGTAATTGCGCGTGCACTTATAGGCAATAGACCCGCCGGCCTCTCGCGGAAGCTCGACTGGCGGGTTTTGTCGTGCTTGGGGGCAGCTCGAAATGGCGAACACGACTCCAAGAGCATATGTGCAAAAAATGCACATATGGATTCTAATGGGCAAACGCATGTAGACGGGCATCGCAACGTAAGCGCAGATGTTGTCGTTGACTGCCACGCGAGTTCTGGATGGTGGTCGTAATGAGTAACAAGCCTCAATTTGTTGGGGAATGCAAGCGAGTAAAGTTGAGCGATATTGCTGAGATAACAGCAGGCAACGTCGCCCCGAAAAAAGATAGCTTTTCCGAAGAGGGTATCCCGTTTGTCAGAGCTGGTAGTTTAACTGCTTTGCTAGAGGGCGCGAGCATATCAAGTCTAGAAAAGATTTCTGCCGAAGAAGCTAGCCGGCTCAAACTGAAGCTGTTTCCAGAAGGGACAGTGCTGTTTGCGAAAAGCGGCATGTCCTGCATGACGGGCAACGTTTATGTACTGCCACAGCCATGTTACGTGGTTTCTCATCTGGCT
>CAVIIZ010000044.1:0-560 GCA_963642995.1 bacterium | reverse complement strand
TGACTGCCATGCGAGTTCTGGATGGTGGTCGTAATGAGTAACAAGCCTCAATTTGTTGAAAAGCAATGCATTGGGGAAATTTGTAGTGTTGAAAAGAAATCAAAGATAAAAGCAAGCTTCGGTATTGCCAGCGGCCCTTATAGGTTCTTCACTTCCAGCCCTGTTCAAACTAAATATTATGATGAAGCTCTTTTTGTGGGTCCAGCGCTAATTTTTGGAACAGGCGGCACGGCCAGTGTTCATTATTGCGAAGAACCCTTTGCGACTTCAACCGATTGTCTCGTATATAAAACCAAAGAAAACGATATTAGCTTAGAGGCTATCTACCGGTATCTAAAAGCGAATATGCGCTTACTCGAAGCAGGCTTTAAAGGTGCCGGCCTAAAACACATTTCACGTAAATATATAGACAAAATCGATGTCCCTGCTATTGGTCAAAAACCTTTTGCCAAAGACAGGCTTCCTTTTATATTGATTGAAGCAACTATTAGCAATCGTATAGCAGCTAGAGCAAAGCTTGATCAGCTCGTCAAATCCCAGTTTGTCGAGATGTTCGGGGA
>CAVIIZ010000043.1:0-7179 GCA_963642995.1 bacterium | reverse complement strand
ATTCCAATCCACAAAGCTGCCGCACCAGACGGCTTTCCCGTCTCCAAATCGTGCCCGGGGGTTCGAACCCGGTAGAGGAAAACAGCCCTGTGGGCTGTTTTCGGCCGAGCGCGGGAGCGCGAGGTCTGCGCGACGCGCAGCGCCCGCAGGGCGCGAGCAGGCGGCCTCTTTTTCTTTTCATGGAAAAACGTATTCAAGGCGGGCGCTCAGTAGTCGAGCAGGCGGCCGTAATCGTTCCATTCGCCGTACATCTCGCCTCGTTTGGTGCGCGCGACGAGGTTGTCCAGCGCCTTGGCGTAGGCGTTTGGGTCCCTCTTCTTGTAAAAGGCCACGTTGTAGGCGCGCACGCGCTGGTAGAGCGGGGGAAACGCGGTGAACTTCGTCCAGCAGCGCGCCGCCTTGAGCGCAGCCTCCACGTCCGCGTCGACGCGAAACCCCCCTGCCGGCTCGGGGGCGAGGGCGGCGCGCCCGGCGTCGGTCATCAACCCCAGCTTTTCCAGCCGGCGCACACGCTCGCGGTTCAGCTCCGTCCACGGGCTGTTCGGCCTCCTCGGGCTGAAGCGCTGCATGCGCACTCCGTCAAGCGGCTTCACCGTGCTGTCTATCCAGCCGAAGCACAGCGCCTCTTCCACCGCGTCCAGATAGCCGAGGACGCCGCCGCCTGCCACGGGGCGCCCGCGCTTGCACGCGACCCAGCATTCGGGCTCGCTCGCATGGTGCTCTTGAAGCCACGCGCGAAAACCGCGCCTGTCGGCGATGCCGGAAAGTATGTTCGCGGGCTCTCGTGCCATGCGGCGCATTATACGGCCGACGCGGCGGATATGGCCTGCAAGCGCGGGATGCCACGGCGGCGCGCGGGCTTATACTTGCACGCATCATGTTGCCGCGCTTTCACCTGACAGACATCCTCACCCTCGCGCACTACGTGGGCTCGCTGCTGGTCCTGGTCGGCGTCCTCATGCTCGTGCCGATGGCCGCAGGGCTTGCATGCGGCGAGCACGCGCAGGTGGTGAACTTCCTTGCCGGCGCTTCCGTCTCGCTGCTCGCGGGCTCGCTGCTGCGCATGCTGCCCTCCAGCGGCCTGGACCGCCGCCGCGCCCTGCTCCTCACGGGCATCGCCTGGGTCTTCGTCGCGCTCGTGGCCGCGCTGCCCATGCACCTCTCGGGCGATTTCGCCTCGTTTGCCGACGCGCTCTTCGACGCCGTCTCGTCTGTCACCACGACGGGCGCAAGCCTTGCCGCCGACGTCGACGCGCTCTCGCACGCGCAGGTCGTCTGGCGCGCGTGCCTTTCCATGATGGGCGCCCAGGCCATCGTGATCGTGACGCTGTTCTTCGGCCTGGGCTTTGCCGACGATGACGAGGGCGGCGCCCTGAACGAGCACGGCGTGCGCAACGCGACCCGCTCGAACCTGCGCTCGCTTTCGCGCGACGTCGTCTGCCTCTCGCTGGCCACGCTCGCCGCAGGCGCAACGGCCGCCTCCATCGCCCTCGCGCGTTTGGGCCTGTCCGCCCCCGATGCCGCCGTCGAGGGCTTCTCGCTGGCCGCGCACGCCCTTTCCACCAGCGCCTTCATCCCGCATGCCTCCGGCCTGATCTACTACCACTCGCTGGGCCTCGACGCGCTGGCCGCCGTCCTCATGCTGCTCGGCAGCTTGAACTTCACCGTCTTCATCTGCTGCATGCACGGGCGTGCGGCGCGGGTGCGGCGCAACGCCGAGCTGCGCGCCTACGCGGTGTGGATGGTCCTCGTCGTGCTGGCCGTCTCGGTGGCGCTCGTGCGCGACGGCGCGTTCCCGAGTGCCGAGGCCCTCGTCTCGCAAGCCACCTTCATGTCGGTCTCGGCGGCCACCACCGCCGGCATGCAGACGGTCTATCCCGAGCAGTTCGGCGGCATGCTTTCCGACGGCGCCCTCATCCTCTTGATGTGCGCGGTCGTCTTCGGCGCCTGCACGGCCAGCGCCTCGGGCGGCATGAAGATCTTTCGCGTCATGCAGATCGTGCGCTGGTTTCGCTATTCGGTGCTGCGCCAGCTCGTGCCCGACAACGCATGGCTGACCATACGCTACGAGCACTTCGGCTCCAAGCGCCTGACCCCGGCTGCCGCCACCTCGGCCATGACAGCCGCCATCTTCTTCATCGTGTTTGCCGCGCTCGGGGCGATGCTGTTCATCGCGCACGGCAACGACGCGGTGCTCTCGGTGTGCCAGTCGCTGGGCTTTCTGTGCAACACGGGCTTCGACGCCGGGCTGACCTCGCCGTCGATGCCGTTTGCCGAGAAGGTCGTCGCCATGCTGCAGATGTGGGCTGGCCGCCTGGAATTCATCGCGCTGTTCGCGATCGTGGCCGGCGCCATCGTCTCGTTTCGCCCGATGCGCTCGACGCGCATGATGGGGCCGCACGGCAAAAGCGCGCGCGGGCGCAAGGAGCGGAAAGGGGCGCGACGTGCAGGCGCATGCGCCGTGCTGCTCGTATGCGCGTGCCTGGCGGGACAGGGGCTGTGCGCGCTTTCGGGCGGGGCGGCAGATGCGAAAGAGGCCGCCGCCGCATCCGGCGCCGGCACATCCGCCCCATCCGGCGTCGATGCGGCCTCCGCCGACGGGGCGCTTGCCGGCGCAGGCTACCGCGACGAAGACGTGAAGAGCCTGCTGGGCGCGAGCCGGCGCCTCGACGGCAAGGCGGTGCGCTTCACCGGCGTCGCCACGGGCACGGCCCTGGCCGCCGGCGACGGACATGTGTGGGTCTGCGTGAAGTCGGCCGGCCGCGCCATCGGCGTGTGGATGGACGCCGAACAGGCGGCGCAGGTCGCGCACTTCACCGGCTACACGAGCGAGGGCGACGACGTCGTCGTCGAGGGCGTGTTCAACCGCGCGTGCGCCGAGCATGCAGGCGAGCTGGAAGTGCACGCGACGCACGTCTCCGTCGAGGCGCAAGGCGGCCCGCTCGATCGTCTGGTGCCCGGCGCGCGCCTCGTCGCCGCCGTGGTTTTGGCGCTGGCAGCGTTGGCCGCGCTGGCCTCCTGCCATGCGGTCTTGCGCCGCACGGGGCGCCGCGGCTGGCTGCGGAGGGTCTTGCGCTCCCGCCGCGCGCGCAAGGCGTCTGCCCGCAGGGCCTTTTCGGGCTCCGTCGCCTCCCCGTCCCCCGCAGGCGCCGGCACCGCCTGCGCCACCGCCTGCGCCGAGCGCGCTACAATCCCTGCGGCAGACGGCAAGGGGGCGCGGCTCCTGCACCCCCCGATGCGCGGCGAAAGGGCGCACATGGGCAAGACGCGGGCGAAAAAGCAGAAAAACCATCCGGTCTTGGGCCTTCTCACCCTGCTGGCCGCCGCCGTCGCGTTCATCGCCTTCCTCGTCGCCCTGACCGTCATCGTCTGGGCCGTCATGTAGGCGGCGGCCGTGATCCACCGCCTGCATCTCGACGACTGGCGCACCATCGCCTACTACCTGGGCACCCTCGTCTTGATGACGGCGGGCTTCATGCTCGTGCCGCTCGCGCTGGCCATACTCCTTGCCGAGACGACGGCGGTCGTGGGCTTCATGACGGGCATCGGCGTCGCGGGCATCGCCGCCGCCCTGCTGATGATGTGCCGCATCCGTCCGGCCGTCCTGGACTGGCACCAGGCCCTGGTCGTCACCGGCCTGTGCTGGATCGTGCTCTCGGCCTTCGGCGCCATCCCGCTCGCGCTCTCCGACAACTACCCCTCCTACCTCGACGCCCTCTTCGAGACGGTCTCGTGCTTCACCACGACGGGGCTGTCCGTGTGCATCGACTTGGACCACATGGCGCTGTCCATCGTCGCGTGGCGTTGCGTGATGAACGTGATGGGCGGCGTGGGCGTCGTCGTGATCGCGCTCGCGCTGGGCATCTTCGGTTCCGGTTCGGTGGCCGCCTCCCTCTATCAGGCCGAAGGCCGCTCCGGCCACGTCATGCCCGAGGTGAAGCAGACCTCGCGCTTCATCTTCCGCGTGTCGGCGATCGTCATCGGCGTGGGCACCGTGGCCTGCACCATCCCGTGCCTGCTGCTGGGCATGGAGCCCTACCGCGCGGTGCTGAACGGGTTTTTCCTCACGGCCTCGGACTACACGACGGGCGGCATGACCTCGCAGTCCGCGGGCATCGTCTACTACCACTGCTGGCCGATCGAGGCCGTCACCATGGTCATCATGATCTTCAGCTGCGTGAACTTCCTGCTCTACGGCGACCTGTGGCGGGGGGTGGTGAAAAGCTTCTTCAAGGACATCGAGGTGCGCACCATCGCCATCTGGGTGTCGCTGCTCGTCGTCTTGATGATGCTCGCGCTGGTGGGCGGCTCGTACTTCGCCGGGCTGGGCGCCATGTTGCGGCGCGGCCTCTACGAGGTGATGAGCGCGGCGTTCAACATCGGATACTCGACGCTCTACCCCGGCCAGGTGCTCTACGCCATGGGGACCGGCGCGCTGTTCGTCGTCATCTTGGGGATGTGCATCGGCGGGTCGGCGTCGTCGATTTCCGGCGGCGTCAAGGCGCTGCGCATCGGCATCGTGGTGAAGTCCATCGCCCAGACCATACGCTGCGCCATCGCCCCGGACCGCGCGAAGCCGCGCACCTTCTTCAACCACCGGGGGCGCCAGCTGCTCACGCCGGACCTGGTGTCGGGCGCGATGACCATCATGCTCATGTACATCGCCACCTACGCGCTGGGCGCGGTGGCGGGCATCGTGTGCGGCTACGAGGCGCTGCCGTCCATCTTCGAGTCGGTGTCGGCGGCGTCGAACACGGGCCTGACGCTGGGGATCTCCTCGGCGAACATGCCGGAGGCCCTCGAGGTGGTCTACATCGTCGAGATGTGGCTCGGGCGCCTGGAGTTCCTCGCGTTTTTCGCCATGATAGTCGAGCTGGTCTTCACCTTCGTGTCGCATTCGCACGACGGCTCGCGGCGCAAGCGGCGTGGAAAGAGGCGTGGCAACCGGCGCGCTCGCGCGCATGTTGAAAGCCGCACCCGCGCGCATGGCAACGAGTGCCGTCGCGGGCGCGGCAAGGGGCGCGGCGGTGCTCTCTTGGCCGTGCTCGTCGCGTTCGCCGTGCTCGTCTTCGCGTCGGCGTCCGCGCTGGTCCCCGCGCAACCGGCCCTGGCCGTCTCGGGCGCGGCGGCAGCAGGCGGCAGCACGGGCGGCGCCAACGGAGACGCCGAGGCCGACATCGGCACCCTGTCGAATCGCTACGAGTCGCTGTCCAATCTGGGCCGGGCCGACACCGACGACAGCGACGTGGTGGTCGAGACGCGCGTGGGCGTGCTCACCCGGGTGAACCGCGCGCTCGATGGCGGCGTCGTGCGCGTGCAGGGCGAGGCGGTGGGCGACAAGCTGGCGGCCGGCGATGGGGGCATGTGGGTGAACATACTCGGCTCGTCGGGAGCCTCGATGGGCGTGCACATGAGCGCCGAGCAGGCCGAATCCATCACACGGCTGGGCGACTACAACAACTCGGGCACGGTCGTGCTCGTGACCGGCGTCTATTCCGTGGCCTGCCACGAGCATCAAGGCGAGCTGGACCTGCATGCGCAAAGCGTCGAGGTGGTGGATGCCGGCGGCGCGATCGAGCATGTCGTCGACCCGAAGCACGGCGTCGGCGCGATCGCCGTGTGCCTTGCGGGAATGTGCCTGCTCGGCCTTTTCTGCTGGCTGCGGCTCAGAAAGGGGCGGTCGTGATCGAGTTCGAGCAGCTGGGGTGCACAGACGAGCTGCGACGGGAATTCGAGGAGGCGTGCGCCGCGTTGCCCGCGCCGGCAGGAAAGCTCGTCCTCGGGCGCGTGACCTCGCTCGACCGCCATCTGCCGGCCGTCGTGTGCGCCGGCAGCGACGTCGAAGGCGAGGGCGAGCGGCGCTGCGAGCTGGCGGCGGCCATCAAGAAAAGCGGCGACAGCCAGGTGGCGGTGGGAGACTGGGTCGTCGTAGACGCGGCGCCCGGCCACGAGCACCCCGTCATCTGCCGCATCTTGAAGCGGCGTGGCTGCCTGAAGCGGGTGAAACGGGTGGGCCGCGAGGGCCAGACGCAGGTGCAGGTGCTCGCATCCGGGGTCGACCGCGTGTTCGTATGCCAGTCGCTTTCGGGAGCGGGCGTGGACGCGGGCCTGCTCGTGCGCCAGATGGCGGCGGTGCGCGGATGCGGCGCGGAATGCAGCTTCGTGTTCACCAAGGCAGACGTCGCGGGCGAGGAGGCGGCGCGCGCGGCATTGGCGCAGGCGGCTGCCGTCATGCCGGATGTGGAGGCGCTGGCAAGCCCCGCATGCACAGCGGGTGCCGCGGGCGTTGCGGATGCCGGGAGCACCGCGGATGCCGGCGGCGCGGTCGGCGGCGAGGCGGGGCGCGGCGGCGCAGATGGCGGCGTGCCCGGGGCATCCGACATGCCCGACGACGCGGCTTTCGCCGCAAGCTCGAACGGCGGCAATGCAGACGAAAGCCTCTCCTGCAGGCTGGAGCCCGTGACAAAGCGCCTGCGCGACGCGTGCCCGCCCGGTTCGACGGCTTTGTTTCTAGGCGAAAGCGGCGTGGGCAAATCCACGCTGGTGAACGCGCTCGTAGGCGCGAACGCCCAGCAGACGGGCGAAGTGCGCGCCCGCGACGACAAGGGACGGCACACCACGGTCGCGCGTCGCATGCTGTGCGTGCCGGGCGGCGGCGTGGTCATCGACGCGCCGGGCCTGCGCACCCTGCAGATACTCGACCTGGACGAGAGTTTGCGCCGCGCCTTTCCCGACATCGCCCGCCTCGCCTACGGCTGCCGCTTCTCCGATTGCACGCACACCCACGAGCCGGGCTGCGCGGTGCGCGGTGCGGTGCCTGACGCGCGCCTGGCCGCCTACCTGCGTCTCGCCCTTTCCTGACGCAGACGGGTTCTCGAAAGGGCTTTCCCCGACTGCCCCGGCGAAGCCCTTCACCTCTTCGTCGTCGCTGTCGAAGCCGTGGAAGGCTTCCCCGCATACGTGTGCCCCGCCGGGCATTCGGCATCGACGGGCGGCGCGCAAAACACGTGGCGGCCCAACAAGAAGCCCCCCGCGCCGGATGAGCGGCGCGGGGGGCTTGCGCGAGCTGAAGGGCTTGCGCAGGAAAGATCGAGATTACTTGCTGGCCGCCGCGAGCGCGTTCCAGACCGTCTTGGACACGGCGCTCTCGCCGCCGAAGACGTAGCAGCTCTTCTGCAG
>CAVIIZ010000042.1:0-7468 GCA_963642995.1 bacterium | reverse complement strand
CTGTCCCGCGCGACACGCTGACCTCGCTGGACTTCGGCAAGGTCTACAAGATCACTTTGGAGGAGCAATGCGACTAAAGGAGCTGGACGCCGACAGTGAAGCGGCGTATTCAAAGGCCTTCAAAACGGCGCAAGAGTTGTCTAGCGGAAATGGAGTCAAGTACGAGCTCGAAATGAGCGCCCCGGCGTCAACCGACCCGCTCGACATCAAGTGCGCAATCCGATGCTACGGCTGCTCAGTCGACACCTTCGACAGGGACTTCAACCAGGGGAGCCCGATTTACTTCGCTGCTGGCGTCGCGCCGCTCGGATCTGAACAGCTTGACGGCGCCGTCGAATGCCTGGAATACAACGGCGTACACGTAACCAATCTAGAAAAGAGGTAGCCATGGGAATGATCGCGCTCGTGCTCGGCAAGAGCGGGAGCGGTAAGTCAACCTCACTTCGGAACTTCGAGCCGGACGAGGTAGGCATCATCAGCGTGCTGAACAAGCCGCTGCCGTTCCGCAAGAAGCTGGACACGTTCAACACAGACGAGTACCGAAAGGTGCTCGACTGTCTCCACAGCAACAGGCGCCCGTCATGGGTGGTCGACGATGCGACATATCTGATGCAGAACGAGAACTTCAAGAGGGCCAAGGAGACCGGCTACGCCAAGTTCACCGACATGGCGCTCAATTTCCAACGGCTAATCAAGGCTGCGACCGACACGCCGAGCGGCACCATCACTTACCTGATGATGCACACCGACGTTGACGAGCACGGCCATGAGAAGGTCAAGACCATCGGCAAGATGCTCGACGAGAAGTACTGCATCGAAGGCGCCTGTCCGATCGTTATCAACTGCGAGGTGCGGGACGGGAAGCACGTTTTTGTCACCGAGAACAACGGACTCAACCTCGCAAAGGCTCCGATGGGAATGCTGCCGCCCGTCATGGACAACGACCTTAAGGCAGTTGACGAGGCAATCCGCGACTACTGGGGCTGGCCCAGGAGCGCGAACAACACTGAGACGAAGGAGTAAGAAATGCGCCAGGTAAACTTCAACGACATCATCGAGAGCACCACCGGCAACTACAGGACGCTTCCCGCAGGCAACTACGTCTGCACCATCACCGCGATGGAGGACGTGGCCGACCGCGAGTACGTCCGCATGGAGGTGGACGTGGCCGAGGGCGAGTACGCCGGTATCTTCAAGGGCAGCGACCGCCCCTGGAAGCACTCCATCTGCCTGAGCTACAAGGACAACGCGCTCGGAATGCTCAAGCAGCGACTCCACACCATCAGCGACTGTAACCCCGGCTTCGATGCGATGTCCGCCTTCAACGGCGGCGTTGCCTCGCTGGCCTACTTCGCCGGCAAGACCGTGGGCGTCTGCTTCAACGAGGACGAGTTCGAGGGCAACGACGGCGAGGTCAAGACCAACGTCAAGCCCGGCGACCTGCGCCTCGTGGCCGACGTCCGCAGCGGCAAGGCGCTGCCCGCGCGTCACCGCACCATCGAGGGCAAGTGGCTGAGCCTCGAGGACGCCAAGAGGGCCGCAGCGGCAAGCGAGTACGACAGCATCGTGACGCCGTTCTAGGAGGGTGAGGTTGATGAGCCAGAAAATCGGATCGTTTAGCTTCTCGCTCTCTGATGTGGCTGGATGCACTGAATGCACCCACTCATGTCACAGCAAAAACGGCAACGTCTATTTCGTACCGGAAGAGGGTCACGCCTTCTTCGTCATGGAGTTTTCCGAGAACAATGGGTTCGCCGAAGTCAGCTTCAAGCGAATCGACGAAAACCTTGTGCCGGACGATGTTATGGACGTGGTGGCAAAGACCTACAGCACGTACCCGTTCTGATGATCGTCGAGGACACCCGGCAGCAAGCCGGGAAACACGATCACATCGAGCGGTGGATGCGCGCGCACGGGGTGGAGTTCTCGCCCCGGGCGCGCGCCCTTCCCTTCGGTGATTACATGCGGGACGGCTCCAACGTCTCGGTGGACACCAAGAAGGACGTGCAGGAGCTGGTCATGGACGTGGGGCGCGACCACGCGCGCTTCGTCCGCGAGTGCGAGAGGGCGCGGGAGGCGGGGTACAAGCTCGTAATCCTCGTGGAGTCAACGTCGACACTAAACCACCCTGACCTGCTGAAGCGGTGGACAAATCGCGTCTGCAAGTGGTGCAACGTTCGACGGGCCACGGGATGCGACCCACACAAGCCGGGCAAGTGCGCGAAGTTCCGCAAGTCACGCTGTAAGCCAATGCAGGGCGAGACGTTGTACAAGACCCTCAAGACGCTTGAGAGGAGGCACGGCGTGTCGTTCGAGTTTTGTTCAAAGAGTTCATCGGCTCGCCGCATATGCGAGCTTTTGGGGGTTCCATATGATTGATTCGATTTTCGGGCAGGCCGCGCTTGGGTACGTGAACGCTGGCCTGCCCGTTATCCCGCTCGGCGAAGAGAAGAAGCTACCAGTAACGAAGAACGGCCTGAAGGACTGGAGTGACAACCCAGAGGCTGTCAAGCGCTGGTGGGGGGAGAAGAACCCGCGCTACAACGTCGGCATCGTCTGCGGCGTAACGGACAAGGAACACACCTACCCCAACGGAGAGCCTGTTGACTGGGCGCTCGGCGTCGTTGACGTTGACGTTCATGGCGTCGACGGGCGCGAGTTCATGCGTGAATGGCAGATCTCCCACGGGGAGCTGCCCGAGACGTGGACGGTGCGCACCGGCTCCGGTGGTCTCCAGATGTACTACAAGTTCCACGGCGAGGTTCCGCCGAACAGCGCGAACGGAAAAATCGGCGTCGACTTCCGTGGCAATGGCGGCTACGTGGTCGCCGTGCCCTCCATCCATCCTGACACGGGAGAGCCCTACGAGTGGAGCATCAGCCCTGATGATTGCGAGCTCGCGGAGGCTGACAGCAACGTGATGGAGCTAATCGAGGCCATCCGTCCTGCCGGCGCCGAGACCTCCAGCGGCGGCAGTAACAGTCCCAGCAGTAAGAAGTTCGAGCTGCCTGACGCAGTGCGGGCAGGCGAGGGACGAAACGACACGATGTTCCGTTACGCGCGATCACTTCTCAGCGCGGGGCTGGCTCCCGAGGCTGTCAAGAGCATTGTGCGTGACGCCAACCAGGCGCACTGCATACCACCGCTGAAGAAGGGCGAGCTCGAAAAAACGCTCGACTCGGCATGCAGCAAGGAGCCCGGCAACGAGCTGCGCAAGAAGAGTAAGGTCAACCTCGACGGTCTCCCCCAGTTCAGAGTTAAGGGCAGCAACGGAAAAACGACCATCGACCCGAACAGGCTTGGCGACGCAGTGATTGAGCGCTACAAGGCCATTCGAATCGACGGGGCACCGGCAGTGTGGACGGGCAAGCATTGGGACTTCGGCAAAAGGGCCATCGTGCTGGCGGCCCTTGAGCTCGCGCCCGATGCGCGTAAGAGCGTGTACAACGAGGTCTATGACTACGTGGCGTTGAAGGCGACCTACGTGTCTAGTGCCGAATATTTCGACGGCGGCTGGTATGTCCAGTTCGAAAATTGCACTGTCGATATTATGACGCTCAAATTGGTGGAGCCTAAGCCGTGGATGCAAATCTTCGGCACGTGCCCGTACGAGATGGACATCGAGAAGGCGAAGGAACCGAACTACCTCGATACGTTCCTTCGAAGCGTCGCGGCCAAGGACAAAGAGACGATCACTTTCCTCAGCGAGGTCATTGGCTCGTGCATGATCTCTCGCATTGCTGTGCCGCAGGCGGTGTTCCTCGTGGGCCGAGCTGGCAATACGGGGAAGGGACGCGCCAGCAATGGCAAGTCGACCTACATCACCCTTGTGCGCTCCGTAGCCGGCCCGAGGAACGTTGCGGCGCTCGACATCAGCGTTTTCAACAAGAACGACTACGCAGCTGGCTCGCTCGTGGGGAAATCGGCCAACCTGGGCGACGATATCTCGGGCGAGTTCCTGACGCAGGGCGCGCTCGCTATCTTCAAAAAGCTCGCGACGGGTGAGACATTGAGCACGGACGTCAAGTACGGCGAGCGCATCGAGTTCTCCCCGGTCGCACAGCACGTCTACTCCATGAACGACATCCCCCGCATGGAGCGCGTGACGGAGGGCGAGATGCGCCGCATCGCCATCTGCGGCTTCAAGGCGTCCTTCACGCCAGGCTCCGAGGGCTACGACCCGGACGTCAAGTCGAAGCTCCTGGCGCCCGAGTGCGTCATGCGAGCGGCCTACGTCGGCATGGTGGCCGTGCGCGGGGCCATCGAGCGAGGGAGGTTCACGGCGATCCCGTCGATGGAGAACGACCTGCGCGACATCCGCCTGGGCAGCTCCTCGGTCATGCGCTGGCTCGACGACGCGAACGTCGACCCGCTCGACATGGACGGCGAGCCGTTTGCTGACTGGTATGTGCAGTACACGACGTGGTTGGACAGCAACAAAGAGCACAACCCGGTCAAGAAGAACAAGTTCACTGAAGCCCTCAACACCTGCGGCTACTTCGGCGACGGCTCGTTCGAGACCAAGCAGGGCACCTACATCGCCCCGGGCGGGGTCAAGAAGAGGGGCAAGCTGCTCGTGTACATGCCCGCGTACAACGGCTAGCGCGTACTGACTGTACTGACGCGTACTGACCAACCAGCAAGTCGGTACGCACTGTTCGTGCAGCTAGATAGCCAAAAATAACCATTGCGTACTGACTGTACCGACCCTATCCCTCATATTTTTGAAAAAGAAATATATATATAAGGAGAATAAGGAAAAGTCGGTACAGTCGGTACGCCCCTCATAGGGAGAATCCGACATGAAAACCGGTAAGAACCTTGGAGAAATCAGCTCTGACCTCGCTGAATGGGTCAACGAGCAGAAAAACTCTTATATAGACAAGAGCCGTACCGACCGTACCGACTCGTGTGCAGCCCGGCCCGCCGCGCGCGGCACCGACCGACTGCGGCGCGCGCTGGAGAACCAGGCGACGCTGCTGGGCCACGACGAGTTCTCGCTGCCGTTCGCCGACATGGGGGAGCTGGTGGCCGAGTGCGAGCGCGAGCGCGAGCGCCTGAGGCGCGACCGCGACGGCTGGTGCGCCCGGTGCGCCGAGCTGCAATCGGAGGTCACGGAGCTGGCCGCCGAGTGCGCCGGGGCGATGGCGGATGACGCGCCCAAGGCCGGCACCGTCTACGTGGTGGAGGCGTGCGACGTCGGGGAGAACGGCGTTGACTCTAGATACTGGAAGCCGTTCGCCGCGTTCACCGACGAGAGTGCCGCATACGACTACGCCTCCGCCATGGAGAGCAAGAACCTTCGCACCTTCGTCCACGACAGCGCCATACCGCTGAACCCGGCGCCCCCCGCAGGGAGCAAGCGCCACGCCGTCTGGGCCGTCGAGACGGGCAACACATTCGACGGCAACGTGTACAGCAGCACGACCCTCTTTTCGAGCTCGCAGGCGGCACGCGACTACATCGACCGGGTGAAGGCAAAAGGCATGGTGAAGGTCTTCGCCTTCGGCAAAGAGACTGTCCACGATTCGGCAGAGGAGGACTGACCATGACCGAGAAAATCACCGACCAGCGGCGCCGCGAGGTGGCCGCGAGGCTCCGGGAGGGCTGGTCGCCGTTCGAGGCGACCTGCACCGTGCTGGGCCGCTCCGAGACCCGTGGGCGCTGGGAGGGCGCGCTCGCCGACCTGGTCGACCGCCCGACGTGCCGCGTGGAGGGCGCGTGCGCCGACCACGCGTGGCTGTCGTGCGGCCACGATGTCCCCACGGACGGCGCGGCGCCGCGCTACTGCCCCGTCTGCGGAGCGGAGGTGGAGGGCCGATGAGCTACGCCTACTGGGCGCCCGCCGAGGACGAGACCATCCGCGACCGCTACACGGAGCTGGGCGCCGCCGGCGTGGCGCGCCTGCTGCCGGGGCGCTCGCCCGACTCGGTCAAGGCGCGCGCGCAGCGGCTGGGGGTCGCGCCGCCCCGCCCGGCCCCGCGCCGCTTCGACGCCGCCGAGGACGCGATGATCGCGCGGCGCTACCCGGCGCTCGGCGCCAAGGGCATGGCCGACGCGGGCCTCCTGCCCGGCCGCGACGTGAGGGCCATCCGCGCCCGCGCCAGCGCGCTGGGCGTGCGCTACGGGGTGCCCTGCGGCCACGGCCCAGGCGCCCCGGAGCCGGCCGCGCCGCGCCTGTGGGGCGCCGGGGAGGACCGCGCCGTGCTCGCCCTCGCGAGGGCCATGGCGCGCGACCCGCGCCGCTGGCAGCTGCGCCGCTGCGCCAGGCTCTTCGGCGTCTCGGACGGCGAGATGGCCGAGCACATGCGCGAGGTCATCCGCGACGCCTCGCGCCAGACGCCACGGGAGCCGCCCTCAGGCCCCGTTTGGCTCGGCCCGCACTCGGACTAGGGGAGGGGCCAGAGCGGCCCCCAGAACGTCTCACGGCCCCGCAGAGGGGCATTCGGGAGTGATGCACATGAGCGACAACGACACGGACACGCTCGGCGCCGTCCTCGACGACGCGCGGGAGGTCTTCGAGTACCGCCAGGACAGCCGGCCGCAGGACCGCGCCCACGCCTACCTGGTGGAGCACCGCGTCCAGCGCGGCATGGACGACACCGCCATGCTCTGCGCGGTGCGCGACATGCTCCGCCGCGCCTGCGCGGTCGGCGTGGCGGAGGGGAGTGGCGGCGCCGCGCCGGCCCCGGGCGGCTCGGCGGTGGACTCGCCGGCGCACTACACCGCCGGGGCGGTGGAGACCATCGACAAGGTGGAGGCCGTCACGGACGGGCTGGACTCCCGCGCCGCCGTCGCGCTGGGCAACGTCATCAAGTACTGCGACCGCGCCGGGCTCAAGGGCGACGCGGCCGAGGATTTGGCCAAGGCGAACAACTACGCCCACAGGCTCCTCTACCACCACTGGAGGGGCGGGCAACCCTAACCCTCGACCCTAGCCTCAGGGTTTACAATCATGCAGGGCAACGACCTGCGGAAAGGCGGCGCTTTTGCGAGACTTAATCGGTTACGTCATCGGCTGGGCCGTCCTGCTCGCCGCCCTTTTCGCGGCGCTGGGCCTGATGGGCCACGCGGCCGCCTACATGCTCGCCGGGCTGGGGCTGGCATGACCGAGGCGCGGGACATCTTCGACGCGGCCTACGGGGCCTGCCGCGACCGGCGGGCGGTGCTGCTGCGCCTCGCCGCGCTGGAGCGGGCCGGGCAGCCGCGCGCCCAGGGCTACGAGCCGCGCGTGTCCGGCACGCGCACGGACTGGAACGGCACCGACGCGACCGTGGCCGCGCTCGACCGGCGCCCGCAGCTGGAGGCCCGCCTCGCCCAGCTCGACGCCACGATCGCGCGCGCCCGGCGCTGCCTGGTGGGCACCGACGGCACCCGGGGCGTGGCCCTGCTCGTGGGGGACACCGCCGCCATGTGCGCGGAGATGCACTACTGCGACGGGCTGACCTGGGCGGGCATCGAGATGGCG
>CAVIIZ010000041.1:0-7986 GCA_963642995.1 bacterium | reverse complement strand
TCGTTCGACTTGCATGTGTTAAGCACGCCGCCAGCGTTCATCCTGAGCCAGGATCAAACTCTCCATTCAAAGCGGCTGCCGAAGCAGCCAGATTCAATGTGAGATGATGTCCCGGATGTTTTCCCCGCTCTCGCGGGGAAGGTCCGGATGCGGTTCGTAAATGAACCGTCTTGCTTGAAAAGATTTAGGAATCCTCTTCATCGTGAAAAGGACGGGATCCTCATGTTCTTCAAAGAACGTTTGGCTTGTAAAACTTGTTCGTCACAGTATCCGATTTTCAAGGTTCTCCGCAGGTCTTTCGGCCTGCGCTTGCGCCGTTTGCAAGTGCGTTCCTGTTTGCGGCGCGAGAAGGTATATTACGCATGGGTTCTGAGAGTGTCAAGAACTTTTTTGAGAAATTTTAAAAATTTTGGGCGCGCGCCGGGCGCTTAGGCCGCGGGCGGCTGCACGGCGATCGTGTAGCCGCCGTCCGCATCCGGCGCAGCGCCGGGCGCGCTTGTGCCGCCATCGTCGAAATCGACGACGAGCGTGTCGCCCTCGCGCACATGGCCTGCCACTATCTCGCCTGCCGCGCGGTCGGCCACCTCATGCTGCACGAGGCGCTTCAGCGGCCGGGCGCCGAACACCGGGTCGTAGCCGTCCACGGCCAGCCGCTCGCGGGCCGCCGGCGTGACCTCCAGCTTCACCCGCCGCGCCGCCAGACGCTCGGCCACGTCGGCCAGCTGCAGGCCCACGATTTGCTCCAGGTCGCCGATGCCGAGCGGCTCGAACTCGATGATCTCGTCGATGCGGTTCAAGAACTCCGGCCGGAAAGTCGCCCGCAGCGCCTGCTCGACCTGCGCCTTGCACGCCTTCTCGTCCGCGCCGCTTTCCCGGGCTGCCTGGATGGCCTGGCTGCCCACGTTGCTCGTCATGACGATGATGGTGTTCTTGAAGCTGACCACGCGGCCCTGCCCGTCGGTCAGGCGGCCGTCGTCGAGCACCTGCAGCAGCACGTTGAACACATCCGGATGCGCCTTCTCCACCTCGTCGAGCAGCACGACGCTGTAGGGCCTGCGGCGCACCGCCTCGGTCAGCTGGCCGCCCTCCTCGTAGCCCACGTATCCCGGGGGCGCGCCTATCAGACGCTGCACGGAGAACTTCTCCATGTACTCGGACATGTCGATGCGCACGACGGCGCGCTCGCTGTCGAAGAGCAGCTCGGCCAGGCGCTTGGTCAACTCGGTTTTGCCCACGCCGGTCGGCCCCAGGAACAGGAAGCTGCCGATGGGCTGGTCCGGGTCGGAGAGGCCGGCGCGGCTGCGGCGCACGGCGGCCGCCACGGCAGACACCGCCTCGTCTTGGCCGATGATGCGCTCGTGCAGGCGGTCTTCCAGCCCTGCGAGCTTTGCCATCTCGCCTTCCATCATCTTCGAGACGGGCACGCCCGTCCAGTTGCTGACCACGTCGGCGATGTCTTCGGCGGTGACCTCCTCTTTCAGCAGGCCGTCTTCGCCGCCCCGCTTGTCCTCGACGGCACGGGTGGCCTCCTCGAGCTCGGCTTGCAGGCCCGGGATCTTCGCGAAGCGGATCTCGGAGGCTGCCGACAGGTCGCCCTCCCGGGTGAAGCGCTCCTCCTCGCCTTGCGCCCGGTCGATGGCCGCCTTCAGCTCCTGCACGCGGTTGATGGCGTCTTTCTCGTTGGCCCACTGCGCGCGCTGGCGGTCGAGCTCCTGGCGCGCCTCGGCTATCTGGCCGCGCAGCTCCTCCAGGCGCTCCTTGGAGGCGGCGTCCTCTTCTTTCATCAGCGCCTGCTCCTCGATCTGCATCTGGGTGAGGTTGCGGTCGAGCATGTCGATCTGCTCGGGCATCGAGTCGATCTCCATGCGCAGGCGGCTGCCGGCCTCGTCGACCAGGTCGATGGCCTTGTCGGGCAGGAAGCGGTCGGTGATGTAGCGATGGGACAGCTCGGCAGCCGCGACTATGGCCGCGTCCTGGATGCGCACGCCGTGGTGGATCTCGTACTTCTCCTTGATGCCGCGCAATATGGATATCGTGTCCTCGACGCCGGGCTCTTCGACCATGACGGGCTGGAACCTGCGCTCGAGCGCCGAGTCCTTCTCGATGTACTTGCGGTACTCGTCGAGCGTCGTCGCGCCGATGGCGTGCAGCTCGCCGCGTGCGAGCGCCGGCTTGAGCATGTTGCCCGCGTCCAGGCTGCCCTCGGAGGCGCCGGCGCCCACGATGGTGTGCAGCTCGTCGATGAACAAGATGATCCGCCCGTCCGACTCGCCCACCTCGCGCAGCACGGCCTTCAGGCGGTCCTCGAACTCGCCGCGGTACTTCGCGCCGGCCACGAGCGCCCCCATGTCGAGGGCCACCACCTCGCGGTCGCGCAAGGTGGAGGGCACGTCGCCGTTGACGATGCGCTGTGCCAGCCCCTCGACGATGGCCGTCTTGCCCACGCCCGGCTCGCCTATGAGCACCGGATTGTTCTTCGTGCGGCGCGAGAGGACCTGGACGGTGTGGCGGATCTCGTCGTTTCTGCCTATGACGGGGTCGAGCTTGCCCTCGCGCGCGGCCTCGGTGAGGTTTTGGCCGTATTGCGACAGGGCCTCGAACTGCGTCTTGCCCTCGCGGTCGGTGACGCGCGTGTCGCCGCGCAGCTCGTCGTAGACCTGCTCGATGCGTTTTCTGGTGATGCCGGCCACGGACAAGAGCTTGCCCGCGTCGCCCTTGTCGCCTGCCAACGCGATGAGCAGGTGCTCGGTCGTCGCGAAGGCATCGCCCATTTTCTCGGCGCCCTTCACGGCGGCGTCCATCACGTCGGCCAGGGCGTCGCCGGCGCGCGGCATGGTGCGCGAGCCGCTCACCTTCGGGGCGGCCCCGATGGCGCGGTCCACCTCTGCGGCCAGCGTCGACGTGTCCGCGCCTATGCGCTCGATGATGGCGTTCAGGTTGCCCTCGTGGGAGTCGAGCAGCGCCTTCAGCAGGTGCACGGGCTCGACTTGCGCGGCCTGCGCGTCTGCCGCTATGGTGATGGAGCTTTGCAGGGCCTCTTGGGCCGTCACTGCCAGTTTGTCTATTCTCATGTCGATCGTCCTCCTCGTCTATTCAGTTGTCTTCGCGCGCGGGGGTCGGTTCTTCGCCATCCGCCCGCCGCGCGTTCGTTCCCGTCCCGCACGCCCCGCCGAGCCGCTGTTCGCCGCCGGTCGCCGAGCCGTGCGCCCGTTTCATGGTGAAAGGGGGCTGCTCTCCTGCCGGGACACGACACCCCTTTCACCCGCTTCCCATGCCCGCCGCCGCTATTCGCCGCCTGCCAGCAGCTCGTCGATGGCCTCGGGGCTTGCCGCCTCGCCCAGCATGCGCGCGTGGTTGGGCTTGTTCACCAGATTGCGGATGGTCGCCCGCACCTGCATCTCGCGCAGCTGGTCGGCTGCCTGCTGCATCTGCTCGCGCAGCTCGTCGGCCTCGCGTCGCAGCTCGTCCATGCGCTCGCGCATGTCGAGGATGCGGATGACGCCGGCCAAGTTGATGCCCTCGTCGGTCAGCTGGCTGATCAGCTCCAGGCGCTCGACGTCGGCCTGCGAGTACATGCGCGTGTTGCCGCCGGTGCGCTTGGGCTTCACCAGCCCCTTGCTCTCGTAGATGCGCAGGGTCTGCGGGTGAAGGCCCGCGAGGTCTGCCGCCACGCTGATCATGTACAGCGGCTTGTTCTTGTCTGTCTTCGCCATCGCCTCTCGCCTTTCCCTGTGAAGGCCCGCCTACGCGCCCGTGCCCGCGCCCTCGGCTATCGCCGCGCGCATTCTCTCGCCCGCGCCGCCGCCTGCCTCCGCAAACGCCTGCAGCGCCTTCTTTTGCTCGGCGTTCAGGGTCTTGGGCACGCGCACGCACAGCCTCACCTTCAAATCGCCGCAGCCCGAGCCCTTCAGCTTCGGCGCGCCCTTGCCGCGCACCCGCAGCGTCGCGCCGTCTTGGCTGCCGGCCGGAACGTGCAGCTTCACCTTCGTGCCGTCGGGCGCGGGCACCACCACCGTGGCTCCCAGCGCCGCCTCGTCGAAGCTCACGGGCAGCTGCAAGACCACGTCGGCCTTCTCGCGCCTGTAAAACGGATGCCCGGCGATGTGCGTGACGACCACGAGGTCGCCGCGCTTGCCGCCGTTTTTGCCGTGCTCTCCCTTCTCGTGGTAGCGCAGCTTGCCGCCCTCCACGGCGCCGGCCGGCACCTTCACGTTGATGGACTGCTCCTGCCCGGTGGACGGGATGCGTATCGTGACCTTCTTCGTCGTGCCGGAAAACGCCTCGGCAAAGCTCAAGTCCAGGTTCACCTGCAGGTCCTGGCCCTTGCGGGGGCGGTTGACGTTGAAATCCCAGTTCGAGCCGAACGCGCCCTCGCCGCTGCGTATGTTGTCGAATATGTCGCCGAAATCGAAGTCGGAAAAGCCGCCCCTCGCGCCGGGGCCGCCGCGGTAGGTGTACGTGCGCCTGCCGCCCCGGCCGCCCGCGCCGCCGCCGCATCCGCCGCCCGGCCCGCACGAGAAATCGCCCACGGCGCCGAAGCGGTCGTATTGGGCGCGCTTCTTGTCGTCGCCCAAGACCTCGTAGGCTTCGTTGACCTCCTTGAACTTCTCCTCGTCGCCGCCGGCGTCCGGATGCAGCTTTTGCGCCTTGCGGCGAAACGCCTTCTTTATCTCGTCGGCGGAAGCGCCCTTCTTCACGCCGAGTATGTCGTAGTAGCTTCTCTTCTGTGCCATAGCGCCTCACCTGCCTTCTCCGTGTCCGTCGCTTGCACTCGTCGTCTGCGCTCGCCGCAGCGGCGCGGGCTTGCCGTCGCTGCGGCGTTTTGCTCGTAAAAACGAAACGCGCCTTTCAAAGCGCGTCTCGTCGTGTGCTTGCCGTCTGCCCTTGCCTGCCCGCCTTTTCGTCAGCCCTCTTGGCCGCCGTCGCCTGCAGGCGCCGCGCCGCCATCGCCGCCGCCGTCCGGCTCGCGCGCAGGTCCTCCCGTGCTCGTGACCACCATGGCCGGACGTATGACCTTGTCGCCCATGCGATAGCCCTGCTGGTAGACCTGCACGACCGTCTCTTCCGGCACGCTCGCGTCCTCGGTCGTGCCCACCGCCTGGTGGCAATTCACGTCGAAGGGCTGCGCGTCGGCCTCGACCTGCGAGACCCGGTGCTTGCCCAATATCTGCAAAAACTTCGTCTGCACGGCCTCGACGCCGTCGGCCAGGGTGCCGCCCTCCCCGCTTTCCCGGGCGTGCTTCAAGGCGCGCTCGAGATCGTCGAGCACGGGCAGCAGGTCCTTCACGAGGCTTTCCGCCGCACGCGCGCGCTCCGAGTCGCGCTCCGCGCTCGTGCGCTTGCGGAAATTGTCCCATTCGGCCTGCAGGCGCGCGTAGCGGTCTTGCAGCTCGGCGGCCTTGGCGCGGGCCGCGCGCAGCAGCTCGTCGGCCTCGTCGGAGGCGCCGGCGTCCTTGCCGGGAGCGTCTGCTCCTGCGCCGGTTGCCCCGTCGGCGTCCCCGGCGGCATCGGGATCGGAATCGGGGGCGTCCTCGCCGGCGCCGCCCTCGTCCGCCGCCGCGCGCGTCCCGTCGGAATCGGCGACCTCGGCGTCTGCGGCTGCCCCGGCGCCTTCATCGCCCGCAGCGCCCTCGCCCGCGTTTGCGGCGGGCGCGGCGGGCGCGGCCTGCGCCTTGCCCGCCTCCGGCTCCTTGCTCGGCTCCTCGCTCTCGCCCGCCGGACGCGCCTTTTCCTCGGCCGCCGCCATTATTTTCCGCCCTCGTCGTCGTCTACGACCTCGTAGTCGGCGTCGACCACCTCGGCGTCGTCGCCGGTCGCATCCGCGGCGCCGCTCGTGTCGTAGCTGCCGGAGGCTTGGTTGCCCGGAGCTGCCGCGCCGCCGGCCGCGCCGTTCGCGTCGCTGTAGGCGATCTCGGCCAGCTTGTAGCTTGCCTGCTGCAGCTCCTCGGTCTTGGCCTTGATGTCGTCGACGGGCGCGTCCTCGTTGCCCAGCACGTCTCTCAACGCGGCGGCCTTGGCCTCCACGTCGGACTTCGTGTCCGCCGGCACCTTGTCGCCCAGATCGGACAGCGACTTTTCCGTGGCATAGACCAGAGAATCGGCCTGGTTGCGCGCCTCGATGGCGGCCTTGCGCTCGGCGTCTTCGCTCTCGTGCTCTTTAGCGTCGGCCACCATGCGCTCGACTTCCTCGTCGGAGAGCGCCGTGGACCCGGAGATGGTGATCTTCTGCTCCTTGCCCGTGCCCAGGTCCTTGGCCGAGACGTTCACGATGCCGTTGGCGTCGATGTCGAAGGTGACCTCGATCTGGGGCACGCCGCGCGGCGCCGACGGGATGCCCGTCAGCTGGAAGCGGCCCAGGGTCTTGTTGTCGCGGGCCATCTCGCGCTCGCCTTGCAGCACGTGGATCTCGACGCTGGTCTGGCCGTCGGCCGCCGTGGAGTACACCTCGGTCTTGCGCGTCGGGATGGTCGTGTTGCGCTCGATCATCTTCGTCATGACAGAGCCCATGGTCTCGACGCCCAGCGACAGCGGCGTGACGTCGAGCAAGAGGATGCCCTCGACGTCGCCGCCCAGCACGCCGCCCTGGATGGCGGCGCCCACGGCCACGACCTCGTCGGGGTTCACGCCCATGTTGGGGTCTTTGCCCGTGAGCTTTTTCACCTCGGCCTGCACGGCGGGCATGCGCGTCGAGCCGCCCACGAGGATGACCTCGTCGATGTCGCCGGAAGACAGCCCGGCGTCCTTCATAGCCTTGTCCACCGGGGTCTTGCAGCGGTCGAGCAGGTCGCTCGTGATCTTCTCGAACTCGGCGCGCGACAGCGTGTAGTCCAGGTGCACCGGGTTGCCGTCGACTGCCGTGATGAAGGGCAGGTTGATGTTGGCCTGCTGGGTGTTGGACAGCTCCATCTTGGCTTTCTCGGCGGCCTCCTTCAGGCGCTGCAGCGCCATCTTGTCGGCACGCAAGTCCACGCCCTGGTCGGCCTTGAACTTGTCGGCCAGCCAGTCGATGACGCGCTGGTCCCAGTCGTCGCCGCCCAGGTGGTTGTCGCCTGCGGTGGAGAGCACCTCGAAGACGCCGTCGCCCAGCTCGAGGATGGAGACGTCGAAGGTGCCGCCGCCCAAGTCGAAGACGAGGATCTTCTCGTCTTGCGCCTTCTTGTCCAGGCCGTAGGCCAGAGCCGCGGCCGTGGGCTCGTTGATGATGCGCTTGACGTCGAGGCCGGCGATCTTGCCCGCGTCCTTGGTGGCCTGGCGCTGCGCGTCGTTGAAGTAGGCCGGCACGGTGATGACCGCCTCGGAGACCGTCTCGCCCAGGTACTTCTCGGCGTCTGCCTTCAGCTTCTGCAGCACCATGGCCGAGATCTCCTCGGGCGTGTACTCGTGGCCGTCGATGTCGACCATGTTGCGCCCGTCCTTGCCCTTGACCACCTTGTAGGCCACGGTCTTGCGCTCGGAGTCCGTCTCGTCGTAGTTGCGCCCGATGAAGCGCTTGATGGACGCGACGGTGTTCTCGGGGTTCGTGACGGCCTGGTTTTTGGCCGCCTTGCCCACGACGCGCTCGCCGTCCTTGCGAAAGCCGACGACGGACGGCGTGGTGCGGTCGCCCTCGGCGTTCACGATGATGGTGGGCTCGCCGCCCTCGAGCACGGCCATAGCCGAGTTGGTGGTGCCCAAGTCGATGCCGATGATCTTTGCCATGTGTATCAGTCCTTTCCGTGACTCGTGTAGATGCCCTTGTACGCTCGTTACAATAAAATCTAAGTCGCTTCATGTCAAGTTTTCTGCAAGGGCGGGTGCCATCCGTTACCCGCGCGTCACGATGCGGCCGTCCGCGACGCATCGGCGCATCCGGCGGGCAAAAGGCGATGGACGCTCGCCGTGCGAATGCGCAAAAACGGACTTCTGGCGACGTTTCGGGCCTTTAATTTGCACGGTGCGGGCGTTTTCGCGCAAAAAGGGGGATCGGGCGACGGTGAACGGGGGCGA
>CAVIIZ010000040.1:0-8181 GCA_963642995.1 bacterium | reverse complement strand
GCGCTGGTAGAATACTTCTCGCCGACCTCGGGATGCACCGACGACGGCACCATCAGCGGCCCGAGCGCGACCGTGATGGCGATGCAGGCGGCGCTCAACGAAGGAAGGTTTTAGGGATGGATCCTCTGCGCGGCGAGGTGTTCTCGCCGGCCGACGGCGACTACAACGCGCGGCCGATGGTCAAGCTCAAGGAGTCCCGGTACTGCCGCGTGTGTCGGCAGGAGACGCGCGAGGCTAAGGTCATCCGCCTGTTCCTCGGCGCCCTTATCGGCTACGCCTTGGCCGTCGCCATGTGGGCTATCGCGGGGTCGCCGTGCTGACCGCGCTCGTGGCCGCGCTCGTGGCCTTCGCGGCCGGCTTCGCCCTCGGCGTCACGGTGATGGCGCCGGTCGCGTCGGGCGACCGGCGCTAGCGGTACAATGGCGGCAGGGCGCGGGTTAAACACACACATCCCCCGCGTCGTGCGCCGTTTTTGTCGCCCCGCGCCCTATAATGTCCCCAGCACACCGCGCGGCCTCTCCATGGATGCTCAACTGCGCGGTTTTTCTTTGCCCCCTCCCCGTTTCGGCGGGGAGGGGGTTTTTGCGTTAACATGCGAGGTGCGGCGAGTCCCTATCGCGTCCCAAAATCGCGGTTTAGGGTTCACATAGCGGCACTAAACGGCACTAAACGACACTAAATGCGCAGGTAGGCACCACAATGCACTGCCCGCGCAGAATATGGAGATCTAGGCGCACCCCGCCTGACCTGCGGTTTTATCCGCCGCGCGTCCCAAATAGTCCCAAATGCGCGGGACTTAAGAAGCGCCCCGTATAAAAGGCTTAACCGAGAAAGCAGCGCCCACCGTGTCCGCGAAGACGGATGCGGTGGGCTTGTCGTAATGGGCGCCGGTGACGCCGGGCAGCGCGTGGCCCATCATCGCCTCCACGCGGTCGGGGCTCACGCCCATCTCCCAGCGCATGTACGTCTCCCACGAGCGGCGCGCGGCGCGGGGCTGCTTCGGCTCGACGCCGGCGGCGGCGACGGCGCGCGCCCACTCGCGGCGCATGGCGGCCTGCTTCATCGGCAGGCCCTCGCCCGTGTCGCACAGCCACTCCTCGCCGCGCGACAGGGCGCCCTCGGCGAGCTCGAGCAGGCGCAGGCCCCACGGCTCGGGCACGATCAGCGGCCGGGCGCTCTGCGGGGTCTTCAGCTTCCCGGTGACGCGGCCGTCGTTGCCCATCTGCCGCGAGACGGGCGCGGCGGCCATGCGCACGCCGCGCGACTCCATCTCGCGCACCTCGCCCGCGCGCACGCCCAGCGCCTCGCCCGCCCGGGCGCTCCCGAACATCATGAGCAGCATCGCCGCCTCGCAGGGCATCCCCTCGGCGGCACGCGCCACGCGGTCGAGCTCGGCCAGCGTGTAGGCGCCGTCCGTGGCGTCCGCGTGGGCGCGCGGCATGGAGTAGGCGCGCCGGGCCACGTTGTCGCCCACGGCCTCGTAGAGCACCGCCTGGTCGAGCACCGCGCGGAGCAGCGCGAGGGCGCGCACCGCGGGCTTCTCGGTCATGCCGTCCAGCCAGCGCTGCACGTCCAGCGCGCGCACGTCGGTGACCTTCACGCCCGCCCAGCGCGGCCCCACGGCGACGCGCCACGAGGACTCGCGCATGCGCTGCGTCGACGCGGCGACGCGGCCCTCCTCCACCTGCCTGAGCATCGCGGGGCGCGCCCACCTCTCCCAGCACTCGCCGACCGTGGGCGCGGAGCGGCGCGGCCCGCAGGCCGTCTCGTCCAGCCCCGCGCGTATCTCGGCCATGCGGCGCTCGGCCTCGCGGCGGGTGCCGCGCACCGTCTCGCTGCGGCGCTTGTACTCGCCGCCCACGAGCTCCCACCATCGCAGGCGGTAGCGGTCGCGGTCGACGCGCTGCACGCAGCCGAAGCTGCTGCGCATGCGGCGGGGCATCAGTCGGCGTCCTGCAGGTCGGCGAACTCCTGGAGCGTCATGCCGAGGCGGTCGATGATCGCGCACGCCTTGGCGAACGTCGGGTCTGTCACGCGGTTGGTCAGCAGCTTGGAGATGTAGGGCTGCGTCAGGATATCGGAGCCGCGCCAGATGTCCACGGGCTTCATCCCCTTGGCATCCATCGCGGCGCGCATGGTCTCGCCGAACGTCTTCATGGTGTACTCCTCTCATGGCGGTTGGCCAAATTGTACCCAGATGCCAAAAAGATTTGGGGAATCCCAAAATTTCTATTGACAATGCCAATTGGCATCCTATAGAGTGGTCACCGTCAGCAAAGCCAATAGGCATTGTCGGGAGGTGAAACAGCATGAACCTGAGCATCAAAGAGAAGGTCGGCGCGTGGCTGCTCGAATCTGGCCACACCAAGCAGGACCTCGCCGCCCGCCTAGGAATCACCACCCAGACGCTTAACAACCGTCTGGACGACTCCTACGACTGGCAGTGGAAGGAGGTCAAGCTGCTAGCCGACCTCTTCAATTGCCCAGTGGACGAGCTGAGGTAATCAAGCAACAACACGAGCACCACCACGGAGACCCCTCACAAGGGGGCCTCGGCGGAGCCTTGCGCTCCGAAGCACCTTGAAAACCGGATGGGCGATGTTCCTGCCCGAAAAGGAGCGAAACTCCGATGCTCCCTGCGAGGGGCGCGGGTGTGCCGCCCGGTACCGACGCCGGGCACTCCTCTCACAAGCGCGTGAATCCCCCTTGCACCACGGCCAGAAGCGCAACGGTCAGGCCGTCAGCGGGTCCTCGCATATGCTGCCCGCGACCGTGCCCGCGCCCCGCGCAGGGGGCACCGGAGAAGCGTCACCAAGCAATACCGAGCAACAAAGCGCGCGACCCGGCGAGGCGCCGGCTGGCTGCTTCCACAAAACAGCAAACAACACTCACCGAAAGGTCAGCGGCGGGCGTCGCAGCCGGCGACCCGCCGGGCCGCGCGAGACAAAAAAGACCGCCCCGCAGGCGCTGCAACGCCGGGGCGGCCGAGCAAGAAGACCCTGAGGGAAAGGATACCACGATGCCGAGCGACTACATGTTCTGCACCGACATGCTCTACGGCTGGAGCGCGGCGAGCGTCGACTGGGCGCTCGTGGCCGTCTTCGCGGCCCTCGCGCTCATTGCCTGCCTCCGCGTGCTGAGGGGGCTGTGGCATGAGCTTCGATAGGGCGCGGGTGGAGCGCGCGCAGGAGGCCGCGGGGCTGACCCCGGGCCTGCTCGCGTACTCCGTCAAGGACACCGCCAAGTGGACGGGCGCGGCCTACCGCTCGCTGCTCCGCGCCATCGAGGCGGGCGAGCTGCGCTGCAAGAGGCCCAACGGCGGCGGGCGCCGCTGGCTCATCGAGCCGGAGTGGGCCGTGGAATGGATGGAGGAGGACGAATGAACCAGGCGGACTACGACGCCGGCCTCAACGCCTACGCGAGGCGCCGGCGCAGGGAGCGCGAGGAGGCCGAGTTCGGCGAGCCGTACGCGCCGATCTCCAAGGCGTGCGGGAAGTGCGCCCATTACCGCCCGCTGACCGACGAGGACGCGGCCATCCTCGCGCCGCGCCTCGGGCCGGGCATGCTGGAGCGCGCGCGCGACGCCCTCCGGGGCATGGGCGCCTGCGACTGCTGCGACTGGACGGGGCCGCTCCGGCTCGCGTCCGACGAGTACGCGGTCGAGCCGGACTACGAGACGGGCGAGTGCGTGATGTGGGAGGAGGCGTGATGGGCGAACCCATCGAGCTGAGCATGCGGCTCAGCAAGGGCGTGCGGACGGCGAGGGGCTTCTACTTCGAGTTCTACTCCGCCGACGAGCAGGGCATCCACCGCGAGGACTACCTGCGCGTCAACGGCGACGAGGAGGCCTACGAGAAGGTCGGCTACGACCGCACGTACCGCGTGACCATCGAGGAGGACGCCTGATGTGGCGGAGCAGCGCGGGCGCCGAGGAGCGCCGCCGCGTCGTGCTCGACTACATCGGGCGTGGATACAGCGACAAGTTCATCGCCCTGCGCACCGGGCTGCCGACGCGCGAGGTGGAGAAGGAGAGGAGGAAGCATGGGCGTTCCCGTCCTGATACTCGGGCCTAGCGGCTCGGGCAAGACCTACTCGCTCCGCAACCTGCCCAACGAGAACTACGGGCTGGTCGAGTGCGAGAAGACCATGCTGCCGTTCCGCGGCGGCAAGAAGTTCGCGCGCACCAAGGGCTTCGGCGAGCTGCGCGCCATCGTCCAGCGCTACGCCGAGCAGTGCGACGTGGTGGTGGTGGATGACTTCGGGTACTGCGTGACCGATCTGTTCATCCATCACATCGGCGACAAGGACCAGTACGCCATCTACAAGGCCATCGCCGCCGAGGTCTACCAGACCATCGAGTTCTTCAACGGGCTGCGCGACGGGGTGAGGGTGTACGTCACCATGCACACCGACGCCGACCCGTTCGGCAACATCGTGCCGAAGCTCATGGGCAAGATGGTCAACGAGAAGATCGACCTGCTCGGCATGGTCAACGTCTGCATCCTCGCGGAGGTTGTGGACGGCGAGCACGTGTTCATCGTGGACGGCAAGCCGCCCGCGAAGAGCTGCGGGATGTTCGAGCAGGCCGTGATGCCGAACGACCTCGCGCTGGTCGACGAGGGCATCAAAGAGTTCATCGGGGCATGATGCAGGCCCCGACAGAGACCGCGCTGAGGCGCTGCATGGAGCGGTGCGAGGCGCAGTACGACTACTTAGTGAACAAGCTGGGCTGCGACGAGGACGTGGCGGCCGACCGCACCTACGACTGCCTGCGGGCGGCGGTGGGCGAGGTCGAGCACTGCTACGACAGGCGCGACCGGCTTTTCGAAAGCACGTTGAGGACAACGATAGAAAGGAACCGCAATGCCTAACATCTCTTGGGGAACCGTCGAGGCGAGGAGCGACAACGGCGGGTTCGAGAAGCTGCCCGCGGGCGGCTACGTCGCGCGCATCACCGCAGCGGAGTACTACCCCGACCGCAAGTACACCGAGATCGTCTTCGACATCGCCGAGGGCGAGCACGCCGGGTTCTACTCGGACGCCTGGGGCCAGTCGCACCCGTACGCCCACCACTTCTTCATGTCCTATAAGGACACGGCGCTGAGCATGACCAAGGGCCGCCTGGAGGCCATCAGCAGCTCCAACCCGGGCTTCGACGCCCTCGCGGCCAACAACGCCGACCGCTGGGGGATGTTCGTCGGGCGCATCGTCGGCGTCAACCTCCAGGAGGAGGAGTACGAGACGCGCGACGGCGATATCCGCACCCGCCTGAACGTCTGCCAGGTTGTGCCCGCGCAGGACGTGCGCGACGGCAAGGTCAAGGCGCGCGACATCAAGCGCCTGGAGAAGAGCGCCGCCCCCGCCGTGAGCGACGTGGCGACCGGCGCCTCGGTGTACAGCGGCGCCATCCCGTTCTAGTGATCGTCGAGGACACCAGGCAGCAGGCGGGCAAGCACGACCACATAGCGCGATGGATGGAGGCCCACGGCGTGGAGTTCGCGCAGCGGGCCTCCGCCCTTCCCTTCGGGGACTACGTCCGCGAAGGCTCCAACGTGTCCATCGACACGAAGAAGGACGTGCAGGAGCTGGCAATGGACGTGGGCCGCGACCACGCGCGCTTCGTGCGCGAGGCCGAGAGGGCCGCCGAGGCGGGCTACCGTCTCGTGGTGCTCATCGAGCAGCACCCCGAGTACAACGACCGCTCCAGGCTCTACACGTGGATGTGCTTCGCGTGCAGGCGCTGCCGCAAATGCAACCCGTTCAAGCAGGGGAGGTGCACCCGGTACCGCTCCAAGCCCATGAACGGGCCGACCGTGGCGAAGATAATCGCCCGGCTTGAGACCGACCACGGGATGCGCTTCGAGTTCTGCGACAAGCGGAGGACGGCGCCGCGCATCTGCGAGATTCTAGGAGAGCCATACAAATGAACGAGGAGCAGCTGTCACCGCTCGGGCGCACCGCGCTCCAGCTCGTGCGCTGGGGCTTCGCGGTGTTCCCGTGCAAGCCCAACGGCAAGCAGCCCAACGTCAAGCGCGGCTGCAACGACTGGACGCGCGACGAGACCGACATCACCGCCCACTGGGAGCGCCATCCCCACGACAACATCGGCATCACGTGCGGCTCGCCCTCGGGCGGGCTGCTCGTGCTCGACTTCGACGTGGACGAGGAGAGGGGCAAGGACGGCCTCGCGACGCTCAGGGAGTGGGAGGCATCGCACGGCGAGCTGCCCGAGACGTGCGTCGCGATCACGGGCAGCGGCGGCAAGCACTACCTGTACATGACCGACCGCAACACAATCCGCCCGAGCGTCAACGCCGAGCTCGGCGTGGACGTGCGCTGCGACGGCAGCTACATCGTGGCGCCGGGGTCCATCCACCCGAACGGCGAGCCGTACGAGTGGAGCGTCAGCCCCGACGACTGCGAGGTGGCGCAGGCGGACGGCAACGTCTACGACTTCCTCGACCACATCCAGCGCAACGGCGGCGAGGAGGAGGGCGCCAAGCCCCGGAAGCGGTTCGCGCTGCCCGAGAAGATCAAGAAGGGCGAGCGCGACGACACCCTGTTCCGCTACGCCGCGTCGCTCCGCTCGCGCGGCCGCTCCGACGAGGAGATCAAGATGGCGGTGGCGGGGGCCAACGCCACGAGGTGCAAGCCGCCCATGGATTCAAGCGACATCGAGCGCATCTGCAGGCAGGCCGCGAAGCTCGACACGATGGAGGGGCTGGGAGACCCGAACGGCCCGATGCCCCAGGTGCCGCGCGGCGGCGGCAGCGGTATTGTCTTTCGTGACAAAAACAAGAACATTATCCATAACCTGCTGGGTAAGAAGATCATCGAAGAATGCCATGCCCGGATCATCGACGGTGCCCCCGCTGTTTGGACGGGTAAGCGCTGGGACCTCGGGGACGATGCCATCAAAAGGTGTGTCCTGAACCTGGCCGACGACGCCAAGAAGCAGATCGTGTCAGAAGTAACCGAATACGTCAAGCTGAAAGCTCCTCACGTCTCAAGCGACGGGGAATTCGATGGGCGCTACTATGTCCAGTTCGCCGATTGCACGTACGACGTCATGGCGGGCGAGAAGGTCGAGCCCCAGCCGTCCATGTTCATCACGAACACGCTGGCGACGAACCTGAATATCAGCGACAGGCCCAACGTCGCCGACAAGTTTCTGGAGGACATCAGCAACGGCGACGAGCCGACGTATGAGGCCATGATCGAGTTCATGGGCTCGTGTCTCTGCTCGAAGCGGATACTTAACCAATCCCCGATGCTCATCGGCACGGCAGGCGGCGCGACGGGCAGGGCAAGCAACGGCAAATCGACGCTCATGAACTGGGTACGGGCAATCGGAGGGCCGGAGAACTTCAGCTCGCTCGATATCGCTACGCTCGGGCAGCGATTCCAAGCAGGCCGCGCGCTCGGCAAGCTCGCGAACCTCGGCGACGACATCCCGGACGGCTTCCTCAAGGGCGACGAGCTGTCCATGTTCAAGAAGCTGGTCACCGGCGACTCCATCTACACGGACGTCAAGGGCGGAGCCGGGTACGAGTTCAGGCCGAACGCGACCATGGCCTTCTCCATGAACTCCATGCCGCGCCTCAGCGACACGACTGACGGCATCTTCCGCCGCCTGTACTTCATCCCGTTCCGCAGGCGCTTCGCCGAGGGCGAGCCGGGCTACGACCCGCACATCGCTGAGAAGCTGGCTACGCAGGAGGCGCGCGAGCGCGGCGCGCTGCTGGCCCTCCAAGGGCTGCGCGAGCTGATCATGCGCGGCGGCGCCCTCCCCGAGATACCGGACATGGTGGCGGAGGTCAAGGAGGTGCGCAGGACGAACGACTCCGTCCTGCGCTGGGTCTATGACAATGACGTGACCGTTGCGGGCCTGCTCAACCGAAAGCCGATAGACGTCTACGAGAAGGACTTCTGCTCGTGGGCCGAGACGGCCGGCGAGCGCATGCGGCCGTCCTACGCGACGTGGCGCAAGAAAGTGCTGGAGCTTATGCGCCCCGGAACTACGCTTGACTACGATTTCGAGGGCAAAAGGCTCGCCGTGGAGCCTCGAAACCTTCCGCCGAACGGAGAATCCGTTCGTGTCTTCGTGCTGAAAACGCTAGAAACGTAGTTTGGCGTAGTCAAAACGTAGTCAAGAAAAGCACTGTTTAACAGGTAAAACAT
>CAVIIZ010000039.1:0-9013 GCA_963642995.1 bacterium | reverse complement strand
ACCTCACCGACCCGTCCGGGCGCTGGACGCTCGCGCTGTTCGCCGTCGTGGTCGTCGCGATGGTGGCGGGCTGGTTTTACGTGCGCGGGCGCATCAAGGGCGACCTGATGGACAAGATGCTCGACGCGGACGCGGGCGGCGATGCGGATGCTGCGGACGCCGCCGGAGCACGCGCCGGCACGGGCGCCGGGGAGTAGGGGGCGGCCATGCGCATACACGTCACCTACGCGGGCGGCACCATCGGGATGGTGGACTCGCCGCAAGGCCTCGTGCCGGGCGCGGACTTGAAGAGCTGGCTGTTCCGCCTGCTGGCCGACACGCAGATCGATCCCGAGCAGGTCTCCTTCACCGAGCTGTCGCCGCTCATCGACTCCTCGAACGCGACTCCGGACAACTGGCAGGCCATCATCGACGACCTGCACGCGAACCGCGACTCCGCCGACGCGTTCGTCATCTTGCACGGCACCGACACCATGGCCTACTCGGCGGCGGCCCTTTCCTACGCGCTGTGCGGTTTCGGCAAGCCCGTCATCTTGACCGGCTCGCAGCTGCCCCTGGGGCTGATAGAAAGCGACGCGACCCCCAACGTCACGGGCGCCATGAACGCGGCCGCCTCGGGGCGTGCGAGCGGCGTCACGTTGTTCTTCGGGCACCATCTCTTCCACGGCGCGCGCGTGACGAAAAGCTCGTCATGGGCCTTCGAGGCCTTCGGCTCGCCCGCCGCCGCCCCCGTCGCCTTGACGGGCGCCCCCTGGCGCTGGTTTCCCGCCAGGCACCCGGGCTGCGGCTGGGACGATCCCGCACCCTATCGCGTGTGCGACGTGGCCGTCATCGACATGGCCCCGGGCATCAGCGCGGCGAGGGTCGCCGCCATGCTCGACCCGCTGCCCGAGGCCGTGGTCTTGCGCGCCTACGGTGTGGGCGACATCCCGGCAGACGAGCCCGGCCTCGTGGACGTGTTCGCGGACGCGATCGCGGCGGGCTGTCCCGTCGTCATCACCTCGCAATGCCAGCAAAACGTCGTGCTGGCCGGCCACTACGAGGCAGGAGACGCCATAGCGCGGGCGGGCGCGGTCTCTGCCGTGGACATGACGCTCGAGGCGGTCTACGCGAAGCTCGTCTTCCTGCTCTCGCAGGGGCTTTCAGGCGCCGAGGTGGCGCGCCGGGTGGGCGTCTCCATCGCCGGCGAGCTGACAGAGCCGGCCGACGACTAGCGCGGGCACGCGTGGCTTTTTCGAGAAGCCGCAGCCGGCTGCGACATGGACGCGAGCCCTCCCCATGGACACGCCCCTGAAAAGTTATAGCTAGCTATAACATAGCTGGCTATAACGAAGAGCCGGGTTGCAGAGCGGAGTGCCTTGCCGCGAAGAGGGGCGACGTGTCCTTGTTCTCCCTTGCCGAGATGTGCGAGGCGGCCGGCACCCGGGCGGCAGGTTCCTAGGCGCCGGCTCCCAGCAGGTCCACCAGCTCGAATCCGCCGGCGCTGCCCTCCAGGATCTGCCTGTTGCCGAACACGCAGGTGCGCCGATGCGCGTTCGCGGCCTCCATGTCCGGTGCGAGCGCGCGCAGGTCTTTCGCCGTCGTCTCGAGCACCTCGCGGCGCATCGTCTCGCGCAGCCCCTTCGGCGCATGCGAGAACCACTCCCCGTCTTGGCGGGCGATGAGCGCGCGCGGTTTCACGGGCGCGTCGATGCCCGCCACGCCGGCCACGAGCAGCCCCTCGAGCCCGGCGGCGTCCGCATCGAAGCCCGCGAGCCACTTCGCGCTTTTCGCGATGCGCGCAAGCGAGGCGTCCAGATGCGGGTCGCGGAAGGTGTAAAACGACATGTCGCCCGCGCGGGAAGCGGAAAAGCCCACGCCGTAGGCGCCGCCTTTCACCCGCACCTCGTTCCACAGGTAGTCGAAGCTCAAGGCGCGCGACGCGACGTTCCACGCGCCCGTCCAGGGCCGTGTGCCTTCCAGCAGCCGCCTGTCGTAGCCGCAGGCGGCAAAGCACACGTCGCCCGGCACGATGAAGGCCTCGTCGCGCTCGCGCAAGGCGGGCAGCTCCAGGCGCCGCGCCGCGCCGCGCGCACCGAAGCCGGGGTCTGCCGCCCACCACGCCTCTTGCGCCGCGTCGCTTCCCGCGAAGCTCGCCACGCAGCCGTCGTCGCAGAACAGCTCGGCTGCGATGCGGGCAAGCTGCTCGCCCAGCGCCTCCTTGCGCTCGTCGAAACGCTCGATCGCGTCGCGCACCCACAGGTAGTAGTCCACGCCGCCCATCTGCTCGCCCACGAGGGCGCCCGGCGCGTAGTAGCTGCGCGCCCGTCCCCGCGCGTAGGCGTGGCCCGCGGCGGAGAAACCCTGCTCCATGTAGATCTTGGTCTGCTGCAGGGTCTCCAGCACGCGCTCGGCGTCGGAAAAGTCGCTTTCCAGGCATATCTCGCGCACGAGGTCCGTGCAGGCGCCGACGTTTGCCTCGAGCGCGTGCGCGGACACCTTCACCCGCGCGTCGAAGCCGGCGATGTCGCGCGGGTCCTCGTAGACGCACGAGCGCGCCGAGAAGTGCCCGAGCCGCGACTGGACGAGCGTGTCCACCTCGGCGGCGCTGTGGTGCGCGGTCGGCAGCCGGCCGAGCAACGCGAGCACGAGGCGCGCGGCCGGCAGGTCGTCAAAGGAGATGCGGTGCAGGTCGAAGTAGCGGCTGGTGTAGACGATGCCCTTCGTGTCCAGCCCGTGGCGCAGGCAGGGCAAGCCATGGCTTTCGTCGAGGCGCCAGGCGGGCTCGGCAGGAGCCTCGTCGATGTCGGAAAGCGTCAGGCGCGGCAGCTTGGCGCTCTGCTCGGGCGAGTCGGGCGCCTCCTGCACCCGGCGCAGATGCTCCACGTCCCCGCGCAGCTTCTCCCTCGCGTCCCCGTCCATGTCGGCGAGTTTTTCTGCCAGCACGCCCGCCGCCGCGTCGCCGCCTTCCTCGACCGGCCGCAGCTCCACGTGCGCCATGTGCCCGTTTTCCAGGAACAGCTCGCGCAGCAGCGTCTCGTAGTAGTCGCCGTCCAGCCATTCGCGCAGACGCGCCAGGCATTCCTCGTAGCGCACGCGCGCGCACGGCAGGCCGTCGTCGTAGGTCCACGTGGACAGGGCGGTCAAGGCCAGGGCCACGCCGGTCGGGTAGCCGAAATCCGCCTCGCGCAAGGAGAACTCCTCGTGGTCGAGCGCGGCGGCCACCAACGCGTGGTCGAGGCCGTCTGCGAGCAGTTTCTCCACGTGGCCCCTGAACGCCGGCCAGAACTTTTCCGCCGCGCCCTCGTGCAGGCCGCGCGCCACGACGCACGCGAAGGGCTGGGCCAGCGCGGTCTCGACCGCCGCGTCGACATCGTCGGCCAGCCCCTCGTCGAGCAGGGCGCGGCGAAGCGGCGCCTCGTTGCTGCCGAGCAGCGCGTCCACGAGCACGCCGGCCGCGGCCACGCGTTTCGTGTCTGCGGCCGTCCCGACGCAAAAGCCCAGCCCGAGGCAGGCGTTGTCGGGCGCGGTGGGCATCTCGACCACCTTGTCCATGCAGACGACGGGCGCTTGCAGCCCGATTGCACGCGGCGCGAGGGCGGGTGCGCCGGCTGCCGCGCGCCTTTCGTCTGCGGCTTTCCGCTCGGCTGCCACGGGCGCGAGGTAGCGCTCGTCGAGCCAGGCGGCGATCGCGTCCATGTCGAGGTCGCCGTAGAGCACGATGCGCGCGTTGTCGGTGCGGTAGTGGCGGCGGTGCTCGTCGAGGAAGGCCTCGCGCGTCAGGGTGGGGATGGCCGCCGGCGTGCCGCCCGACTCGAAGCGGTACGCCGTGTCGGGGAAGAGCGCGGCGGACAGCGCGTCGAACATCACCGCGTCCGGATCCGAGAGCGCGCCTTTCATCTCGTTGAAGACGACGCCGTTGTGCACGAGGACCGCCCCGCCGCCACTTGCGCTGCCGGCGGAGTTTTCGCTGTCTGCGTCGCCTGCTCCGCCGCCGTCATTCGTTCCTGCGCCCTCGTGCAACTCGTAATGCCAGCCCTCCTGCGCGAATATCTCGGGCTTTTCATAGATGGCCGGGTGAAAGACCGCGTCCATGTAGACGTCCATCAAATTCAGCAGGTCGCGCTCGTTGGTGGAGGCCACGGGGTAGACCGTCTTGTCGGGGTAGGTCATCGCGTTGAGGAAGGTCTGCATCGAGCTTTTCAGCAGGTCCACGAACGGCTCTTTCACGGGAAACTTCTCCGAGCCGCACAAGACGGAGTGCTCCAGGATGTGGAAGACCCCCGTGTCGTCTTTCGGCGGCGTGGCAAACGAGATGGCGAAGGCCCGCTCGAAATCCGGGCATGCAAGCCACAGCAGCCGCGCGCCGGACTTCTCGTGGACCATCACCCAGCCGCAGCCGTCTATCTCGTCGATAGCCTCGCGCCTCTCCACGCGAAACCCGTGCAGTTCCATGCCTTCTCGAAGTTGTGTGCCCACGCGACGCGCCTTTCTGCGAAGCGGGCCGCGCACGTGGGGCAGCCCGCAAAACCGTGCGCACGACTATACGCCACTCGGGCTTTTTTTCAGGCCGAACGGCAAAGCGGATGTTTCCACCGCGTGCCGATTTCACCTCGGATGCGATGCAAGTCCTCTATACTGCGATAGACGAGGCGCGCCTGCAGGCGCGCCCCGTGCGGCGTGCGTGCAGGGGTTTTCGCATGCGCGCTTCGCACGACGCCCTTTCATCGAACAAGCCGGGAGGTAGAAGATGTCGTATGTGGACAACGTGCTCGAACGGGTGAAGGCCAACGACCCGAACCAGCCCGAGTTCATCCAGGCCGCAACCGAGGTGCTCGAGAGCCTGCGCCCCGTGGTCGAGGCCGACGGGAAGTACGAGGAGGCGGCCTTGCTCGAGCGCATCGTCGAGCCTGAGCGCATCGTGCAGTTCCGGGTGCCGTGGGCAGACGACGCCGGGCGCGTGCACGTGAACCGCGGCTACCGCGTGCAGTTCAACAGCGCCATAGGCCCCTACAAGGGCGGCCTGCGCCTGCACCCCAGCGTGAACCTGTCCATCATCAAGTTCCTGGGCTTCGAGCAGATCTTCAAAAACGCCCTGACCACCCTGCCCATCGGCGGAGGCAAGGGCGGCTCGGACTTCGACCCGAAGGGCAAGTCCGACATGGAGGTCATGCGCTTTTGCCAGTCGTTCATGTCCGAGTTGTTCCGCCACATCGGCGCCGACACCGACGTGCCCGCAGGCGACATCGGCACGGGCGCGCGCGAGGTGGGCTACCTGTTCGGCCAGTACAAGCGCCTGGCCAACCGCTACGAGGGCGTGCTCACGGGCAAGGGGCTGACGTTCGGCGGCTCGCTGGCGCGCACCGAGGCCACCGGCTACGGCCTGGTCTACCTGGTGCAGGAGTATCTGAAGACGCGCGGCGACTCCTTCGAGGGCAAGACGGTGTGCATCTCCGGCTCGGGCAACGTCGCCATCTACGCCTGCGAGAAGGCCCAGGCCCTGGGCGCGAAGGTCGTCACCATGAGCGACTCGACCGGCTGGGTCTACGACGCCGACGGCATCGACCTGGACGCGGTGAAGGAGATAAAGGAGGTGCGCCGCGGGCGCATCAGGGAGTACGCCGAGGCGCGCGGCGGCGCCGAGTACCACGAGGGGCGCGGCGTGTGGAACGTGGCATGCGACATCGCCTTGCCGTGCGCCACGCAAAACGAGCTGGGCCTCGACGACGCGAAGGCGCTGATAAACGGCGGGTGCAGGGTCTTGGGCGAGGGCGCGAACATGCCCACGACCCTGGAGGCCACGCATTGCCTGCAAGACGGCGGCGTGGCGTTTTTCCCGGGCAAGGCGGCCAATGCGGGCGGCGTGGCCACGAGCGCGCTGGAGATGAGCCAGAACTCCGAGCGCCTGTCGTGGACATTCGCGGAAGTGGACGAGCGCCTCGAGGGCATCATGCAGGGCATATTCCATGCGGCAGACGACGCGGCGGCTGCGCACGGCCGTGCGGGCGACTACGTGGCCGGCGCCAACATCGCCGGTTTCCTGAAGGTGGCCGACGCGATGCTTGCCCAAGGGCTCGTGTAGGGGCGGCTTCGCACGAGAGGCGCGGCGCAGCGCATGCGCGGGCTTGCGTGCATGCGCTGCGTGCGCTTTTCCAAGACAGGCGCTTTCATCGGACGCGCCCCTCGATCCTTGCGCTAGGATAGGGGGCGCGTTTTTGGCGAAGTCCGTGTGCGGGCGGAGCCTTTTTCCGAAAGGAAGGAGGTGATGCCTATGTGTGAAATCCTGTTCGCTATGGCGGCAATTGCCAATATAGGCGAGTTTGTCTTGGAACTCGCGCGGGAATATAAGCACCGACGGATGGAGAAGGGAGAAAAGAAGAGGGGTCAGTAGCAGCTGACCCCTTAATTTGAACCCGGCTTCGCCCGCCACCTTTTCAACTTCCGGGCTTTGCCAGCGCACTAATTGTAGCAACGGATGCGCGCGCCGTCAATTTTCCGCGCGTGACAGGCATATGTGCGAGCTGGAAGAGGGGATGTGGAAATGCACGAGGGCGCCGGCTGCGATGCGATTGGGCTGAGCAGCGCCGAGGCGGCGCGTCTGGCGGCGGCGGGGCAGGCAAACGTCGACGCCGGCGTGAAGACGCGCAGCGTGCCCACCATCGTGCGCGAAAACGTCTGCACGCTGTTCAACGCGGTGAACGTCGTGTTGGCGCTGTTCGTCTTGTTCACCGGCTCGTTCAAGAACATGCTCTTCATGATCGTCATCGTGTGCAACACGGTCATCGGCATCGTGCAGGAGGTCCGCTCCAAGCGCGTCACCGACCGCTTGTCCATCGTGGCCGGCAGCCACGCCACAGCCTTGCGCGACGGCGCCGAGACGCGCCTTGCCCTCGACGAGCTGGTGCGCGGCGACGTGATCGTGCTCGGGCGCGGCGACCAGGTGCCCGCCGACTGCGAGGTGGTGGAAGGCGACTGCGACGCCAACGAGAGCCTGCTCACAGGCGAGAGCAAGCTGGTGAAAAAGCGCCCGGGCGACGAGCTGCTGAGCGGCTCGTTCGTGAACGCCGGCCGGGTCTACGCGCGCATCGTGCACGTGGGCGCGGAAAACTACGCGGCCAAGATCTCGGCTGAGGCCAAGGAGCACAAGGCCGTGAACTCCGAGATCATGCGCAGCTTGAACCGCATCATCAAGACCGTCAGCTGCATCATGTTTCCCATCGGGGCGCTGCTGTTTGCCACGGAGCATTTCCTGGGGCACACGGAGCTGAACTCCTCGATACTTTCGACGGTGTCGGCGCTCGTGGGGATGATCCCCGAGGGGCTGATCTTGCTCACGTCCACGGTGCTGGCCGTGGCCGTCGTGCGCCTGGCGCAGAGCAAGGTGCTGGTGCAGCAGCTCTACTGCATCGAGACGCTCGCGCGCGTGGACGTCTTGTGCCTGGACAAGACGGGCACCCTCACCACCGGCGACATGGAGGTGTTCGAGTGCGAGGCCGTCTGCGGGGCCGAGGACGCCTTCGGGGAGGCCTGCGCGGCTTTCCACGCCATCGCGGCCGCCGACGACAACCCCAACGAGACGGCGCTGGCCGTGCGCGCGTATTTCGAGGGAAGTGCGGGCGCGGTCGGCGACGAGAAGGGCGGGGGGCGCAAGAAGGGCGCGAAAGGCGAGGGGCCAGACGCGCCGGCCTCTCCGCCGCCCGTCTCGCGCGCCATCCCCTTCTCCTCGGACAGCAAATGGTCGGGTGCGGTGCTGTGCGATGGAGGCGCCTATGTCATGGGCGCGGCGCAGTTCATCTTGGGAAAGGGGTATGAAGCGGTGCGAAAGCAGGCTGAAAGCCTGGCCGACGACGCGCGGGTGCTGCTGCTCGCGCGCGTGGAGGGCTTCGACGACGATGCCCGGATGCTCGGCACGCCGGCGCCGCTTGCCTTCATCGGAATACGCGACCAGATCCGCGCGACGGCAGCCGAGACCGTCTCCTATTTCAAGGAGCAGGGCGTGCGCTGCATCGTCATCTCCGGCGACGACGCCCGCACCGTCTCCGGCATCGCGGAAAAGGTCGGCATCGAGCGCGCCGGCGATTTCGTGGACGCCTCCACGCTGGCCACGGACGCCGACGTCGCCGCGGCGCTTTCGCATGCGGGCGTGTTCGGGCGCGTGCGCCCGGAGCAGAAGAAGGCCTTCGTCAAGGCCTTGCAGAAGGCAGGCCACACCGTGGCCATGACCGGCGACGGCGTGAACGACACCCTGGCGTTGAAGGCGGCTGATTGCGGCGTGGCCATGGCGGCGGGCAGCGACGCGGCCAGAAACGTCGCGCATCTCGTGCTCGTGGACAACGATTTCGCGAGCATGCCAAAGGTCGTGGCCGAGGGCCGCCGCTCCATCAACAACCTCCAGCGCTCGGCTTCGCTTTTCCTGGTGAAGACGCTGCTGTCCATCGTGTCGGCGGTGCTTTTCGTGGTCGTGCCCTGGCAATACCCCTTCCAGCCCATCCAGATGACGCTCATCTCCGCGTTCACCATCGGCATACCGTCGTTCGTGCTCGCGCTCGAGCCAAACCACGAGCGGGTGAAGGGGCATTTCCTCGAAAACGTCATCGTGCGCTCCATCCCGGGCGCGGCGGTGGCCGTGGCCTGCATCGTCGTGGTGAACTGGGTGGGGTATGCCGCGCTGGGCCTGTCGTATGCGCAGGTCTCGACATTGTGCGTGCTCACCACCTCGTGGGTGGGGCTGAACCTGGTCGTTCGCCTGTCGGTGCCCTTCACGCCGATCCGCGCGGCCCTGCTCGTCTTCGTCGTCGCCGGCCTGGCGGCGGGCGTGCTCCTCTTCCCGAGGTTGTTCGTCATCGCGGCCTTCACTCCTGAGATGCTCGCACTGGCAGGCGCCGTGGCCGCCGTGGCCGCCGTGGCCTTCCACATCTCCTACGCCAAGCTCGACGCCTGGCATTGCGCGCGCATGGCGAAACTCGTCTAGACGAAGAAGGTGCGCCCGCGCATGAGCGTCTCCAGCGCGTCGGCCACGAGCTTCTCGCTTTCC
>CAVIIZ010000038.1:0-9191 GCA_963642995.1 bacterium | reverse complement strand
ATCGCATGAAGTCTATTGGGTGATTTGCAAGGGTCCTATTGGGTGATTTGCAAGGTTTCTATTGGTTGATTTGCAAAGGTTCTATTGGGTGATTTGCAAGTCAGCCGACGATGCGGCCGCCGCCGAGCACGAGCTCATCGGAGTAGAAGACGCATGCGCCGCCGGGCTCGACGCCGCGTCGGGCCTCGGAAAAGCTCACGAGCACGCGCCCCTCGCCGGCAAAGCTCAGCTTCGCGGGCACCGCCTTTGCACCCCACGAGGTCTTCACCTTGCACGAGCGCACCTGCCCCGCCTTTCGCACGGGAGGCTCGACGCCCGTCCAGACCACCTCGTCCACAAGGCAGGTCTCCGCAGCCGCCACGGCGGCAGGACCTATGTAGAGCGTGCGCGAGGCCGCGTCTTTTGCCACCACGAACAACGGCCCGCCGCCTGCGGCGCGCGCATCGGGAAATCTCTCCCCCGGCTCGTAGCGCAAAAGCCCCCCGTGGCGCATCTGCGGCGCGTCGCCTGCAGCACCCAAGACCACCACCGGCCCTGCTGCGTCGTCGACGCCTGCCGCCTCGCGCGCCCATCTCCAGGCGGACTTTCCTTCGAGGAAGAAGGGGTCGTAGTCGTCGAGCAGGGGCGCAAGCGGCAGCAGCCCCTCGCGCATGGCCATCCGGCGAGCGACGGGCTTGGACGCCGCGTGCAGGGGAAAGGAAAGGCGCGCGAGCGCGTCTTGGCCCAGCCGGTAGAGATAGTAGCTTTCGTCGTGAAAGGCGTCGGCGGCCCGCACGAGGCGAAGCGGCAGCAGGCCCGCGCCCGTTTTCCCCTCGTCGCGTTCTATGCCCGCGTAATGCCCCGTGGCCGCCCCGTCGCATCCCAGGCGCCGCGCGTGCTCAAGCAGGGCGGGCACGAGCAGCGGCGCCGTCCACAGCATGTAGGGGTTGGCCACGCGCCCGGCGCGCAAGGCCTCGGTGAAGGGAGCGAGCACCAGGCGGGAAAAGCGCTCGCGTTCGTCGGCCACCACATGCTCGATGCCGAGCTTCTCGCACACCCCGCGCGCGGCCTCCACACGCGCCTCCTCGCGCGCGCATGGATACAGCAAAAGCGTGACGCCCACGACGTCGTGGCCGTCACGTTGCAGAAAACGGGCGGCCATCGACGAATCGACGCCGCCCGTCATCCCCACGAGGAGCCGGCTCAAGGCTGCTCCCCTTCTCGTGCTATTCGCCGTCTGCCGCGGGCGCGGCCTCCTCGGCAGCCTCGTCCTCTTCGGCGGCCTCGGCAACAGGAGCCTCTTCAGCGGGCTTTTCAGCCTCGGCGGCAGGCTCCTCGGCCGTCTCCTCGGGCTCGGCAGGCGTCTCGGCCTTCTCGGCCTTCTCGGCCTTGGCACCCTTGTCGGCCTTCTCGCCGCCCTCGTAGTCGGCGACCTCTATCTCGACGCCCAAGGTCTCGGCGGCGGCCTTCATCGACAGGCTGATGCGGCGGCGCTCCAGATCCACGTCCATGACCTTCACCTGCACCTTGTCGCCCACCGTGCACACCTGGCTGGGCACGTCCACGTGGCTGTTGGCCATCTCGGAGATGTGCACCAGGCCCTCGATGCCGTCGCCCAGCTCGACGAAGGAGCCGAAGGGCACGAGCTTGGTGACCTTGCCCTCGACGATCGAGCCGACGGGGTAGTTCTTCACCAGCGTGCGCCACGGATCCTCGGTGGTCTGCTTGAGGCCCAAGCTGATGCGCTCGCGCTGCATGTCCACGTCGAGGACCATGACCTCGACCTCCTGGCCGACCTTCACGACCTCGCTGGGGTGGTTCACGTGGCTCCAGGACAGCTCGGAGATGTGCACCAGGCCGTCGATGCCGCCCAGGTCCACGAAGGCGCCGAAGTCGACGATCGAGGAGACGACGCCCTTCAGGCGCATGCCCTTCGCCAGCTTCTGCAGCACCTCGGCGCGCTCGGCGCGGCGGCCCTCCTCCAGCACGACGCGGCGCGAGAGCACCACGTTGTTGCGGTTGCGGTCCATCTCGATGACGCGGGCCTCGATGGTCTGGCCCAGGTAGGTGTCCAGGTCCTTCACGCGGCGCAGGTCCACGAGAGAGGCGGGCAGGAAGCCGCGCAGGCCGATGTCGAGGATCAGGCCGCCCTTGACGACCTCGATGACCTCGCCTTCCACGTTCTCGCCGGCCTTGAACTTCTCCTCGACGGAGATCCAGCCGCGCTCGTACTCCGCGCGCTTCTTGGACAAGACGAGCCTGCCGTCCTTGTCCTCCTTTTGCAAGACGAGCGCCTCGAGCTCGTCGCCTAGCCCGACGACCTCGGACGGGTCGATGTCCTTGCGGATGGACAGCTCGCGCGCGGGGATGACGCCCTCGGACTTGAAGCCGATGTCGAGCAGCACTTCGTCGCGGTCGATCTTCACGACCGTGCCCGTCACCAGGTCGCCGTCGTCAAACGGGTTGATGGTGCCATCGACCAAGCCGGCGAACTCCTCGTCGGTCATGTCGGGCGCTTCGATGATGGATGGATTCTTGATCTCGCTCAAGGTGACCCCTCTCGATCCTTGGGGCCGCACGAATAGTCGCAGATTGTACGTTTACTCGAGGGCCTGCAGATTCATCATGGTGCGGCCTATTCCGCACTCAACCGCCGCATTGTACACGAAACGCGTTCTTTTCCCACGCAAAACACGGCGAGGTTTTCAGGGTCCCTTCGCAGCGGCCGCACGCGCCGCGGATTTTCACGCGGCGCGCGCTTTCGGGCGTTTCCGCAAACGCCGCGGCCCTTCATGCGGCGAGCTGCGCCTTGAAGGCATCGCCCCAGGTCCGCAGCGCGTCGATGACGGGGGCGAGGCTTTCGCCTAGCGGGGTGAGCGAGTACTCCACGCGCGGAGGGACCTCGGCGAAAACCTCCCGGTGCACGAGGCCGTCGGCCTCCATGGAGCGCAGCTGGCTCGTGAGGACCTTTTGGGAGACCTTGCCCACCCCGCGCTGCAGCTGCCCGAAGCGCTTGGCGCCGTCCATCAGCTCGCGCAAGACGAGCACCTTCCACTTGTCGCCTATCAAGGAGATGGTGGTCTCGACCGGACAGGCGGGCCATTCGCGTCCGGACTTTCCCGCGTTCGCCTTCCCCATTTCGGGTTCCTTTCATCTTCGCAGCTGGAAAGCATTGGTTACCTATAGGTACTTACCGCACTTTATTGTGCCTACTTCCCTAAATGACTGTACACCGCGACTATAACGGGCGCCAAGGGGAAACGTCAACAGAAAGGAAGCCTCTTATGTCTCAGAAGAAAATCGCCGTCGTCTGCGCCAACGGCAAGCAAGGCCGGTTGATCGCAAGCGAGGCCGTTGGGCGCGGCATGGACGTCACCGCCTTCGTGCGCGGAGAGAACCGCAGCGCCGCGCAGCACGCCGTGGTGAAAGACACCTTCGACATCACGACCGACGACCTCGCCGGGTTCGACGCCGTGGTCTGCGCGTTCGGCGCCTGGACCCCCGACACGATACCCGGCATAGGCAACGCCATCATCCACCTGGGCGAGTGCCTTGCCAAAACGGACGTGCAGCTGCTGGTCGTGGGCGGCGCGGGCAGCCTCTACGTGGACGCCGAGCACAGCGCCACCGTGGACATGGGCGCGGACTTCCCCGAGGACTGGAAGCCGCTTTCCGCCTCGCACGGCAAGGGCCTTGCCTGGTTGCGCGCCAGCGAGGGGCTGGAGTGGACCTATGTCTCCCCCGCCTGCGACTTCCAAGCCGACGGTCCGCGCAGCGGTGCCTACACCCTCGCGGGCGAGGAGCTCGCGCTCAACGCCGCCGGCGAATCGACGGTCAGCTACGCCGATTTCGCCATCGCCATGGTCGACCTGGCCGAAGCCGGCACGCATCGCCGCGAGCGCGTCTCCGTGGTGAGCAAATAGACGCCCGCGGACCTCGGGTGCACCCGGGTGCATATCCGGGTGCACCCGCTTGCGCCCGCCTCGATGCTCCAGCATCATCGACGGCAAAAGCGGGCGCATCGAGAAGGGGGAGGCCATGGGCAGCGTGAAACAGGATGACTTCGGGATCGGCGCCGCAGGGATGGAGCCAGGCGGCGAGAAGTCCGGCGAGATGAAGTTGTCGGCCTTCACCGTCTTTGCCGACGGCTGCGACGGCGCGCGCATCGCCTTCAACACGGCAAACGGCGCGTTGGCGCTCGTGGGCGAGAGCGCGGGCGAGGCCGAGCTGCGCGAGGGCGGCTTCATGGCCGTTTGCGGGGCAGACGAGGAAGCCGGGCTCGCGCGGCGTTTCATGGACGACATGAACCAGACCGGATTTCTCTCGCTGTGCATCGCGCCCACCATGGCCTGCAACCTGCGCTGCGCCTACTGTTACGAAGGACACGAGGCCGTCCGCATGGACGATGCGACAAGCGACGCCGTCAAGCGCTTCATCTGCCGCCGCCACGACGCGTACGGCTTCACCGAGCTGGAGGTGCTGTGGTACGGCGGCGAGCCTTTGCTCGAGCTGGAGCGCATCGGGGAGCTGTCCGAATGGATGCTCGGCTGGTGCGCGGAAAACGGGGTGGCCTACCGCGCCCGCATCACGACGAACGCCTCGCTCGTGGACGAGGATGCGGCGCGGCGCCTCGCCGGCCTTTGCGTGGAAAGCGCCATGCCGACGCTCGACGGCCTGGCCGCACGCCACGACGCGCGCCGCCCCGGTGCAGATGGGGCGGGCAGCTTCGAGAAGACGCTTGCAGGCGTCGAGGCCCTCGCGGCCGCGGGCATCGAGGTCGGGGCAAACCTCAACTTGGGGTGGGACAACATCGACGACTACCGGAAGCTGCGCGAGATGCTCGCAGGCGGCCGCGGGCAGGCGGTATACGCAAGCCATCTGCGCAACTACGGCGGCTGGTGCCCCGGATGCAAAGAGGGCTGCGACGAGGCGCCCCGCGGCGGCGCGCGAGGCGGCGTCGGCGCTTTCGGCGGCAGCGCTTTCGAGGATGGGGACACGCAAGGCCGCGCCGGCATTGCGATGTCGCGGCGCGCCTACGCCGAGAAGCTGTTCGAGCTGTACCGGGAAACAGACCCCTCCCCCGCTGCCGTCTATGCGGCTCTGCAGGCCAAACGCTCGTTTTGCCGCGGGAAGATGGCGTCGTATTTCGTCATCGACCCGCAAGGCTTCGTCTGCCGCTGCGACGGGCACATGCGCGACGCGGGCAAGCGCCTGTTCAACGTGCGCGACGACGGCTACCCCCTCTCGTGGCCGGAAACGGAAAGCCCCTACGAGCGCAACCCGCGTTGCAGGGGCTGCGCCATCATGCCGCTGTGCCTGGGCGACTGCGATTGGGAGTGGGGCATGTTCGAGGAAAACTGCAGCGCCCTGAAGTACACGCTGGACGATTACCTGCGCCTGTTCGTGGAGAAAAGCGGCGCGCGCCTCGAGGACGGCGAGAAGATGCTGCAGCTGGTTTTCCCCGCAGACATGGACAGGCGCCACGCGACGCCCTTCACTCCTTTTTCCGGCGACGGCGTGATGCGGTGAGAAACGCGGGGGCGCCTTGTCCACGGCGCCTTCACGCGCAGCCCGCCTCAAGGCCGCACGCAAAACGCGGCGTACAGCGGCACGCTGAGCAAGGCTGCCTCCCTGCCGAACTGCCGTGCGGAAATGCGGATTCCCAGAGGTGTCTCGTTGCCCTTCATGAAATCGCGCAAGGTCTTCGATTTCACGTTCTCGCCGGACTTCACCTCGATGGGCACGAGCCTGCCGCTCGCAGACGCGCACACGAACTCGATCTCGCCGTGCGAATCGCCTGCGGTCCAATAATGCGTCGCGACCCCGCCCGCCACCAGCTGCTGCATCACGTAATTCTCGGCCAAGGCGCCCCGAAAACCCGAGGAAAGAGCCCTATAGCTCTCCTTCGAGAACAGCAAGCTGGGGGCAAGTCCCATCTTGTAGTAGAGAAGCCCCGTGTCGGCCATGTAGACCTTGAAATAGGCACCGCCGCCGCGCGCGACCACGGGCAGCGACGTCGAGTTGGTCTGGCGGTTGACGTTTACCACGCCGGCGCTCTCCAGCCAGTCGAGAGGCTCCTCGAAGCGCTTGGCACGACCGCCTTTCACCACGTCGGCGTACTTGAATTTCCTCGTCGTCTCACGGGCGAGCTGGCCGGGGACGCTGTTCCAGATCGACCGGCACAGGGCAGCCTGGCTTTGCGGCATGTCGGCCATGTACGTCTGGTCGATCTCGGAGAGCACCTGGCGCACGGATGCCATATCGCCCGTCTCGGCAAACTCGCCGACGGCACGCGGCATGCCGCCGACCGCGAGATAGCGCAGATACATGGCAAGAGCCTCGTCATGGAGGGGGAAGGGACGGGCCTCGGCATAGCAGCGACGGATGTCCTCGGCCATCTGCGCGCGGTCGCAAGCCCAGAGAAACTCCTCGAAATCCATAGGATGCATCTCGACATGGATGACGTCGCTGGGATAGGGGAGACGGCGCCCCTCATCTCTGTATTTGCTGAGCGTCACGCCCAAAAGGCTGCCCGTGGCCAGAACGCGGTACGCGGACTGCGCGAAGAAGCGCAATGCGTTGAGGGCCTTCTCGCACAGCTGGACCTCGTCGAAGACCAAGACGTCGGCGGCGGGATCGATGCTCCTGCCGAAATAGAGCTCGAGATCGCCTGCGATCCGCGCAACCTCGGTGCGGCCGGAGAACAGAGCCTCCAGACCGGCGACGTCGGTTTGGAAATCGAGGTAGACGACGTGCTCGGCACCAATCAGGGAACCCAGATAGTCCCGCGCGATGTAGGTCTTGCCGACGCGGCGCGCACCCTTGATCAGAAGCGGCCTGCCGTCGAAGGCGTCGAGCCACTCCTTCACCTTGGCCTCTATTTTCCGCTGCACGGCGCCCCCTCTCGGTCATCTCGGAAGAATACACTTTTTACTTGAAAAAATGTTTCTGAATGTCACTTTTTAGCTTGAAAACATGCTGCATGTGCATCCGCAGATCTTTCACCCGAAGCAGCGCCAGCCATGCGACAGACGAGATGGACGCCGTCAAAGCCGCAGCTTCTCCTGAAAATCGCGCCAAAGGCAGACATTGAGGCCGAAGAAGGCGGCGCAAATCGCATGTCACAAGACACTTGGCTTCGAGGCGTCGGCCGGCAAGTCTTCGTTTGCAACCTGCAGCAGACGCCCCCATACCAAAATGTTGCCCGCGCAAAGCTCATCCTGCCTGCTCGGCCAACCCATCGGCAAACCTAGCGGGCGAAACCCCCGCCGCCGCCGCCGAAGCCTCCGCCGCCGCCGAGGGAAAAGCCCCCGCCGGCGCCCGAGCCGCTGGAGGAGAGGGTGTTGGAAAGCTGGACGTCGCTCAAAGTGTGCGTGAAGCTGTCGGTGAAGGCGCCCGACGGCGTGGCCAACCACCAGTACGTGCAGTAGACGAACGTGCCGTCCTCCCACAACTCGGGGACGGAGACGCGCAGCTTCTCGACCACTTCCCTTGCCACCCCGAACAAGGCGGCGTACGCCAGAAGCTCGCCCCAGACCTTCGCGTCGGTCGGGACGGCCTCCTCCAGATTCGTGAAGTCCGCAAACCAGCGCTTCAACCCCCGCGCACGCGCCGCGATCTCGGCGCCCTCGCGGCTGCGGCGCTTCATCTTGCGAGCGAAGACGAGGCTCGCGGCGGCACAGGCCAGAGAGAAGAGCGCAGGCCACAGCGGCAGGTCGAGGCATGCCACGAGCATGAGCACGGCGATGATGGCGCAGCCGGACAGCGCGGTGAAGACGATCGAGAGGCGCTTTGCCCCCTCCTCGAAGTAGCCGCCGTCGCTCACGGCGTCGTCGAGCGCGCCCTGCCAGTCCTGCATCGCCTCGCCCGCGGCCTGCGCGTCGCCTTTCACCGCGCGCGACAAGCCGTGCGGCGTGACGCAGTCCGCGCCGGCGAGCTTGGAGAACACGAGGTCGAGCGTCTTGGCGTCGAGGCCGGAGAGATTTTCCGCACCCCCCTCGCGGCGCAGGCGCATCGTCTCCTTCTCCTTGCGGCGCCTGCCCGTCTCCTCGGTGCATTTCTCGAGCGAGACGGCGCCGATCGCCGAGAGGTGCACGAGCTGGGCGGTGACGTCGACCGCGTCTCTCCTGTTCCAGCGCACGATGCGGCCCACGACGGCGGGGTCGAGCCCTTTTCGCGGCACGTCGCGCCAGTATTCCCCCTCAAACTGCGGCGCATGCTCGCGCCCGCGGCGGATGTAGAAGACGACGGCCACGACGAGCAGCAACGCGCAAAGCCCGCAGGTGCCCGCCACGAGAAGCGTGGAGAGAAGGACGGCGCGGCTGCGCTCGGCGTTGGCCGCGTCCGCCTGCCTTTGCTCTTCGGCGACTATGGAGTCGAGTCCGGCGGAGCCCCTCGCGCACGAGGCCGCGACGTCTGCCGCCCACCCGCTGGGAAAAACGGCGCGCAGCTCGGCGAAGCTGCCGGAGGCGACCCTCGGGCACGTGCACGACACGACGCCGTCGCCGCCGACGCAGACCGTCGCGTCGAGGCTGCCGTGCCCCCATGCGCGCACGTTGTCGCCCGCGACCACCTGCGCGCCGTCTTGCACGGGCAGGTGCACGGAAAGCTCGACGTTCTTCACGGCGACCTCTTCTTTGGAGCCCACGAACTGCCAGTACAGCTCTGCGACGTCGTTGTAGCGGACGAGCGCGTTCGTGTAGGTGTAGCGCCATGTGACGGACGCCTTGCCGGATGCGTACTCGCCGAAGGTGTATATGGTCGAGGTGGACTCGTCGAGCGCATATGCCCAGCCGCCCGGCCCGCCCGCGTCGCGCCAGGCGCTTTGAAAGGCCACCGGCGACAGTTCCACCGCCTTGCCGTCCGAACCGCGCACCGACACGCCCTGCACGCTCGAAGAGCCGCCGGCGGGCGCGTCGAGCATGCGGGCGACCAGGGTGAAATCCCCGCTGAAATCGTACTCGCGCGTCTCGACCACCGACAGGCTGCCGTCGGCGCCGACGTAGGCGTCCATCGTGCACTTGTCCACCGTGTAGCTCTTGGCATGCGCCGGTTGCGCCGGAAAAAAGGCCGCGACGCAGCAGAAGAGGAAAAGCGCCGCGAAAAACCCCGCACGGGCGCCGCGGTGTCGCGCGAGCCGTCCCACGGCAGGCTAGAAACGCGTCTCGGGCACGGTCCGGGCGGCCTCGTCGGCATCGTAGAGCTCGCGGGCC
>CAVIIZ010000037.1:0-9399 GCA_963642995.1 bacterium | reverse complement strand
GTGAACGACATGCAATACGACGTGACGCTGGACCTCTACGTGGTCGAGGACGTGCCGTTTTCCTTCACCAAGACCGCGTCCGACCACGCGACGGCGCTGGCCGGGGCGACCTTTTCCGTCTACGAGTGCGGCAACGCGGCGCACGTGAAGGCTGCCGACCACTCCGCCACCGTCACGGGCGACGCGGGCTGCTGCTGGAAGGCGTCGACGACGCACGCGGCTCTCACCTCCGGCGACGACGGCCTCGTGGACTTCGGGCGCTTCCAGACCGGCCAGTACATGCTCGTGGAGACGGCGGCCCCGGCGGGCTACGAGCTGCCCCACGGCCAGTGGATGCTCGACGTGGACGCGGCCGCGCAGACGGTCTCCATAACCGCGCGGGGGCAAGACGGCGACCTGCCGCCGGCGTTCAAGAAGGACGCCGCGACCGGCGCGTACTCCGTGGCCAACTACAGGAAGTGGACGATGCCGCTGGCCGGCGGCACCGGCCCCATCGCCCTCACCGCGCTCGGCACCGCCCTCGTGGCCGCCGCGCTTGCCCGGCTGCTGCTCGCGCGCCGCAAGCGGACTGCTTCCTAGGGCGACACGTACGACAAAGCGCGCGGGCGTGCTGGCCGCAGGGTAGGGAAGAGGCGGCTCTCGCCTTGCGGAGCAGGAGCACGGGCACGGGCGGGGCGCGGGCAGGGCGTGAAATTCGCCTTCTTCGGGCTTGCTTGCGCTATCCGCGCGCTTCGAGTAGCATGTCGTCTCGTGTTCGTACCCATGGCTTGGCCGCCACGACCGCTTGCACCTTCTCGATCGCGGCTCGGCCTTGGGCGTATCCGATGAATGCGGCAGGGCGCCTCGAAGGGCGTGCCGCACGATGAAGAAAGGTGGTTTCCATCCATGGCAATCACGCAAGAACGCAAGGCCGAGATCATCGCCGAGTACGGCGCCGACGCCAAGGACTCCGGGTCGGCGGACGTGCAGGTCGCCCTGCTCACCGAGCGCATCCGGCACCTCACCGAGCACGTGAAGACGCACCCGAAGGACCACCACACGCGCCGCGGCCTGCTCAAGCTCGTCGGCAAGCGCCGTCGCCTCCTCACCTACATCAAGGACCGCGACATCTTGGCCTACCGCGAGCTGATCAAAAAGCTCGGCATCCGCGACAACGTCTAGCATGAAGCGAATGGAAGCGGCTCTCGGCACCTCCGAGGGCCGCTTCTTTGCTACCGCGGGCACGGTGTCCGCGGGGTCGGCTTTTCACCGCACGTGCCCGCGCAACTCGCGCGGCGTATGCGCGACGGGGGGATGCCGGCAATAGGGAAAGCCGCGCGGCACGGGGCCGAAACGCGGCGGCAGCAGCAGAGGAAAAGGAAAATGGCAAAGGTAACGCACGAGTTCGACCTGTACGGCAAACACTATTCGTTCGAGACCGGCGAGCTGGCAAAGCAGGCCACCGGCGCCGTGGTGGTGCGGCAAGGCGACACCATCTTGCTCGTCACGGCGACCATCTCCAAGGAAAAGCGCGACTTGGACTTCTTTCCCCTGACCGTCGATTTCATCGAGAAGATGTACGCGGTCGGGCGCATCCCGGGCGGCTATCTGAAACGCGAGGCCAGGCCCTCCGAGAAGGGCACGCTCACCGCGCGCCTCACCGACCGCCCCATACGCCCTGGTTTCCCCGACGGTTTCCGCAACGACGTGCAGATCGTCATCACCACGCTGAGCTGCGACCAGGTCAACCAGCCCGACGTGCCCTGCATCATGGGCGCCTCGGCGGCGCTGCTCGCGGGCGGCGCCCCCTTCGACGGGCCTGTGGCCGGCGTGCGCATCGGCCGCGACCGCGAGAGCGGCGACTACATCGTGAACCCCACTTTCGAGGAAGACGAGAGCTCGGATCTGAACCTGACGGTCGCGGGCACGAAAGACTACATCTCCATGGTCGAGGCGGGCGCCGACGAGGTGTCCGAGGAGGACATGGTCGCCGCGCTGGAATTCGCCCAGAAGGTCATCGGCGAGTTTTGCGACGAGCAGCAAAAGTTCATCGACATGGTCGACGTCACGCCGCTTGCCTACGAGCTCGACGAGCCCGTGCCCGAGGTGCACGCGCGCGTGGACGCGCACTACGACGAGATGCGCGCGGCCATCGCCGACGCCGACAAGCAGGGCCGCATCGCCAAGGTCGAGGCCTTGAAGGCGGCCATCAAGGAGGAGTTTTCCGACGAGGACCGCAGCGCGCACGGGCGCGAGATAGCGGCGGCGTGCAAGGCGCTCGAGAAGCGCGCCATGCGCACGATGGTCCTCGAGACCGGCGAGCGTGTGGACGGCCGCGCCTGCGACGAGGTCCGTCCCCTCTACATCAGGCCGCACTACCTGCCCCGCGCCCACGGATCCGGCCTGTTCCAGCGCGGCCAGACCCAGGTGCTGTCCGTGTGCACGCTGGGGATGCTCAGCGAGTGGCAGCGCCTCGACACCATCGACCCGGCCGAGGGCAAACGCTACATCCACCACTACAACTTCCCGCCGTACTGCACCGGCGAGACCGGCCGCATGGGCGCCCCGAAGCGCCGCGAGCTGGGGCACGGCGCGCTTGCCAGCCGCGCGCTCGAGCCGATGCTGCCCGACGAGGAGGCCTTCCCCTACTCCATACGCGTCGTCTCCGAGGTCATGGAGTCCAACGGCTCGTCGTCGATGGCCTCGACCTGCGGCTCCACGCTTGCCCTGATGGACGCCGGCGTGCCCATCAAGCGTCCCGTCTCGGGCGTGGCCATGGGGCTCATCAAAGAAGGCGACAAGCACGTCGTCTTGACTGACATCCAAGGCCTCGAGGATTTCCTGGGCGACATGGACTTCAAGGTCACGGGCACGACCGAGGGCATCACGGCCCTGCAGATGGACAACAAGGCCAAGGGCCTGACCACCGACATCCTGGCCGAAGCCCTGGCGCAGGCCAAACGCGGGCGGGCGCATATCCTCGACGCGATGCTGGCCGAGATATCGGCGCCGCGCGAGGAGCTGTCCGAATTCGCCCCGCGCATCATCACCATACACGTGCCGCAGGACAAGATCCGCGACGTCATCGGCTCGGGCGGCAAGGTCGTCCGCGCCTTGCAGGAAGAGACCGGCGCGCACATCGACATCGAGGAAGACGGCACCGTCTTCATCGCCTCGACCGACACGGGCGGCGAGGAGGCCAGACGCCGCATCGAGCTGATCGTGAAGGAGCCCGAGGTGGGCGAGGAGTTCGAGGGCACGGTCGTGAACATCCAGTCCTTCGGCGCGTTCGTGAAGCTGACTCCCGCCAAAGACGGCCTGCTGCACATCTCGCGCGTGGCCAACGGGAGGGTGAACACCGTCGAGGACGTGTTGTCCGAGGGCGACACGGTGAAGGTGAAGGTCATCGAGGTGGATCCCAAGACGGGCAAGATCAGCCTCGACCGCCTCGACAAGCCCGACGCGCCGCAAGGTGCGGGCAACGGCGGGCATCGCCGCGACGACGGCGAGCGCCGCGGGCACGGACGCCGCGACGGCGAGCACGGCGGCAACGGCGGACGCGACATGCGCCCGGGTCGCAGCCAGCGCCGCGAGCGCGACAGCCGCAAGCCGCGCAGGCGCCACGGCGGCGACGAATAGGGCCACTTCCTCGTCGTCGGCTCGCCCGTTTGCCCGAGATGCGCCGAAATGCGCAAAAACGGGCTTTTGGCGTCGCCCGACGCCCGCTTTTGCACATGGAATGCGCAATTGTGGACATCGGGCGACGCTTTTTCGGCTTTCGGCGTCGCCCAATCCCGCTTTTTGCGCGAAAAGCGCCTCGTGCCGCGGGCGGATTCGGCGAAACATCGCCCGATCCCCGTTTTTGCGCATGCGCCTGCCCGCCGCCGCCATTTGCCGTTGGCGCCGCGTTTCGGCGCTTGCATGGCCGCATCCGCGCGGATGGTAGAATGTCTTTCTGCCCATGAAGCGGCGCGATGCGGGCCTGCTGCCCGCGCAAGCCGCGTGACATGCAGATTTTGGAGGAGCGCATGCCCAACAACGCATACCGCCGCCGTTCGAGCAGGGGCGGGTTTCGCCTCTACGGAGGCGACGCGCGCGGCATCTACGGCTCGCCGTCGCGCGGCACGATGATATACGGCAAGCGGCCTCGCCCGCGCTGGCCGTTCGTCGTGGCGGCCCTCGTCGCCGTCGCGATCGTCGCCGCCTTCTTCATCGTGCGCGCCGTTGCGGGCGGCAGCGAGCAGCCGGCCGAGGAGCAGGCCGCGCAGCAGACGGCCGCGGGAGAATCGGCCGCCGGCGGCAAGAGCGGCCCTTCGGGCACGGTGAAGATATCGGCGGTGGGCGACCTCACCTTCGGCACCGACGAGAACTTCGACAAGAGCACCTCCTTCAACGCCGCGTTCGAGAAAAACGGCGCGTCCTATTTCCTCTCGGGCGTCGTGCCCCTCCTGTCGGCCGACCAGCTGACCATCGGCAATTTCGAAGGCACCTTGACCGAGAGCACCGCGCGCGAGAACAAGACCTTCGCGTTCAAAGGCGACGCGTCGTACGCGCAGGCGCTCGTGGACGGCAGCGTCGAGGCGGTGAACCTCGCGAACAACCACAGCTACGACTACGGCAAGCAAAGCTACACGGACACCATCGCGGCGCTCGATGCGGTGAACGTGAAGAACTTCGGCTACGAGCGCACGGCGGTCTACGAGGTGGGCGAGATAAAGGTGGGGCTGCTCGGGGTGAACGCCTTGTCGGGCGATGTCGAGGCCACGGAAAAGCAGCTGGTCCAGGATGCGGCGCAACTCGACGAGGCCGGCTGCCACATCATCGTGGCGGCGGCGCATTGGGGCGTCGAGGGCGAGCACGAGGTCACGGGCGACCAGACGACGCTCGCGCATGCGGCCATCGACGCCGGCTGCGACCTGGTGCTGGGCACGCATCCGCACGTGATCCAGGGTATCGAGAAATACAAGGACCGCTACATCTGCTATTCGCTCGGCAACTTCTGCTTCGGCGGCAACAGGAACCCCGGCGAGTACGACACCATGATCTTCCAGCAGACCTTCACCGTGGAAAACGGCGAGCTGGTGGCAGACGACGCGGCCTTGCGGCAAATGGGCGTCGTGCCCTGCTCGGTCAGCTCCGCGCAGGGCTACAACGACTATTGCCCCACGCCGCTTGCAGGCGACGCGGGCGCGAAGGTGCTCGCGAGCCTGAACGCCTACAGCGGCACGCTCGGCGCCGGCGCGGTGCTCGTGGACGCGCAGCCGGGACAGGCGGGCGCGGCGGCCGTGACGGAGGCCAGCGCCAAGAGCACGGGCTCTGTCGCGGCTGCGTCCGTGGAGGCGGCGCGCCTGAACGCGGGCGCGGCAAGCACGTCGGCCTCGGGGAAAGCGGCAAGCGACGCCTCGTCTGCCACCGCCTCGTCTGCCACATCCTCGGCGGCGCAGACGGCGGACACGACCGGGTCTGCGGCAGGGAACTAGCGCGCCGCGGCCATGGTGGAAACGACGTCGCATACCGGGCAAGGCGCGAAAAAGAAGCGCAACTGGAGCAGGTTTCTGCCCCTGCTCGTGCTCGTGGTCGTGGCGGTGGCCCTCGTCGTCAAACGCGACGACCTCGACAATTTCGCCCAGACCATCCAGCAGGTGGCCATCGTGCCCTTCGTGCTCGCCTGCATATGCCTGTTCGGCCGCTACCTCGGGCATGCCTTCGCCTACAAGGAGCTGTTTCGCTGCGTGGACGAGGAGGTGCCCTACTTCCACATAGTCCCGCTGGTGTTCTCCGTCACCTTCGCCAACGACATGGCGCCCACGGCGGGCACGGCGGGCAGCGTCCTCATAGCGGCATGGTCGCATCGCCAGGGGCTGAACATGGGCAAATCGGTGACCATAGTCTTCTTGGAGAAGATCGGCTTTTTCGGCGGGTTTGCCGTCGTCATGCTCGTGGGTTTCGTCATACTCGCCGTGACGGGGCAGATGACCTGGTATCTTGCCGCCGGCGGCGTGGCCGTGTTCATGTTCGTCGTCGTCTTCGGCTTCGTCCTCGTCTTGGGCTACAAGCGCCCCGAGACGGAGCGGCGCCTGTTCGGCTGGGTCGAGCGCATGGTCAACCGCGTGCGCGGCCTTTTGAAGAAAGACCCGACCGGGCCTTGGGCCGACGGCATGGCCGGGTCGTTTCACGAGGCGGCGCTCATCGCGGCCGAAAAGCCGCGCGTGCTGTTGATCAGCCTCGGGCGCATGGTCTTGCTGCACGCCTTCGACTGCATGTGCTTCGTGTGCGTGGGATTTGCCTTCGACTTCACCTACATCCCCTATCTCGTGGCGGGATACGTGGCCGGCTTCATCATCGCCACCTTCATCCCGCAGACCATCGGCGCGGTCGAGGTGCTGCTGGCCTTGATACTCGGCGGGTACGGGGCGACGGGCGCGCAGGCGGCGGCCATCGCCATCGTCTACCGCGGCCTCATCTTCTGGGTGCCGTTTCTGATCGGCGCCGTGTGCATCAACATCACGGGCGGGCGGCGCAGCTTGAAAAACGGCGAGGCCGAGCGGGTGATGGAGGAGGGCAGCGCGGAGAACGCGACGATGCCCGAGCAAAGCGAGGAGTTCTACCCCGTCGCGCCCGCGCGTTTCGCGGATGCGCCGGACGGGCAGGGCGGCGCTGCGGGCGGAACTGCAAACGGCGCCGCGGATGGCGTTGCGGCGCAGCAGGCCGGCATGCAAGGCTTTGCGGCGGTGTGCGCGGCGCAGGCGGTGGGCAATGCGGCGCAGGGCGCAGGTGCGTCGGGTGGCATGGCAGGCGTTGCGACGGCGCGCGATGCGGGCGCCGCGACAGGACAAGCGAAGGGAAACGAGTAGGACATGGCACTTTCCATAGGCATAGTGGGACTTCCCAACGTGGGCAAGTCGACGCTGTTCACGGCGCTCACCGACCAGACGGGGCTTGCGGCGAACTACCCGTTTGCCACCATCGACCCCAACGTCGGCATCGTGCCCGTGCCCGACGCGCGCCTGCAGGCGCTGGCCGACATCGTGCATCCCGGGCGCATCGTGCCGGCGACCGTCGAGTTCGTCGACATCGCCGGGCTGGTGAAGGGCGCGAGCAAAGGCGAGGGGCTGGGCAACCAGTTTCTGGCCAACATCCGAGAGACGGACGCGATATGCGAGGTCGTGCGCTATTTCGGCGACCCGGACGTGATACGCCACGAGAGCAGCACCGACCCGCAAAGCGATGTCGAGACCATACGCATGGAGCTGGTGCTGGCCGACTTGCAGACGCTCGAGCACGCGTTGCCGCGTCTGGAAAAGGAGGCCAAGCGCGACAAGGCGGCCGCCCCGAAGTTCGAGATGGCCTCGCGCATGCAAGACTGGCTCGATGCGGGGCACCGCGCGCGCACGATGGAGATGGACGCCGACGAGGCGGCGCTGCTATCCGATCTGCACCTCCTCACCATGAAGCCCGTCATGTACCTGGCAAACGTGGACGAGGACGCGGTGGCCGCCGAGCTTGCCGAGGTGGACGGTGTGCGCCCGCTGCCCGTGTGCGCGAAGGTGGAAGCCGAGCTTGCCGAGTTGGCAGACGACGAGGCGGCCGAGTACCTGGAGGCGCTGGGCCTGGAGGAAAGCGGGCTTGCGCGCTTGGCGAAGGCGGCGTACGCGCTGCTCGGCCTGCAGAGCTTTTTCACCGCAGGCGAGATGGAGGTGAAGGCCTGGACGATTCCCGTCGGCTGCAAGGCGCCGCAAGCGGCCGGCGCGATCCACACGGATTTCGAGCGGGGCTTCATCAAGGCCGAGACCTGCTCGTTCGAAGACTTCGTCGCCTACGGAGGCGAGGCCGGCTGCCGCGAGAAGGGGCGGTTGCGCCAAGAGGGCAAAGAATACGTCGTGTGCGACGGCGACGTGATGCACTTCAAGTTCAACGTGTGAGGAAGGCGGCCCCGCCCGGGGCCTTTCGTGCAGGCGGGGGGGCGCGGGCGGCCTGCGACGAGGTGCAAGTCGGCGCGCGCAGGCGGGGTGCGCGCGGGGAAAGCGGACGAAGAGAGGACGGCGGATGAGGATGACGGATGCGACGCGCGGCAACAAGGTGCTCGTTTTGGATTTCGGGGCGCAATACGGGCAGCTCATAGCACGACGCGTGCGCGACTTGGGGGTCTATTCCGAGATCGTGGCATGCGATGCGCCGGCCGCCGAGATCGCGGCCATGCAGCCGGGCGCCCTCATCTTGTCGGGTGGGCCTGCCAGCGTCTATGCCGATGACGCGCCGAAAATCGACCCCGGCGTGCTGGAGCTGGGCGTGCCGATCCTGGGTTTTTGCTACGGGCACCAAACGGTGGCAGTGGAGCTGGGCGGACAGGTGGGCCATACCGACAAGGGCGAATACGGGCCGGCCGCGCTGCACGTCGAGAGCGGGGGAGGGGCGCTTTTCGCGGGCACGCCCGATGCGCAGACCGTGTGGATGAGCCATCGCGACGCCGTCTCGCAGGTGCCCGCGGGTTTCACCGTCACCGCCTCCACCGAGATTTGCCCCGTGGCTGCAATGGAGTGCGCCGAGCGCAAGATCTACACCACGCAGTTCCATCCCGAAGTCAAGCATTCCGAGTACGGCAACAAGATGCTTTCGAACTTTCTGTTCGACATTGCCGGCCTGAAGGCCGACTGGACCATGGATTCCATCATCGAGGACTCCGTCGCCGCCATACGCGAGAAAGTGGGCGGCAAGCGCGTCATCTTGGGGCTTTCCGGCGGCGTGGATTCGAGCGTCGTGGCGGCGCTGTGCGCGAAGGCCATCGGCAAGCAGCTGGTGTGCGTGTTCGTGAACCACGGCATGCTGCGCAAAGACGAGCCCGAAGAGGTGGAGGAGGTGTTCACCAAGCACTTCGACGTGGACTTCATCCACGTGCACGCCGAGGAGCGCTATGCCAAGTTGCTTGACGGCGTGTGCGATCCGGAGGCAAAGAGGCGCATCATCGGCTCGCAGTTCTGGGAGGAGTTCTTCGCGGTCGCGCAGCAGCTGGACGGCGTGGAGTTTTTGGCGCAGGGCACCATTTACCCCGACATCATCGAAAGCGGCGCGCGCAAGACGGGCGGCAAAGCCTCCACTATCAAGAGCCATCACAATTTGATTCCCTTCCCCGAGGGCGTGCACTTTGACTTGATCGAGCCACTGGACCACTTCTTCAAAGACGAGGTACGCGCGTTGGGCACCGCGCTTGGACTGCCCGACCACATCGTGCATCGTCAGCCGTTCCCCGGTCCTGGCCTGGCCATTCGCATCATCGGTGCCGTGAGCCCCGAGAAGCTGGAGATTTTGAAGAACGCCGATGCCATCGTGCGCGAGGAGCTGGACGCCTACAACGAGCGCCTGTACCAGGAAACCGGCGACCGCAACTCAGAGCACAGCTGCTGGCAGTACTTCGCCGTGCTG
>CAVIIZ010000036.1:0-9826 GCA_963642995.1 bacterium | reverse complement strand
CGACCTGACGGGCGAGCAGGATGTGCTCGCGGGTCTGAGCCATGGGGCCGTCGGTGGCGGCGATGACCAGGATGGCGCCGTCCATCTGCGCCGCGCCCGTGATCATGTTCTTCACGTAGTCGGCGTGGCCCGGGCAGTCGACATGCGCGTAGTGGCGTTTGTCGGTCTCGTACTCGATGTGGGCGACGGAGATGGTGATGCCGCGCTCGCGCTCCTCGGGAGCCTTGTCGATGTCCTCGAAGGCGGTGAAGTCGGCGGTGGCGCTGCCGTGGGACCCGTCGTTTTCAGACAGGGTCTTGGAGATGGCCGCCGTCAGGGTGGTCTTGCCGTGATCGACGTGGCCGATGGTGCCGATGTTCACATGCGGCTTGGTGCGCTCGAACTTTTCCTTTTCTGCCATGTTTCCTCCTAATGCCTTTTCGCTTCGTTGCCCCCGCACAAAAAGGCGGAAGCGCATGACCTGTATAACATTTGCGGCGCCGCGTCGATGCGCGGCGGATGATGTTCTGGTAGCGGCGACTGGATTCGAACCAGTGACGCCACGGGTATGAACCGTGTGCTCTAACCAACTGAGCTACGCCGCCAAAAAACCGGGGCATGTCCCGGGTGGTGAAAATGGAGCCTGTGATCGGGATTGAACCGATGGCCTCTTCCTTACCAAGGAAGTGCTCTACCCCTGAGCTACACAGGCGATGGTGGGCGCGCATGGATTCGAACCATGGTAGGCAAAGCCAACGGATTTACAGTCCGCCCCGATTAACCGCTACGGCACGCGCCCATCGTGTGATGAAACTCGCTATGTGCGCTTTTCAAGTTGCATGCTGCGCAGGAAGGCATACGCCCGCCGCACAGCGGTCAAAAATAGTACCCCGTGGAAAGGGCGCTGTCAACGAAAAGAGCGCAATACCACGCACCCGGGCGTATCTTCACACTGAAGCCATATCGTCGCCCGCCCCTCCCCGGGGCGCTCGCGCGAGACCCGCAGGGCGGGCGCCCCGACGGGCAGCGCCCGGCGCGCGTCTATCCCAGAAACGAGAAGACCGCGATGCCGCACACGATCAGGGCAAGGGCGGCCACCTTCTTTTTCGAGACGCGCTCGCCGAAGATGGTCGCGCCGAAGATGGTCACGTAGACGTAGCTCGTGGCCTCGAGCACCGGCCCCAAGGATATGGGCAGCTCGCGGTAGGCGAAGATTTTCATCAACGTGCACACGAAGAGGATGGCGTAGCCGCCCGCCACATAGGGGTTCAGATACTCGCGCGCAAACGAGGCGTGGCTTTCGAGCGCCGATTTCTTCAACAGCACCTGCGCCACGGAGCTGATGAAGACGTTCACCAGCATGACGGCCACGTATATGGCGAAGCCCTCGCTCATGCGCCGTCTCCCTCATCTGAGGGGGTGCGGGGATTGCCGCCTCTCTCATCTGACGAAGCGCGAGAGGCGGCGTCTTTCTCGTCGAGAACACGAGAGGCGCCACCTCCGCCGTCGGAGAAGACGAACAAGACGATGCCCGCCACGACCAGCACGGCGCCGACGATCTTGCCGGGCGTGAGCGCCTCGGAAAACAACGCCACGCCCCAGAAAAGCCCCCACACGATGGTGATGGCCTTGTTCGCGAAGGCCGTGGCAAGCGGCATGCGCCTGATGACCTGCTGCCATCCGAGCGCGTAGACCCCCATCAAGGCGAGGACGCCCGCCCACATGATGAAAAAACCGATGCTGGGGAAATCCTCGCCCGCCGCGTATTTGCTCAGCACGTCGGTGCACGACCAGATTGCGAGCATCACGTGCAAGACGATCAGCACGAGCATGCGCCGCGAGCCTCTCATGAACGCCCTTCCCTTCTTTGCTGCGCGGCGCCGCCATGCCACGAGGGCGGCCAGCGCGCTGCCGAGCGCGGCACCGCACGAGTCTATCGCGACATCGGTTGGAAGTCCCGCGCGTCCGGGCACGAAAAGCTGGTGAAACTCGTCGCCTGCGGCGTAGAGCACCGAAAAGGCGAAGGCAGCCAGCGCGGTGAGGAGGACGACGCGGCGCGCGCCGTCACCCGCGTCCGCACCCGTCCCGGCGTTTTCGCCTGCGGGTGCACCGGCGCCTCCACCTGCGGCGCCGGACACGCCCACAGCACCGCGCGCTTTCGCACCTGCACACCACACGGCGCGCGCCTGCGAGAAGGCGGTGAAGGCCAAGGCCGCCAAAATGGCGTACTCGGTGATGTGGGCGCCCTTGCGCACGGGCAGGCTCATGCGCGCCAGCAGCTCCGCACGCGCGTCAGCCGGCATGCTCGCCCACTCGGGGCAAAACACCTGCGCGAGCCAGGCCGCCACGCTCTCGCTCATCCCGCCCGAAGCGCCGCCGGTCTTTGCCGACATGTAGAAGATGAAGGCCATCCACGCAAGCAGCGCCGCCGTCGCGACGGCAAGCTTTACCAGCCCCGCCCCCGCAACGGTCTTGCCCGTCTTCCCCACTTCGCATCTCCTGAACCGACCGCCGCATCAGCGCCTCGGCGCCGCGTTTCACCGCGTCTTGTCGCGCACCTGAATCCATCGCGGCACTTCGCGTCGCTCTAGCGCGCGCCGCATCCGCGACAGTGTGCCACAAGCGCAGCGCCGCGCGCCCCGAAAACAGCCGCGTGGAAATTCGTCCGGTCGAGGCGCGCGAGCCTCGACGACACTTAGCCGGGCGTCCCAGAAAAAGGGGCTTGTTTTCCCGTCAAGTACTGGAGTCGGTCTTATACTATCAGGCGGCAAGTACCCTTTACGAAAGGAGCACGGCAATGGAAACCTACTACAACCCCGAAGACCTCGCAAAGTTCAGCCCTGCAGGCGTCGGGTCGGTCAAGCCCGAGCTGTTCGAGAAGTTCATGGGCTGGTACGGCGACGTGTTCAAGGACGGCGCGCTCAGCGAACGCGAGAAGGACCTGATCGCCTTTGCCGTGGCATCTGCCCTGCAGTGCCCCTACTGCATCGACGCCTACACGAACGCCTCGCTCGAGCACGGCGCAGACGAAGAGCAGCTGACGGAGGCCTTGCACGTGGCAGCCGCCATACGCGGAGGCGCGGCGCTCGCACACGGCGTGCAGATGCGCAACGTCATCGACAACGCGGATTTCTAGGGCGCAGCGCCCCGAAAAAGCGTCCGCGCCCGAGGGCGTCCGAAACGAGAGGGCCGCCCGCCGCGGTCTTTCACCATGCGAAGAGAGGACATGGCAATGCCGGAAGAAAACGTCGAAGAGGTCATGCGCTCGTTTCCCGATTTCGAGCAGCGCGTGCCCGAGGAGTACCGCCACACGAACGAGCAGCTCCGCACCCTGCAGATCAACGTCGGCTACATGTGCAACCTGGCATGCAAGCACTGCCACCTGCAATGCAGCCCGACGCGCACCGAGATGATGGACCGCGAGACGATGCAAGCCTGCCTCGACGCCTACGAGACGGGCGGCTTCACCTCGATGGACATCACGGGCGGGGCGCCGGAGATGCATCCGGACTACGAGTGGTTTCTGGGCGAGGTGGCCGCACGGAACATCAAGCCGATGTGCCGCACGAACCTGTGCATCCTTTCCGAGCCCGCCTACGAGAAGTTCATGCAGATCTACGCCGACATGGACGTGACGCTCGTGGCGTCGATGCCCTACTACAGCGCGCACACGGTGGACAAGGTGCGCGGGGCGGGCGTTTTCGAGAGGAACATCGAGGTCGCACGGCGCTTGAACGAGCTGGGATTCGGCACGGGGCAGCACACGCTCATGTTCGTCTACAACCCCGCGGCCGCCGTCTTGCCGCCCGCGCAGCAAGCCGCCGAGGCCGAGTTCAAGGCGAAGTTCGCCGCGGAATTCGACGTGCGCTTCGACTCGCTCATCGCCATCGCGAACAACCCCTCCGGGCGCTTTGCCGAGCGCCTGGCCGCGAAGGGCAACCTGGAAGGCTATATGAAGCGCCTGACGGGAGCCTTCAACGAGGCCACCTGCGCGGGGATGATGTGCCGCGACCAGGTGAGCGTGGATTGGCAGGGGAAGTGCTACGACTGCGACTTCAACCAGGCGCTCGGGCTGGAAGTCGAGGACGGATTCACGGTGTTCGACCTCGCGAAGGCGGCGCCGCGAAAACGCCACATAGTCTTTGCCAACCACTGCTACGGCTGCTGCGCGGGCGCGGGCTCGAGCTGCGGCGGCGCGACAGCGTAGGGCGCGGCCAGACGAACCGCAGGTGAAAGCATACGAAAATCCGCAAGATGCGGGTTTTCCCCGCCGAAGGGGCTACGCGCCGAGAGGCTGCACGCCGCCCAGGCCGTAGGACACGATGCGGGAGAAATCGCGGCGCAGCGCCATCTCGGCGGTTTTGGCGCGCAGGTTGTAGACGATAGACCACTGCGTGTTGCTGGTCGCATCCCCCGGGTTCGGCAGCTGCGAGGACGCCTCGAGGGCCTCCCAGGCGGAGAGCTTGGACAGGCGTCGCGCCGCCTCGTCTCTGGAAAGGATCTCCTCGATGCGCTCGTAGCGGTCTTTGCCGTGCCCGTAGCGCTTGCGCGACTCGTCCACCTGCTCGTCGCGCGGGCCGCGGGCACGGTCGCGGTAGAGCTCGTAGAAGTTGGTGACGGTGCGCACGGGGGTGGCCACCAGCTCGCGCGAGGGACTGTCGCAGTCGTATTCGACGACGCGCCCGTCGCCGCTCGCGTCGGAGATGTAGTAGTGGTAGTCGCGCCCCGCGGAGGCGAGCATGTCGTAACCGCGCATGAGCTCGACGGCCTCGGCGGTGCTCGCCGCGCGGTCGAGCACGAGGCGTATGGCGATCGTCGGCACTATGACGGGCTTGCCCGTCTGCTGGAACACCGGCTCGCTGTCGAGGGTGAGCACAGCGATGGAGACGCCTTTCTCGTTCATCCCGTCGAGGCAGATGAACGGCGCGGTCAGGCATGCGAGGCGCTTCTTCATCTTGCGCAGGTTGCAGGCGCCTATCTTGTTCAAGGCCACCGTGCCCACCGAGCGGTAGCCGTGCTTGGGGGCGCAATGGACGAGCAGGGCGGAGGTGTCGTCTTTGTAGTCGTAGTTGCGCAACATGAAGACGTTGCCCTGCCCGTCGGCAAAGCTCGCGGCGCTGCATCCGAAATGCGAGGTGCCGATATGCGCGGGCAGGAACGGCAAGGCCTCGGCGACGATGGCCTCGGAAAGCGACTCGTCGTCGAAGATGCCGCGGGATATGACGCGGTCGATGTCGTAGGGGTAGTCGATGCGCATGTCGTAGACGCCGAATCCGCCCTCCTCCATCACGCAGTCAAGGCTGCGCACGCTGCGAAGGCGGCTCGCGTACACCTTCGCCGCCGCGGCGCCGGCTCCGAGCGCAATCCCCGCGCCCACGCCCGCAGCCGCCAGCTGCAACACCTGCTTCCTCATACGACCACGCTCCTCGTCTCGGCGCTTGTCGCCCCGCGCTTTGCGCGGCATGCGGCGCCGCTCGCGAAAGGCACTCTTTTTCGCTTGCCGAAGTATACAGGCAAAGTCTAGAGCAGGTCGTCGATGGAGGCCGTCTGCGGCTCCAGTGCGCGGCGGGCGTCTGCCACGGCTGCCGCGATGCGCTCGGCCGCCTCGGCGGCGGGCAGCTCGACCTTCTCGCCCGTGGCGCGGTCCTTGAACTCGACCTTGCCCTCTTTGGCGCCGCGCTTGCCCACCACGAGCTGGAAAGGCCAGCCCACGAGGTCGGCGTCGGCGAACTTCACGCCCGGGCGCTCGCCGCGGTCGTCGAAGGCCACCTCGACGCCCGCCTGCTCGAGCGACTCGGCAAGTTCGCGCGCCATCGGCTCGACCACGTCGTCGCCCACCTGCAAGGGCAGCACGACCACCTCGGCCGGCGCCAGAGAGACCGGCCAGCACATGCCCTCCTCGTCGTGTCGCTGCTCGACGGCGGCCGCCACCGAGCGCGTGACGCCGATGCCGTAGCAGCCCATGACGAAGGGGCGCTCGCGGCCATCCGGGTCCATGAAGGTGGCCCCCAGGGCCTCGGAGTACTTCGTGCCCAGCTTGAACACCTGGGAGACCTCGATGCCGCGCGTGCCGACGAGCGCGGATCCGCAGCGCGGGCAGCCGTCGCCTGCGTGCGCCATGACGAGATCGGCCCACGCATCGGGCGTGAAATCGCGCCCGGGCTCGGCGCCGAGGTAGTGATAGCCGTCCTCGTTTGCGCCCACCGCCCACGCGTGGTAGCCGCGCAGATGGCTGTCGCAGATGCACACGACGCCTTCCGGCAGCCCCACAGGCCCCATCGAGCCCTTGTGCAGGCCGGCCGCGACCATCTCCGCATCGTCGAGCAGGCGCCATCCGGGCACGGCGCGCGCGGCCTTTATCTCGTTGAGCTCGTGGTCGCCCGGGATGAACAGCGCATACACGCGCCCGTCGTCGCCGGTGCCCGACAGCGCCTTCACCGTCGCGTTTTCCGGCACGTCCAGAAACGCCGCCAGATCGGCGATGGTGTGCACACCCGGCGTGGGCACCTTCTCCAGTTCGCGCGCCTCTTGCCCGCCGGCCATCGCCGCCTCGCACTCGGCCGCCTCGGCATCTGCCGCAAAACCGCAGGTGCAGCTGAGCAAGTCGCTCTCCCCCGCATCTGCCAGGGCCATGAACTCGACGGTCTCGTTGCCGCCGATCTGGCCCGGGTCGGCGTCGACCATGCGCCAGTCCAGCCCCATGCGCTCGCAGATGCGCGCATAGGCCACCTGCATCTGCTTGTAGGTGGCGTCGAGGCTTTCCGCGTCGGCGTTGAAGCTGTAGGCGTCTTTCATGATGAACTCGCGCGTGCGAAACAGACCGAAACGCGGGCGCATCTCGTCGCGGAACTTCACCTGCATCTGCCACAGCGTGACGGGCAGGTCCTTGTAGCTTCGCAGCTCGTTGCGCACGAGGTCGACGATCAGCTCCTCGTGCGTGGGGCCCAGGCACACGTCGCGCTCGTGGCGGTCGGTGAGGCGCATCAGCTCCGGGCCGTAGTCGTCCCAGCGCCCCGACTCGTGCCACAGCTCGGCCGGCTGCAAGATGGGCATGAGCAGCTCCTGGGCGCCGGTCCGCTCCATCTCCTCGCGCACGATTTGCTCGGCTTTCAGCAACACGCGCATTCCGAGCGGCAGGAAGGTGTAGGTGCCCGAACCCATCTGGCGGATCATGCCGGCGCGCAAGAGCAGCCGGTGGCTGGCGATGTCGGCGCCGGCGGGGTCTTCTTTCAAAGTGGGGAAGTACTCGCGCTTCAAGTGCAGCATCTTCACCACTTCCCTACAGGTCCACGCGTATGGACGCGTCCTTCAGCTGGCGACGCGACACCTGCGCCGGCGCGCCCGTCATGGGATCGGCGCCGGAAGAGGTCTTGGGAAAGGCGATCACGTCGCGTATGGACGGATAGCCGCCCACGAGCATGCACAGGCGGTCGAGGCCGAGCGCGATGCCGCCATGGGGCGGGGCGCCGAAGCCCAGGGCCTGGAGCAGGAAGCCGAACTGCTCGTCTATCTGCTCGTCGGCAAGCCCGATGGCGCGCAGGACGCGGCGCTGCAGCTCGGGGGTGTGGATGCGGATCGTGCCGCCGCCCATCTCGAAGCCGTCCATGACGATGTCGTAGCTGTAGGAGCCGCAGGACAAGGGGTCGGTCTCTATCTTGTCCAGGTCCTCGTCGCGCACGCGGGTGAAGGGATGGTGCTCGGCGGCATAGCGCTTCTCGTCTTCATCGTATTTGAACATGGGGAAGTCCACGACCCAGCACAGGTCGTGGCCGGAACGGTCGATGCCGAGCAAATCGGCGCAGTGCAGGCGCATCTGGCCCAAGACCTCGTGCACCACGGCGGGCTTGTCCGCACCGAACATGACAAGGTCTCCCGGCTCGACCTCGAGCGCCCGCTCGATGGCGGCCAGCTCGTCTTCGGTGAAGAACTTGGTGATGGGGCTGTTGACCTTGCCCTCGCTGCGGTACTGGATCCAGGCCATGCCCTTGGCGCCCCACTCTACGGCCAGCTCGCCCAGCTTGTCGATCTGCGCGCGCGGCCAGTCGCCCATGCCCTTCGCGTTGATGGCCTTCACCACGCCGCCCGACGCCAGCGCGCCGGCAAAGACCTTGAAGCCGCAGTCTCTCACTATCTCGGAGATGTCCACGAGCTTCATGCCGAAGCGCCTGTCGGGGCGGTCGCTGCCGTATTCGGCCATGGCCTGCGCGTAGGGCACGCGGTCGAGCGGGAAGGAGACGCCGTCGATGCCGACGGCCGCAAACACCTCTTGAAACACCTCTTCCATCAGGTTCATCACGTCGTCGTCGGACACGAAGCTCATCTCGACGTCGACCTGGGTGAACTCGGGCTGGCGGTCGGCGCGCAGGTCCTCGTCGCGAAAGCACCGCGCGATCTGGTAGTAGCGCTCCATGCCGCCCACCTGCGTGAGCTGCTTGAACAGCTGCGGGGACTGCGGCAGCGCGTAGAACTTGCCCGGGTTCACGCGCGAGGGCACGATGAAGTCGCGCGCGCCCTCCGGCGTGGACTTGCCCAAGATGGGGGTCTCGACCTCGACGAAAGCCCGCTTGTGCAAGGCGTTGCGCAGCGCCCAGGTGATGGTGTCGCGCAGACGCATGGCATCGGCCACGGGCTTGCGGCGCAAGTCGAGGTAGCGCCACTTCATGCGCGTCGTCTCGTCGGTGACGGAGTCGTCGTCGAGCGGGAAGGGGGGCGTGGCCGACTCGTTCAAGATGGTGCATTCCTCGACCACGACGTCGACTTGGCCGGTGGGCAGCTTCGGGTTGGCCGTGTCCTCGGGCCTGCGGCGCACGAAACCCGAGACCTCGATGCACCACTCGGGACGCATTTTCTCGCCCAGGGCAAAGCAGCCGGCGGCATGGTCGGGGTCGAAGACCACCTGGGTGATGCCGCACGAGTCGCGCAGGTCCACGAAGATGAGGCCGCCGTGATCGCGGCGCTTGGCCACCCACCCCGTCAAGGCGACGTGCTCGCCGATGTCGCTTTCGCGCAGCTGGCCGCAGGTGTGCGTGTGCATGGTGTGCTCGTTTAGGGTCTTGCTGTCAGGCACTGTATGCCCTCCTCTTGGCTTGGGGGGCGCGGCCATAGACTGTGACCTGCCCCGCATGGAGACAAACGTCCGTATAGGATAGCGCGTCCAGGGCATCGCTTCGTCATCAAGTTCGGGGGTTGCGCCTACCCCGTCTTCTCGAAGGAGCGCTCGGCGTATTGCACGTCGTCGCGCCACAAGACGACGCGCCCGGCCGCGCGCGTGGCCGCCAAATCGATGACGCGTTGGTTCGAGCTGCCGCGAAAACGCAGCGACACGTCGTGCAGCGCCCCGTCGTAGGGGCCGTCCACGAGCACGTCCACGCAGGCAAGCAACGCGTCGGTGGCCTCGGTGCGGCGCGGCGAACCGGCGCGCACCAGCTCCTCGTAGACGTCGCCGGAAAAAAGCCACACCGTCTTGCCCGGGCACTCGGCTCTCACGCGCTCCAAGAAGGGCAGCAGCGCGCGCTGGTTGGCAGGCTCCATGGGCTCGCCGCCCAGCACCGTCAACCCGTCCACGTACGCCGGCGCGAGGCTTTCCACAATCGCGTCTTCAATCTCGCGGGTGAAGGGGCGCCCGAAGGAGAAATCCCAGGTCTCGGGCTGGAAGCAGCCCGGACAGCGATGCGTGCACCCCGACACGAACAGCGAGGTGCGCACGCCCTCCCCGTCCGCGATGTCGCAATATTTCACCTCGCCGAAGTTCATCGCCTGAAACCGCCGCCGCCGCGCCTGAAACCGTCTGCCTGCGTGCCGCCCCCCCTACAGGTGCATCACGCGGTCCTTGATCTCTTCCGTGCGC
>CAVIIZ010000035.1:0-12605 GCA_963642995.1 bacterium | reverse complement strand
GCCGAGCGCCGCCATGATGAAATACGCCACGGTCAACGCGAAGACCACGACGATCAGCGCCCAGACGAGCGCACGCAGCACACGGCCGTAGCGGCGCTTTCCCATGATGCGCGCATCGCCCGCGATCTTCACCATGAACACGAGCAGGACCGGCAACAGCATGCCGCTGATAAACTGGGCGAGCAGCATGACGCCCATCAAGTCCACGCCCGGCAGCAGCACGACCACCACGGACGCGGCGATGATGGCCGTGTACATGCCCTTGAAAGCCGGGGCGTCGTGCCAGGTGCTGTCCACGCCGCGCTCCCAGCCGAAGGCCTCGCACACGGCGCTGGCCGTGACGAGCGGCAGCACGCAGGCGGCCAGAAAGCTCGCGGCCACGAGCCCCACGGCAAAGAGCACGCTCGCATAAGGGCCGGCGATGGGGGCGAGCGCGGCGGCGGCGGCCTCGGCGCTGTCCACGCCGATGCCCTGCGGAAAGAGCACCGTGCCCGTCGTGACGATGATGAACCAGGCGACCGCGCAGGCCACGACGGCCCCGCCGACGGCGTCGATGCGCTCCGGTCCCAGCTCGTCTGCCGTCACGCCCTTGTCCACCACGTTGTTTTGGGTGAGGAAGATCATCCACGGAGCGATGGTCGTGCCCACCGTGGCGATGATCAGGCTGATGAAGGCGGCGTCGCCTTGCACGTGCGGGACCACCGTCGCGACCGCCACCTCGCCCCAGTCCGGACGTGCCAGAAACGCCGCGACTATGTAGGTGATGAACACGCAGGAGACGGCAAGCAGCACCTTCTCCACGCGCTTGTAGCTGCCGCCCATGACGAGCAGCCACACGACCACGGCCGCCACCGGCACGCTGACATACTTGCTCACGCCGAACAGCTCCATGCCGGCGGCGATGCCCGCGAATTCGGAAAACGTCGTCGCGGTGTTGGCCACGAGCAACGCGAGCATGGCAAACGAGGTCGGGCGCACGCCGAAAGTCTCGCGGATCATCGAGGCGAAGCCCTTGCCGGTGACGGCGCCCATGCGCGCGACGCCCTCCTGCACGACGGCCAGCATGAGCGCCATGATGGGGATGATCCACAAGGTGCCGTAGCCGTAGTTCGCGCCGATGGTGGAATAGGTGGAGATGCCGCCGGCGTCGTTTCCCGCCATGGCCGCGACCACGCCGGGGCCCAAGGCGGCCAGCACCACGAGGACGCGCCCGCGTTTGCGGCGCGGCGCCTGGCGGCCGGCCGCCTGCCCGGGAGCGGCGTCGGCGACGGCCCGCACGCGCTCGGCCTCGCGGCGTCGGCGCTCGGCCTTGCTGCGGCGCTGTTGCTTGGCGGGGGTGACGTGGCGGCGATCCTCGGCCCGGGTGCCGCCCGTTGCGCCCGCCCGCCTGTTCATGCCCCGCATCGCGCACCCCCTAGCGCATCAGCAAGAAGACGAGGACGGCGATGACGGCGAGCAGCGCGACCCCCAAGCCGATGACCCACGGGCTGAAGATCGAGCGCTGCTGCAGGTCCTCCTCGTGCTCGGCGTCCACGACGTCCATGGCGTCGTCGACCGTGACGAGGCCCAGCAACACGCCGCGCTCGTCGACCACGGGCAAGGCGAGCAGGTCGTACTTGCGTATGGTCTCGGCGCACTCCTCCTGGTCGGTCTGCGGCACCGTGGTGACGAGGTCCTTGTAGGCGATGGCGGACAGCAGCTCGTCCGGAGCGCTCACCACCAGGGTGCGCAAGCTGAGCACGCCGGTGAGGACGTTGCCGGCCGTCGTCGTGTACAGGTAGTGGATGTTTTCGGCGTCGTCGCCCAGCTCGCGCAGCAAGGCGATGGCGTCTTGCACGGTCGAGCCCTCGTCGACGGCCACATAGTCGGTGGTCATGATGCCGCCTGCGGTCTGCTCGCGGTATCCCAGCAGCGCGCGCACGGTGGCCTCCTCGCGCACGCCCATGAGCTTCAGCAGCGTCTCTGCCTTCTCGTAGTCCAGGTCCCCGATGATGTCGGCGGCGTCGTCCGGGTCCATCTCGTTCAAAAGCGCGGCGCCCTGGCGCTCGTCCATGTCGTCGATGACGTCGGCCTGCACCTCGTCTTCGAGCTCGGCGATGGTGTCGGCGGCCTGCTCGGCGTCCAGATGCTCGAAGACGCTCTGGCGTTGCTGCGGGTCGAGCTGCTCGATGATGTCGGCGACGTCGGCGGGGTGCATGTCGTGCAGGCGCCGGTGGCTGACGGAGAGCTTGATCTGCGACATGTCGCGCTCGATCAGCTCCATGTAGTTCCACGCGATGAGCTTTTCCCTCAGCGGATGGCCGACCATCTTCGATATGGCGAAGACGAGTTTTTCAAACCACGGCGAGATGGCCCACAGCAAGCCGCGCAGCCCCGTCTCGGCGCCCAGCAAGCGCATGCCGGCGCCGGAATCGGAAAGCTTCAGATCGTTCACCCGCACGACTTTCATGCCCTGCGTGTCCACGATCTGCTTGTCGAGCAAGTCGCGCGCGAGCAAGACCTCGTCGGGCTGGAGGTAGCTGAAGCGTATGTCCTTGGTCGGGACTTTCAGGTGTATGGCGTCGTCGGTGAAGTCGCGCACGTACTTGCGCCACGAGATCATGAAGGGCGTGCGCCCGGGCCCTGTGAAGGCAAGCGACGTGACGCGGGGGAAGACCTCGCCCGTGGCGATGGCGAGGTCGCTGATGCGTCCGATCTCGCTTCCATCGGAATCGAGCACAGGCTGCTTGAGTATTTGGCGTAGGTACATCATGGTGTGCGCGGCGAAAGCCGGGCCGCGACACACGTCGGTCCGGGTTTCGGCTAGCAACTGTGAGGTCGGGGCTTCACAGAGCATCCTTTCTCCTGGACGACATGGCAACGACAAAGTGCCTCTCGCGGGTTCGAATCCCCCGCGAGGCCTTGCTCGCTTCTGGCGGAGAGCTGGGGATTCCGCGCCTGCTCGCGCCCTTGCGGGCGCTGCGCATCGCACAGACCTCGCGCTTTCCGCGCTCGGCCGAAAACAGCCCACCGGGCTGTTTTCCTCTCGCGGGTTCGAATCCCCCGCGAGGCCTTGCTCGCTTCTGGCGGAGAGCTGGGGATTCGAACCCCAGATAGGAGGCAATTCTCCTATACTCGCTTAGCAGGCGAGCGCCTTCAGCCAACTCGGCCAGCTCTCCGCATCGAAACGAACAAACCGGCATCATAGCAGAAAGAACGCGGCCCGGGTGCAGAATAACGCCCCGAAAAAGCACCGCCCGCAGCTCTTGGGGGCTGCGGGCGCAAAAACCCGTTTGCGAAAATCCGTGCGCCTACTTGCCCTGCTGCAACCCGGCCTCGGGACGCATGTGCGGGAAGAGCAGCACGTCGCGGATCGACGCGTTGTCGGTGAGCAGCATGACCAGCCGGTCGATGCCGATGCCGATGCCGCCGGCCGGCGGCATGCCGTATTCCAGCGCGCGGATGTAGTCGGCGTCGTAGCCCATGGCCTCGTCGTCGCCGGCCTCCTTGGCGGCGATCTGCGCGGCGAAGCGCTCCTCCTGGTCCACCGGGTCGTTCAGCTCGCCGAAGGCGTTGGCGTACTCGTGGCCGCACACGAACAGCTCGTAGCGCTGCGTGAACTCCGGGTCGTCGGGGCACTTCCTGGCCAGCGGGCTGATCTCGAGCGGGTGACGCGTGACGAAGGTGGGCTCGACGAGATTTTCCTCGGCAAACGCCTCGAATATCTCGGAGACGAGCTTGCCCTTGCCCCATGCGTCTTCTACCTCGACGCCGCCGCGGGCCGCGATGGCGCGCAGCTCCTCGATGCCGCGGGTGAAATCGACGGTCTCGCCGGCCGCCTCGCTGGCCAGCTCGACCATGGTCGCGCGCCTGAAGGGCTTGGAGAAGTCCAGCTCGACGCCCTGGTAGCTGCACTGCAGGCTGCCGTTTGCCGCCATGGCCGCCGCGCGGAAAGCCCCCTCGCAGAAATCCATCATGCCCTCGAGGTCCGAAAACGCGCAGTAGGCCTCGAGCGTGGTGAACTCCGGGTTGTGCGTGAGGTCCATGCCCTCGTTGCGGAAGCAGCGGTTGATCTCGTAGACGCGCTCGATGCCGCCCACGAGCAGGCGCTTCAGATACAGCTCGGGCGCGATGCGCAGGTAGACCTCGGTGTCGAGCGCGTTGAAGTGCGCGGTGAAGGGCTTGGCCGTGGCGCCGCCCGCGATGGGGTGCAGCATGGGCGTCTCGACCTCGATGTAGCCCTCTTTCTCGCAAAAGCCCCGAAGCGCCGAGACGATGCGCGAGCGCTTGACGAAGGTCTCCTTCACCCCGTCGTTGACGATCAGGTCCACGTAGCGCTGGCGGTAGCGCGTCTCCTTGTCGGCCAGCCCGTGGAACTTCTCGGGCAGCGGACGCAACGACTTCGACAGCAGCTCGACGCTTGTGGGGGCCACGGACAGCTGGCCGCGGCGTGTGCGCATGACAGCGCCTCGCGCCCCGACCCAATCGCCCACGTCGAGCTCTTTTACCTGCGCGAAAGCCTCTTCGCCCACGTTGTTGATGCGGATGAAGAGCTGGAGCGTGCCCGTCGCGTCCTTCAGATCCGCGAAGACGACCTTGCCCTGCCCGCGCAACGACACGATGCGCCCGGCCACCTTCACCACGTCCTCGGTGGTCTCGCCGTCGGCCAGCTGCGCGTAGCGCTCTTCCAGCCCGGCCGCCTCGTCGGTGCGCTCGAAACGCCCGCCGTAGGGGTTCTCGCCCGCCGCGAGCAGCGCCGCCCTCTTGTTCAGGCGCACCTCGCGCGGGTCGTCCACCACCTCGGCGTGCACGTCGCCTGCCTCCTGCGCGGTGCGCGCCTTTTCCTCGTCTGCCATTTTCTCCATCCTGCCTGCTGCGCGGGCGCCGCCGCGCGCAGCGCTTCGGGTGCCGTGTGCGTCCGCCGTCTGCCCTCTAGCCGTTGTCCACTTTCGTGATGGTGAAGGAGAGCTTGCGCCCGGTGGGGCCTTCGTACTCTATCTTGTCGCCCTTCTTCTTGCCGATGGCCGCCCGCGCAAACGGCGCCTCGTTGGAGATCTTGTCGTCTTCGAGGCTGGCCTCGGCCGCGCCCACGATGGTGAAGACCCGCTCTTTGCCCTTGTCGTTTTTGAAGGTGACGGTCGAGCCGACGCCGACCACGTTTTTCACCAGCACGGGTGCGTCCGTGGCGTTCGAGAGGATCTGGTTGATCTCGTTGATGCGCAGCTCGTTCATGTTCTGCTCGTTTTTGGCGTCGTCGTACTCGGAGTTCTCCGAGATGTCGCCGAACTCGCGGGCGACGCGTATGCGCTCCGCGATCTCGCCGCGCTTCACCGTCTCGCGCTGGCGCAACTCGTCTTCGAGCTTCTTGCGCCCCTCTGCGGTCAGAATCTCTGCTGCCATCGTGTCAATCTCCTCGTATCGTCGTTTCCTCGCCGCGCGCGCCGCATGCCGCGCGCGAACTGCCACCTCACACGTCTTTCGACAAAAACGACACGTGCAAGCTGCGTGCCCGCACGTGCCGCGTGAACCCTATGCTGAAGGCCGTGGGGCTACTCGTCGCCCGCGTCGGACTTCTTCGCCTTCACGGTCTTTTTCGCGGGGGCCTCTTCGCCCTCGATCTCGTCTTCGTCGTCGCCGGCCTCGACCTTCTTCTTGTCGGCGTCCGCCTTCTCGTCCTTGTCGTCGCCGCTCATGCCGTCGCGCAGGCCCTTCACGCTGCGCCCGATGGCCTTGCCGAGCTTCGGGAGGTTCTTCGGCCCGAAAATGAGCAAGACGATGATCAAGACGATGATGATGAGCTCTGGTGCGCCCATGCCGAAGATTCTCATGCGTGCCTCCCCTGGTCTTATTGGATAGCGTCGGATATATTAGCACGAGTCCAAGGCCGTGCCACATCGTGCACCGCAAACACAGAAAACGACCCGGCAACCTCCTGCACATGCCGACGCGGCGAAAACGCGCGTCGAAGCGGCCCGCAGGCCGGACGGGCGCTCCCGGGCCGAGGCAGGACACGGAGGGCGCGCGGCCGCGGCACGGGCGCGGAAAAAAGGGGCGCCTCGAAGGCACCCCTGCCGTGACGATGGTCGGGATGACTGGATTTGAACCAGCGACCTCTCGCTCCCGAAGCGAGCGCTCTACCAAGCTGAGCCACATCCCGTCGCAGCGCGAGACGGGATTCTAGCACAACGCGGCCGCAATGCCGCGGCTATAATTCACCACGATGAAAGCGACACGCTCGCCGCTGCGCCTCCGTCCGCCGCGACGACGCGGCACGAGGGCCCGCCACGACGACACGGCGGCCGCGGCGAGACGACGAGGGGGAAGCGCGACATGGGCATGCTCGAATCGGTCGACCTCGAGGCGAAGGTCTCGAAAGAGGAGTACAAACCGCGCAAAGACGAGCTGGTCGCACGGCTGGTCTCCCTGCAGCAGCAGGCGCACGACGCCGAGCTGCCCGTGATAGTCGTGTTCGAGGGCTGGGACGCGGCGGGCAAGGGCAGCCGCATCTCGGACCTGGTGGCCAACCTCGACCCGCGCCTGTTCCTCGTCCACGTCGCGCGCAAGCCCGTCGGCCACGAGGGGCGCCTGCCCTTCATGCAGCGCTTCTGGGAAAAGGTCGGCGCGCACGGCACCATGAGCTTTTTCGACCAGTCGTGGTACCGGCGCGCCGTGCACATCATCGCCGAACCCGACAGCGACAAGAAGAAGAAGCGGCGCGTGAAGGAGTTCGGGCAGTCGCTGGACCGGATGGGCAGCGCGTACGGCACGCAGAGCACCGCGGCGGCAAGCGAGGTCGAGGCGCTGGCCTCGTCCATAGTCAGCTTCGAGAAGCAGTTCGCCGACGACGGCTACACGATCGTGAAGTTCTTCTTGCACATCTCCGCGGAAGAGCAGCAGCGCCGCTTCGCCAAGCTGGCCGCCGACCCCGCGACGAAATGGCGCGTCACCAAGCGCGACCGAAAGCACAGCCGCAACTACCGGCAGATCTACAAGGCGGCGGACAAGCTGCTGGAAAAGACCGATTACGAGTTCTCGCCGTGGCACGTCGTGGCGGCCACCGACTCGCGCAGCGCCAACCTGCAGATCATGCAGACGCTGGCAGACGCCCTCGAGGAGGGCATCGCGCGCAAGGAGAAGCGCGCGGCGGCGGACAAGGCGCAAGCCGAGGGACGCGCGAAGCTTCCCCGCATGGCCCGGATCGGCGACGCGCGCGACATCGTCTCCGCCTTCCCGCTGGTGAAGGTGCCGACGCTCGCAGACGTCTCCCACGACCTCACGCTCGACGCCGACGCCTACCGCGAGCAGCTGAAAGCCGAGCAAAAGAAGCTCGCGCACTACGGCCAGGTGCTGCGCAAGAAGAAGATCCCGATGCTCATCGCCTTGGAGGGCTGGGACGCGGCGGGCAAGGGCGGCGCCATCAAGCGCATCGCGCGCGCGCTCGACGCCCGGGGCTACCGCGTCGTGCCGTCCAGCTCGCCCACCTGGGAGGAGAAGCACCATCCCTTCCTGTGGCGCTATTGGACGAAGCTGCCGCGCACCGGACATGTCGCCATCTACGACCGCACCTGGTACGGGCGCGTGCTGGTCGAGCGCGTCGAGGGCTTTGCCACGCAGGCCGAGTGGCAGCGCGCCTACGACGAGATCAACGAGTTCGAGTGGGAGCTCGAGCAATGGGGCGCGATACTGGTGAAGCTGTGGGTGGACGTGAGCGCCGACGAGCAGCTCGCCCGCTTCGAGGCGCGTCAAGCCGACCCCGCCAAGCGCTACAAGATCACCGACGAGGACTGGCGCAACCGCGAGAAAAGCGACCTGTACCGCGTGTGCATCGACGACATGATGCGCCTGACCTCGACCGAGTACGCGCCGTGGCAGATCGTCGAGTCCGACTGCAAGTACTATGCGCGGGTGAAGGCGCTGAAGATCGTGAACGCGGCGGTCGAGAGGCGGCTGGGGCTGTAGGAGGCCGCGCGGGGCGCCTTTCCTACGCGTTCAAGGCGGCCGTGTCGCGCGCCTGCCGCTCCCCGGCGGCCGCCAGCTGCGCCTTCACCGCGTCGTGGCCCGTGCCGCCTTGCGTGGTGCGGCGGCGCACCACCTCGTCGATGTCCACGGCCGCCCGCGCATCCTCCCCGAACAGCGGGTCGGCGGCCGCCAGCTCCTCTGCCGAGAGCTCCTGCAGCGTTTTTCCCGCCTTCTCGCATTCCAGCACGAGCCGCCCCACGACGGCGTGCGCCTCGCGAAACGGCATCCCGCGCCCCACGAGGTAGTCGGCCAGGTCCGTGGCCGCCATGAAGCCGCCGTGCGCGCCGGAGCGCATCGCATCGGCGTTCACCCGCATCGTGCGCAGCATCCCGGACACGACCGCCAGCGAATGCGCCAGCGTGTCCACCGCGTCGAAAGCGCCCTCCTTGTCCTCCTGCATGTCCTTGTTGTAGGCCAGCGGCAGGCCCTTCATCGTGGTCAGCAGCTGCACGAGGTCGCCGTAGACGCGCCCGGTCTTGCCGCGCACGAGCTCGGCGAAATCGGGGTTTTTCTTCTGCGGCATGATGGAGCTGCCCGTCGAGTAGGCGTCCGAGAGCGTGATGAAGGAAAACTCGTCGCTGGACCAGTAGACGATCTCCTCGCATAGGCGCGACAGGTGCATCATCGCGACGGCGGCCGCATAGTCGAGGTCGAGCAGGAAATCGCGGTCGGACACGGCGTCCATGCTGTTGGGCGCGATGCTCGAAAAGCCCAGCTCGTCGGCCACCATCTGGCGGTCCAGCGGATAGGTCGTGCCCGCAAGCGCCGCCGAACCCAGAGGCAGCACGTCGGCGGCCTCGTGGGCGTGGCGCAGGCGGGTGAAGTCGCGCGCGAACATCCAATAGTAGGCCAGCATGTGGTGGGTGAACAAGACGGGCTGCGCCTTTTGCATGTGCGTGTAGCCCGGCATGACGACGCCGAAGTTGGCGCGCGCCACGTCGAGCAGGGCGGCCCGCAGGTCGAGCATCTGGTGCATGAGGCCGTCCGCGAGTTTTTTGGCATGGTGGCGCGTGTCGCAGGCCACCTGGTCGTTGCGGCTGCGCCCCGTGTGCAGCCGCCCGCCCGCCGCGCCGATGGCCTCGGTCAGCCGGCGCTCGACGGCCATGTGGATGTCCTCGTCGGCGATGTCGAACTCGAAATCTCCGTCCTCGATGCGGGCGGCGATGTCGTCGAGCCCGGCCTCGATGGCGTCCACGTCCTCGTCGGAGATGACGCCGCATGCGCCCAGCATGCGCGCGTGCGCCTTCGACCCGGCGATGTCGCTTTCCCACATCGCGCGGTCCACGGGCAGCGAGGCGCCGAACGCCTGGGTGAAGTCGGTGGGCGCGTCCTCGAAGCGTCCGCCCCACAGCGCGTCGTTTTCGTGTTCGTTGCCGGTCATGGTGGCCAACGCCCCTTTCGTCTTGCCCGCACCTTCGCGTATCGCCGTGCACCGTCGGAAATTTCCCGCCCATTATGGCATGGAACGAAAAAGCCCGCGCAACCCCTGCGGGGCACGCGGGCTTTGCATGCGGCGACCGGCTGCCGGCGCCGCGGCGGATTCTAGGCCTCGTTCTTGATGCCGCGGCCCAGCCACACGCAAATGCCGGGCAAGATCAGCCCGACGAGCGCGCTGACGATCGAAGTGCCCTTCGGCGTGCCCGTGGCCATCGCGATGACGGCCACGACGAGGGTGATGATGCCGCAGGCAAGGCCGATGTAGGCAAAGACGTTGAACGCGCCGATCTTCGAGGCGTCGTTTGCGCCGCGCACGCCGAGCACGCCGATGAACAGGTCGATAACGCAGGCGATGGTGCCCGCGAAGCCGAGCACCGCGGTGCCCATCCCCACGGCGGCCACATCGTTTGCGCTGGTCGTGCCTTTCGCGGCAAGGTACGTGGCCAGGACGCCGCCGCCGAGCGCGACGCTGATGCACGAGAGAATGCCCAAAACCGCGATGATGATGGCGATGACGGAGATGACGAGCAAGGCCGTCTGTTTTCCGGTGCGCTGTTTTGCTGCCATGTGCAAAGCCCCTTTCATGAAGGTGTATACGGGTTGCGCGGACGCAAGCGGATGCGAAAGGGCCTGATTGCCCGCCGCCCGTCGCCATGTACACGCGCGTTCGTTTCATTCTACACGACGCAAGGACGTGCGGGCCAAGCGGCTACGCTACACTTTCGGATGTGGGCAAGCCGCCATGCCGCAAATCGCGGCGCGGTGCACGCGACCAAGAGGAGAGAAGATGGGCACGCACCCCGAAAAGGAGAAGGGCGGCGCGGATACGCGCGCAGGCACCGCGGCTGCAGGCGCGACGGAAAGCACGGCGGGCGCGAAAGGCTCCGCATGCGCGGTTCCGCCCCGGCGCGAAGACGGCAGCGAGTGGCCGGAGGTGGACGGCATGAAACCGGGCGACCCGGGCTACGGCATCATGCTCGAGCAGCTCGAGTGGGAGCAGCGCAGGCAGCGCCGCTACTCCGTCGTCCTCGCCCTCCAGATCGCCTTCATCATCGTGCTCGTCGGCGTCGTCGTCTACTTCGCCGTCACCGCGTAAGGAGGGGCGCGAGGGCCGCCGCAGCCGCGCGACAGCCCGCCTCGCCCCAAGCACCACCGGGCTTCGCCTCGGGCGCCACCGAGCTTCACCAAGGAGGGAACTCATGCAAAACGGCGATTTCATCGTCATACTCGCGATACTCGTCTACTTCATCGTCATCTTGATCATCGGGCTTTCCTACGCGAAACGCTCGAACACGTCCTCCTCGGAGTACTTCCTGGGCGGACGCAAGGTCGGCCCGTGGTTCACCGCGCTGTCGGCCGAGGCCTCCGACATGTCGGGCTACCTGCTCATGGGCCTGCCCGGCCTCGCGTACTTCACGGGCGCGGCCGACGTGGGCTGGACGGCCATAGGGCTTGCCGTCGGCACCTACTTGAACTGGCTGCTCGTGGCAAAGCGCCTGCGCCGCTACTCCGAGCGCGCCGGCGACGCCATCACGCTGCCGGGCTTCTACTCCAACCGCTTCCACGACGAGAAAAACGTCATCGGCACCATCGCCGCCGTCATCATCCTCGTGTTCTTCTGCGTCTACACGGGCAGCTGCTTCGTCACCTGCGGCAAGCTCTTCCACACGCTGTTCGGCATCGACTACGCGTTGATGATGGTCTTCGGCGCGATCATCGTCTTCCTCTACACGATGGTGGGCGGCTACCTGTCCGTCGTGGCCACCGACTTCGTGCAGGGCTGCCTCATGTTCTTCGCGCTGGCCATAGTCGTGGCCGGCTCGATCACCATGGCCGGCGGGCTGGACAACACCGTCGCTTTCCTGAAAGACATTCCGGGCTACCTGTCCATGACGCAAAGCGCGACGCCGCAGCTCGGGACGGATGGCACGCAGGGGTCTGCGGGCGGGCAGCCGCTGTTTGGAGTGCCCGCGGAGTACGGCGTCCTCTCCATCGTCTCGACGCTGTCGTGGGGGCTGGGCTATTTCGGCATGCCGCAGGTGCTCGTGCGCTTCATGGGCATACGCAGCGACGAGCAGGTGAAGATGTCGCGGCGCATCGCCATCGTGTGGGTGGTCGTCTCGATGTTTTGCGCGGTGATGATCGGCATCATCGGACGCTACCTCATGCCGACGCAGCTGGCCACCCAGTCGGCCGCCGAAAACATCTTCATCGTGCTGGCCCAAGATATGCTGCCCGCGTTTTTGTGCGGCATCGTCGTGTCGGGCATTCTGGCCGCGTCCATGTCGTCGGCCTCGGCCTACCTGCTGATCACCGGCTCGTCGGTGGCGGAAAACATCTTCCACGGCATCTTCAAGAAGGACGCGACCGACAACCAGATCCTCGTCGTCAGCCGCATCACGCTCGCGGTCGTCTTGCTGTTCGGCATATGGATCGCCTGGGACGAGAACTCCGTCATCTTCACCGTCGTGTCGTATGCGTGGGCGGGGCTGGGCGCGTCGTTTGGGCCGCTCACCCTCTTTTCCCTCTACTGGCGGCGCACGACGAAGTCCGGGGCCATCGCCGGCATGCTCACGGGCGCCGTGGTCGTGCTCGTGTGGCACAACCTGATAAAGCCGCTGGGCGGCATGTTCGGCATCTACGAGCTGCTGCCGGCGTTTGCGTGCGGTTGCATCGCCATCGTCGTCGTGTCGCTTTTGAGCCGCGAGCCGGACGCGTCCATCTACGAGGAATTCGACCACTACATGGACGAAGACGAGGTGCTCGAGGCGCGCGACTTAGACGAAGTGCTCGAAGAGGGCGTGGCGCTGGCCGAAGACCCCGTGGAGTATGCGGAGAAGAGGGCGTGAGGCACGCGCTTCAAATTTACCCGCCGCGCACGTCCGACATATAGTAGACTTACGGCTTGCGCTTGCCGCACAATGCCATGTGCGCGTGCACGGCGCAAGGAGTTCGGGACATGGTGGGTGTCGCCCAGTTGGTTAGGGCGCCAGATTGTGGCTCTGGAGGTCGAGGGTTCGAATCCCTTCACCCACCCCAATTTTCCCGATTGCAAAACGGCGAAAACGTGTACAATGCGTTTTCGTGTCTTGACGGGCCGTTAGCTCAGCTGGCAGAGCAGGGGACTCTTAATCCCAAGGTCCAGGGTTCGAACCCCTGACGGCCCACCA
>CAVIIZ010000034.1:0-13011 GCA_963642995.1 bacterium | reverse complement strand
TCCACGCGGCGGTGGCGCTGCCCTTGTAGTTGCCGGCGCCCGTGACGGTCAGGGTGTAGCCGCCGTCGGCCTTCACGTCGGCCTGCGCGTCGCCGGAGACCGTGTAGGCGTCCGCGGGCACCGCGAGGCCGTTTGCCGCCACGACGGCGGACACCCGCTTGGTCTGGACGGCGCCGCTGTAGACGAGCTGCGAGCCGTCGAGGTAGACGGCCGCGCCGTCGAGGGAGGCCTGCGCGATCTCGAACTCGAGCGCCTTGTCGGTGGTGCCCGCGTAGTTGCCCTTGAACCTGACGGTGGCCGTGGCCTCCTTGCCGCTCTTGGCGGTGGCGTCGACGTTGCCGGCGTAGGAGACGTCGTAGTCCCTGCCCTCGACGAGGCCTTGCGGCAGGCCGGTCACGGCCGGCTCCTTGGCCTGCCCGTCGTAGGTGTAGCCGCCGGCCGGGACGGAGAGCGCCATGCCGGCCAGGTCGCCGTCGGAGAGGGCCTTGGGCGCGATGGCCCAGGAGGCCGTGGCCGTGCCCTCGTAGTTGCCGCAGCCGGTGGCGGTCAGCGTGTAGGAGCCGGCGTCCACGCCGGTGTCGCCCGCGAGCGTGTAGCCCCCGGCCGCCACGGGGCGCCCGGCCGCGTCCCTCACCGAGGCGACCTTCGGGGAGAGCGCCTTGCCCGCGTAGGGCAGCTCGCCGGACTCCAGCCCGACGGAGGCGAGCCGCGCCGGCGCGATGGCGAAGTCGAACGCCTTCACGGCGCCGCCCTCGGCCCTGACGATCGCGGTGGCGGTGCCGGCGTCGGCGTTGTGCAGGTACTCGACGGCGTAGCCCACGCCCTCCGGCATGCCCGAGACGGCCGGCTCCTTGGCCTGCCCGTCGTAGGTGTAGCCGCCCTCGGGCACGTCGAGCCTCGCGCCGGCGAAGACCGCGTCGGTGGAGGCGACCTTCCAGGCGGCCGTGGCCGTGCCGGTGTAGTTGCCCCTGCCCGTGACGGTCGCGATGTAGTCGCCGGGGACGGTCTGCGCGTCCGCGGACGCGGTGTAGTCGGCCGACGCGTCGAGGGCCTTGCCGCCGAGGACGACGCCCGTCACGGACGGCGCGTGGGCGGAGCCGTCGTAGTCGAAGGAGTCGCGGTCCAAAGAGACCCTCGCCGCCGAGATGTCGGCCGGCGCGATCTGGAATTTGAACTCCTTGGACGAGCCGGCGTAGTCGCCCAGGCCGGTGACGGTGACGCTCGCCGTGCCGGCGTCGGTGTTGGCGGAGTAGGACAGCTTGTAGTCGGCGCCCTCGGAAAGGCCTTGCGGCAGGCCGGCCACGCCCGGGGTCTTGGGGGTGCCGTCGTAGGAGAGGCCGCCTTGCGGGACGTCGACCGCGGCGCCGGAGAAGTCGATCTCCTTGCCGCCCGGCGCGGGCGAGGGCGCGGGGCTGCTCCCGTCGCCGACGATGCGGTTCCACACGGGCACGCTGACCGCGGCCGTGCCGCCGAAGACGTAGCAGCTCTTCTGCAGGGAGGCGCGGTTGGGGTCGACGACGGCGGCGATGCAGGCGTCGCGGATGTCGGCGTACCTGTTGTTGTCGTCGGCCAAGACGATGACGGAGTTCGTCTTGCCGCACAGGGCCGCGCCGGCGAGCGCGTCGTGGTAGCCGTCGCCGCGGGCCACGCCCATGTGCGAGACCCCCATGCCGGCCGAGATGCAGAACCTCGCCACGGCCCTGGAGGTGCCGTAGGCGTCGGCGCCGGCCAGGCGCTGCGCGTTCGCGACGGCGGAGTCCGCGGAGGCGTCGACGGCGTCGTAGCCGCCCACCACGAGCGTGCGCGCGAAGCCGCCGGACCTGATCGCCGCGGAGGTCGAGGCGCCGGCCGTCTTCTTGCCCGCGTCGGTGAGGAACACCGGCGCCTTCTTGGCGTAGGCGTAGGGGGCGATGGACAGGGCGTCTTGGTAGGTGCGCGAGGTGGCCAGGACCGCGTCGGGGGACTGCCAGCCGCCGTTCACGTCCTTGCCGTACTCGTAGACGGCGCGCGCGGTGCCGGAGGCGGTGGCGCCGGCCACGCGCTCGACGGACACGCCGGGCAGCGCGCCTATGCGGGCCTCCACCCCGGCCGAGACCGCCTCCTCGCCGCCCACGACGACCACGTGGGCGACCTTCTTGGAGACGATGAGCTCGGCCGTGGCGTCGGGGAGGGAGTCCTTGCCGGTGAGCATGACGGGGCACTCCAGCAGGCCGGCGAGCCCGGAGGCGGACAGCGCGTCGTGGTAGCTGTTGGTGGTGGCCACGACGGCCCAGTCGCTCGTGGACCAGCCCTCGTCCACCACCTTCTTCATCGTGCCGAGCGCCGTGCCGCCGCCCAGGCGCGTCCAGACGGACGACTCCGCGGGCCGGGCGGACTGCTTCTGCGCCTGCGCCGCGGCCACGGAGACCTCCGCCGCCGCAGCCGGCAGGCCCACGAGCAGCACCGCCGCCGCCACGACGGCCGCCCCCAGCGCGAGGGCCTTGCCGCGCGCGCCGGCCGCCCCCTGCGCCGCGAGGGCCTTGCGGGGGCGCGCGATGCGGCGCGCGTGCGGCGCGCCCTTCTTCTCCTCGGGATGGAAGCCTCTCATGTCCGCGTCTCCTCTCCGCCCGGGGCGCCGCCCCCCCGCCGAAGGAGGGAGGGGATGCGAGCGCCGCCCGCCGGCCTTCCCCGCGCCCGCGAGAGACCGCGCGGGGAAAGCCCGCGGGGCGGCATGGGGTCGGCCTTTTTCAACTAGATAACTTCATATGATGCACCACGCGCCCCTTAACACAAATCGAGAGGGGGGGGGGGGCGCCTTGCTCTTCACAAAATCCACATATTCGGGCGCCCCGCGGTCTTGCCGCGGCGCGTTCTTCGCGGCTAGTTCTTGCTGAAGAAGCCGCCGGAGCCGGACGGGGGCTCGTCGCCCGGGGCGTGGCGCCCGATGCCGCGCCCGCCGAGGTGGGAGCGCAGGAACTCCTCGAGGTCGAAGTCCTCGTCGTCCATGTCGTCGTAGCACTCCTCGTCGGCCAGCGCCCAATCCAGCCCGTGGCGCGCGCAGGTCTCCTCGTCTTCGTAGAGCAAGGCCAGCGCCTGGATGTTCAGGTTGTCGCCGCCGACGGTGGAGAGCAGCTCGGAGAGCTGGTAGACGGTCTCGACCAGCGGGACGGACACGTCGCACTCCTCGGCCAGGTCGAGCACCACGTCGAGCGCGTCGAGGAAGCGGTGCACGTCGATGCGGCCGTCGTAGTCGTGCAAGAGCATCTTGGGGGCGTAGTCGACCAGCGCGCGCGAGCCGGCCGACGTCGAGGCCAGCGCGTTCACCGCGTCCGAGCCGGAAAACCCCGCGATGTGCCCGATGGAGATGGCCTCGACCGCGCCCATGATGGAGCCGGCCAGCCCCACGTAGGCCACGAGCGCCGCCATCTGCCCCGCGCCCGGGCCGTCTTGCGCCACGACCCTGTGCGCGAGATAGGGGAAAAGGGGCGCCGCCTCCTTGCGGGCCTGCGCATCCCCGCCCACGAACACGAGCGACCCCTCCTTTTCGCCGAGCGCGGTGATGGGCGCGTCGATGAAGGCGATGTCGCGCGTGGCGGCCAGCGCCTGGATCTCGCGGGCGAGGCGCGGCGAGGAAAAGCTCGCGTCGATGCACAGGGCGCCGGAATCGAGCAGCTCCAGCAGGCCGTCGTCGCCCAGGTACAGCTCCTCGACGTCGGCGCTGGTCGCGCACGAGCTGATCGCGACCTGGCACTCGTTCACGGCCGTCGCGCGGTCTGCGATGTGCGGGATGCCCGCCGCGCGCAAGACGGCGGCCTCGCGCGAGTCGTGCTGCGCGTCGATCACGGAAAAGCCCGCCTGCTTCAGGTTCACGAGCGCCTCGAGCGCCGGCGGGTTCACCGCGCCGCCGAAAAACACTATCTGGGCGTCGATGGTGTCCATGCCCGCGCCCTACGCGCCCGCGGCCGCGTCGGCGGCAGCCGCGCCGCCTTCACCGGCCGCGCCCTCCGCGTCCTTGCCGCGTCCGAGCCTGTTGGCGATCCTGTCGGCGATCGAGATGGTCTCGCGCCGGTCGTGGCCCCAAAAGGCGATGGCCACCATGCCCGGCCCCACGTGCGAGCCGATGACCGGCCCTATCTCGCAGTGGATGGGCGGGACGCTGCCCTCGGGGCGGTCCAGATGGTCCTCGACCCAGCGCATGTCGCCCTCGCAGTCGGCGTGCGCCACGAGCACCGTCTCGTCGGAGCCGTTGCCGTCGCGGTGCTTCTCGTCGTAGACGGCCACAAGCGCCTTCAGCGCCTTCTTGCGGCCGCGCGCCACGCCGCCCAAGCTGAGCGTGCCGTCTGCGTTGAAGTCGAGCATGGGCTTGATGTTGAGCTTCGCGCCGGCGGTGGCCGCCATGTCGGGGATGCGCCCGCCGCGCCGCAGGTGCTCCAGCTCGTCGATGGTGAAGCCGCAGTTCACGAACCAGCGCGCCTCCTCGGCCCATGCGGCCAGCTGCGCCGCCGACAGCCCGCGGTCGCGCTGGCGTATGGCCTCGTAGGCCAGCAGGCCCTCGGCGATGGAGGCCAGCTTCGTGTCCACGGCGAAGAACTCGAAGCCGGGGTGCGCGGCGCGCGTGTCGGCGGCCAGGCGCTCGACGGTCTCGAAGGTGCCGGACAGCCCGGAGGAAAACGCGAGGTAGACGGTGGGGGTGCCGTCGGCCGCCCACTCCTGCAGGCGCTCGGACAGCTCGACGATGGGGATCTGCGCCGTGCCCGAGATCTCGCCGCGGCGCAGGCGGCCGAAGAACTCCTTGCCCTCCATCGTCTGCCACATGTCGTCGAGATGCTCGCCGTCGTTCATGCTGAAGGGGAACTTGAAGTACTCGACGCCCGCGTCCGCGAGCACCTGCGCCGGCAGGTCGCAGCACGAGTCCAAGACGAGCCGGCATTTCACCTTGCTTTGCATGTGCACCACTTCCCTGTTCTTTCCGCTAGCCAAGGCCGCGCAACGACATGATCATCTGCGTGCGCCGCTCGTACAGACCGCTCTCTATGCCCGCAGGGTAGCTGTGCGGGTTCATGAAACGCTGTATCGAAGCGTCCAGTTTACCCAATTGCTCCTTGCAGCGCGACTGCGCGGCGCGCGCCGACAGGTCGCAGCCGGGCACGGGGCGGCCGTCGCGCACGAGGGGCCGCAGCAGGTCCTCGCTGCGCAAGGCGGTGGAAAAATGCTTGCGGCTCGTCTCGTCGAGGGGGTTCACCGCGACGGGCTCGGAGGGCACGGGCGCGCAGGCGTCGAAGATCAGGTCGCCGGCGAAGCTGCCGTCGCCGTGGTAGTAGCGCCGCGTGTCGAGCACTCCCGGGATGGTGACCTTCCAGGTGTTCTCGCTCACCTTCATGCGCGGCTGCCAGGCGCCGTGCGGCTCGCGGATGGCGGCCAGCTTGTAGACGCCGCCGAGCGCGGGCTGGCCGAAGCCGCAGGACAGGTGGGTGCCCACGCCGAGCGCCGTGTAGCTCGCGCCCTGCTCGTTCAAAGACGCGATGGTGTATTCGTCGAGGTCGTTGGACAAGACGATGCCCACCTCGGGAAAGCCGGCCGCATCGAGCATCGCGCGCGCCCTCCTCGACAGCCAGGCGAGGTCGCCGGAATCGATGCGCACCGCCAGCAGCCTCTCGCCGCGCGCGCGCATCTCGCGGGCGACCGTGATGGCGTTTTGCACGCCGCGCTCCACGTCGTAGGTGTCCACGAGCAAGACGGCGTTGTTGGGGAAGGCGCGGACATAGGCGCGAAAGGCCTCCAGCTCGTCGTCGAAGGCCATGACCCAGCTGTGCGCGTGCGTGCCCGAGACGGGGATGCCGTACTCCTTGCCCGCGAGCACGTTGGCCACGTTCGCGCACCCGCCCACGAACGCGGCGCGGCTCGCGCTCATCGCGCCGTCCGGGCCTTGGGCGCGGCGCAGGCCGAACTCGCTCACGGGGCGGCCTTGCGCGGCGCGGCAGATGCGGGCCGCCTTCGTGGCGATGAGGGTCTGGAAGTTCACGCCGTTCAAGATGGCGGGCTCGAGCAGCTGGCATTGCAGGAGGCTGCCCGTCACGCGCACGAGCGGCTCGCGGGGAAAGACCACGCTGCCCTCGGCCGGCGCGTCGATGTCCACGGACAGCGGGGTCGCGGCCAGCCACTCGAGGAAGGCGGGGTCGAAGAGGCGTCCGCCGCCGGGCGCGGGCAAGCCGGCCAGATAGTCCACGTCGTCTCGGGTGACGGTGAAATCCCGCGCCAGGCGCGCGACCTGGTCCAGGCCGCACAGCAGCGCATAGCCGCCGCCGAAGGGGTTCTCGCGAAAAAAGGCGTAGAAGCACGCCTGCGTGTCGGCCTTGCCCCGGCGCCAATAGCCCTGCGCCATGGTCAGCTCGTAGAGGTCGGTCATCATGGTGAGGTTGCGGGGCATGTGCTCGTGCCTTTCCGCGCGGCGAAGCGCGTGTGCTACAATACGGGACGCGGCAGCGCCCGTCGACATTAACTCTTATGCGGGTGACGCCTCTTTCTTTAGAGAGCCGAGGTGCCTACTCGGCTCTCCTATTTCTCGGACATCATCTTCTTTCTCCGCCTCCTCTCGCGTTTGCGTCGAATCCTGTCGGACACCCGTAGAACAAAGCCCGCGATGGTGCAGCAGGCTGCAAGGCTTGCAAGAAACTCCATGGCGATCTCCTTCGTTCTAGAAATCGGACGAAGGCACCACCCGCGACGGTGTGACAGACACTGCCGTGATGTGGATTCTAGACGAAAGCGAAGGGGATACGGTGCGGGTTCAAGGCGAAGAAACCGCTGGATTGTCCTGGCGCCGGGGATGGTTTTGCGTGCTGCTGGCGGAGGGATGGGGATTACATAATGTGCGCGCTTCGCGCCCACATTATATCGCCTCGCACCTCCGGTGCTGCGGCTGTGAATGTGCCGCAGGCACATTCACCCCTCGCGGGTTCAAATCCCGCGGCTACGCGTTTTGCGAAATGGATTGTTCTGGCGCCGGGGATGGTTTTGCATGCTGCTGGCGGAGGGATGGGGATTACATAATGTGCGCGCTTCGCGCCCACATTATATCGCCTCGCACCTCCGGTGCTGCGGCTGTGAATGTGCCGCAGGCACATTCACCCCTCGCGGGTTCAAATCCCGCGGCTACGCGTTTTGCGAAATGGATTGTTCTGGCGCCGGGGATGGTTTTGCATGCTGCTGGCGGAGGGATGGGGATTTGAACCCCAGGTACCGCTATAAACGGCACACACGATTTCCAATCGTGCTCCTTAAGCCACTCGGACATCCCTCCGCGTGCGACCCGTCGCGCCCGTAGGCGCAAGGCAAGAGTATAGCAAAACACGTCACACAGCAAGCGAAGCCAAGACCCCGCGCGCCGTACGCCTACACGCCAAACATCGTCTCGAGCAGGGCTTTGCCGGTGGCGGTGCGAAAAATCTTCTCCTTCGCCGAGACGATGGCCTGCTCGGGCGAATTGCCCTCGAAGAGATTCACGAGGAAGTCGGCCTCGACAAGCGCCTGGAGGAGCTCCTCGCGCCGACTCACGTCGTCGTTCATGTCGTTCATCTCGCTTCCTTTCTCCGGCATCGTCTCTCGCCGGCCATGCCGACACAGATATCGCTTTGCGGTTCCGGAATTGTAAATCGATACCGTTTCGGAATGTGGTATATGTGCGCCGCCCCTTTTCATTGCGGCGAGAAACTCCGTGCCGCCATCCGGAAGCTCTTGTTGAAGGCTAGCGGCAAGTCTGAAGAGGCGCAGGGGCATCATAAACGCAAAGCGGCTTGAGCGTCATAGGCGAAAGCAATTGTCGACATTCGGCGACACCAAAAGTCTGTTCTTGCACCCCCCCCATCCGCAGTCGGAAGGGGCCCTACAGCTCTTCTTCCACGAGATACTCCGCGAAACCGGGCAGGGCGAACCTGAACCTGCCCCGGCGCGGCTCCTCGACGACCCCCGCTTCCAGCAGGCGTTTCTTATAGCGCGATATCCAGCTCGAGTCGCGCCCCGTTGCCTGCGCAATTTCGGGACGGAACGTGTACGCGCCATCCTTTTTCATCGCGGCGAGAAACTCCATGTCGCCGGCCGATAGCTCTTCCAGCGTCGAGGCGAAGACTCTGTCCTTCAACTCCTCCTTCGCCACTCGCGCTCCTTGTTCAACGTGCGGAAGGGCGATAGTCCGGGCATCTCGCGAGGCATTCCAAGCGCGAAATCCGACCAGCTGCAAAAGGTAGGGAAATCCGTCGATGGCTCGGACGGCGAAGTCGAGCGCATCGTCCTCGATGTCCTTTCCCGCCTCCTGGACCGTCGCGCGGAAGGCCTCCTCGACCGCGTAATCGGGAATCGGCCCGAGTTTGAACTGCTGCGCGCGCCGCAGAAACGAGGTCGTCTTGCCGAGTAGGAGCGAGGAGACGTGGTAGGGCAGCCCCGCCATGAAGAGGGCGACTTTCCGGTTCTCCCCGATGAGCAGCTGGAATACCGTCGCCAGCCGGACCATCTCGTCGAGGGAGCCGTCTATCTCGTCGACGACGAAGAGGATGCCCGTATCGCTTTTCGCCAGCTCGTCGAGAAGCGAGGTGATGTTCGAACGCCAGTTCGCCCCCTCGTCGATACCGTTTTCCCAGGCAAGGCTCCCAAGCGGGGCGACGCCCACCTGCGTGAGCTTCTTCTTCCCCTTTTTCTCGACCAGATGGGCGGCGGACTCCCGCGCCTTCAGCAGGAGGTCGTCCAACATGCCCTTCTCGGCGGTAGTGCTCGCGACCACCCAACCCAGCTCTCCGGCGCAAGATTCGAGATAGCGCAGCAGCGTCGTCTTCCCCGACCCCCTGACGCCCGTGATTATCGAGCACAGCTCGGGGCTTGCGGCGTCGGATTCCAGAGCATCAGACAAACGCGCGATAATGTCCTCGCGTCCCGCAATGACCGCAGGCACCTTGCCGAAAAGCGGGGTGAAAGGGTTAATTTGCTCGTGCTGTTTGCCCATAGAGGCTCTCCCATCCGTCCGATTCACCGGCATTATAACGCCAACGGACGCCAATCAGCGCCAACTGATGCCAACGGGTGCCAATCAACGCCAACGAACGCCAACCGATGCCAATTGATGCCAACAGGTGCCAATTTGCCGCGAAGAGCTCAGCCCTACTTTCCCAGGCAGCCAACGGGGATAACGTACACCCCGTCGGGACGGCGAAGAAAATACGGCGCGTTGGCGGCAACGACGCCAAGAAACGCCGGCTCGGGATTTCGGGCCTTGGGATTGGCGGCCGCCTTCTCGCGCAGGCGCAGGAGATGCGCCGCCGCGTCGTCTGCCTTCGCGACGTCGAGCTTTACCTCTATGGCCGCCCACTTTCCTCCGGCCAGCTCGATGATCGCGTCCACTTCCAGCCCGTAGGCGTCGCGGTAGTAGAACAAGCCGGGCTGCCGCAAGGACGTTGAGGCCTCCAGATACGCCGAAAGGTCACGAATGCACAAACTCTCGAACAAGACGCCCAGAAGCTGCCTGTCCCACAGGAGCCGTTCCGCGTCGTAGCCAAGCAGCGAGGCCGTAAGCGACGGATCGACGAGATAGCGCTTGGGGCGCGTGCGGACGCGGGCACGCGATTTGACAGGAGCATCCCAGCCGGCAAGATTGCGCAGCAGATAGTTTTGCTCCAGATACGAAAGGTGGCGCAAAACCTCCGCGCGGTCGCCGCTTGTCGGCTCCTCGCCCCGCACCGCATCGCGCGCGAGCGTCTCGACAGAGGCATTCGCGCCATCGTTGCGGGCGAGTGCACGGAGGACGCGCCGCATGAAAACGGGGTCGAGGCGGCTTTTCTGCACAACGCTTTCGCTGAAAGCCTCGAGATACTGCTCGACCACGAGGGATTGAAGCTCCTCGGGCCGGTCCTGGGCTGCCGGCCAGCCGCCCCTACAAAGAGAAGCCACGAGATCGGTGAAGTCCAGATGCGACTGCGCGGAAGGGGGTTCTTTTCCGGCGAAGAGCTTCTCGAGCGAGACCTCGCCCGTGGAAAGCCCCTGCTCCACAAGGGTCATGGGCTCCATGCGGAGGCGGGCGATGCGTCCGGCGCCGGAGTGGGCCACCTTTTCCATCGCAGGCGCCGACGACCCCGTGAGCAAGAACCTGCCGCACTCCCCCGCCTTCTCGTCCACCGCGCGCCGCGTGGCATCCCACACAGCCGGAACCTCCTGCCACTCGTCCACGAGATGGGGCGGCTCCCCGCGCAGGGCAAGCCCCGGGTCAATCTCCACGGATGCGCGAACCGCAGGGTCGTCAAGGCCGGTCACGCTGCCTGCCTGCGAAAGCGACAGCCAAGTCTTTCCGCACCATTTCGGGCCGCGCACTTCCACGGCGCCGAAGGCGGACAGATACATCGCCAGCTTGCCTTCCATGATGCGCGGGCAATAGCCGTCTGGTGTGAGGGACATGCAAAACTCCTAAGCAGACGTGTCTATGAAAAAAGCCGCCTAGATTCAAGCAAAAAAGCCGCCTAGATTCAAGCAAAAAAGCCGCCTGTGGGTCCCCGTCTTGGGAAAAGGCCGCTCGCATCGTCCGCACTATGGGAACGAAAGCCCTAAAACGTCGCCCGATGTCGCTTTTTGCGTAAAATTCGCAGACCGTGCCATTCGTGTATGTTTTGCCTTGTCGACACCGTGCCATTCGTGTATATTTGCGCATATCGACATCGTGCCATTCGTGTATTTCGCAGGTCAACTGCATGTCATGACAGGGGAACAGGCATGTTCAACCGCCGGGCATACGACAAACTGCTGCAATGGAAGCGCAACTCGAAGGGCACGCGCGCCCTGCTCCTGGAAGGCGCCCGCCGCGTCGGCAAGAGCACCCTTGCCAAATCCTTCGCCGAAAACGAGTACATAGCGCACCTGACCATAGATTTTTCCGAAGCATCCGACGACCTCAAGAACCTCTTCCTCGATTATCGCGCAGACATCGACTCCTTTTTCATGTACCTGCAGGCGCTCACGGGCACCACGCTGCCGCGCCGCGATTCTCTCGTCGTGTTCGACGAGGTGCAGCGCTTTCCGCCGGCACGCGAGTTCATCAAGCAGCTCGTCGCAGACGGCAGATACGACTATCTCGAAACCGGCTCGCTCATATCCATCCGGCGCAACGTCGCAGACATCGTCATCCCCTCCGAAGAAAGCGCGCTTCGCCTCGACCCGTTAAACTTCGAGGAATTCCTTTGGGCGGCAGGCGAAGAGCAGCTTGCTGCGCTCATCCGCGCTTCCTTCGAGGAGAAGGCCACGTTGCCCGAAGCCCTCCACCGAAAAGCAGAGCGCTTGTTTCGCGAATACATGCTGGTGGGCGGCATGCCGCAAGCTGTCGAGACGTACGTGCTCGAGAAGGATTTTGGCAAGGTCGATGCGGTGAAGCGCGACATCTTGGCGCTGTACCGGAGCGACATCGAGAAATTCGGCGGCGGCGACGCGCTGCGCATACGGCGTGTCTTCTCCACACTGGCAGGCCAACTGTCGCGCCACGATAAAAAATTCAAGCTCTCGTCCCTCGACAGAAGCGCGCGTAGCAGGGATTATGCCGATGCGTTTTTCTGGCTGGCAGACGCATGTATCAGCGCAATGTGCACAAGCGTCGGCGATCCATCTGTCGGCCTCATGGCGACTGCCGACGAGAGCAGGTTCAAGTGCTACATGGCCGATACGGGGCTTTTGGTGTCGCAGCTTTTCGCCGACAACGACACGACCCCCCACGAAGTGCATCGCGACATCCTCCTTGGAAAACTCGAGTTCAACGAGGGTATGCTCGCGGAAAACGCCGTTGCACAGCAGCTACTCGCGGGCGGCCACAGGCTGCACTTCTACTCGAAGCGCGACCGCGAAAACAGCAAGAACACCATGGAAATCGACTTCCTCGTGGCAGCCGGCTACGATGATGCTGCTGGGCGCCTGCGCGTGTCCCCCATCGAGGTGAAGTCGGCGAAGCGCTACGGGGCGAAATCGCTTGAAAAGTTTAAGGTGAAATTCGGGTCGCGCGTGGGCACGCGCTACATCCTGCACCCCAAGTCGTTGCACATCGAGGGCGACCTCGTGCGCCTGCCGCTCTATATGGCCCACCTGCTCTGACGTGGCGCCTGCATTCATCCGAACCGCCGCTTAGTTCGCTCAAGGCTTCATTACAAATCGCTTCGTATACAGCAGCACCTCAACCCTGGTAATGAGGGCGTGGGATGGCGCAGATAGCCCCGCACAGGCCGCCCGAGCGCGCTTCGTGCGCGAGGCGGGAGGCCGTATGGGGCCTGCGGCAGAAGACGCGCGGCTCCCCCGCCCCTCGCTTGAGGGGACGGGGGAGCCGGAGGAAAACAGAAGGCGCAGATGCCCTTACATGGCAAGCATCGGCGCGACGGCAAACGGCGTGGTGACCCAATCGGCCCCCGCCGGGTAGCCGTTGCCATCTTCTTGCGAGCAATCGACGAACGCGGATATTCCGAGGCTGCCCCCCACGAACGGCGAGCGGTACCACCAGCCGCCGTACCCGTCGCCGGCCGCCAGGTTGCCCGAACGCGTCTTCCCCATGCTCATCAGGCACTCGTTGGGGCCCACCGCGTCGATGGACTTGCTTGCGAACCACTGGTACTGGGTGTGCGTGGCGCCCTCATCGCCGATGTAGCTCGTGCTTGCGGCCGCAACCTCGAGGTAGGACGCAAGCCACAGGGTGTCGCTGGTCGAGGAGACCGTGCCGAGCGGCGTGCCGCCCGCATCGCAGCCGTCGTTGGTCTCTTTTTTCGTTTGCAGCACGTCGGCGAGAAACGCCGAGGAGAAGGACGTGCGCACGCTGCCGTCCTCGTCGTTCATCTGCGCGCGCAGCTGCGAGGTCTTCCAGGCGCCCTCCTCGGTGGTCGTGTCGTTCATGGAAAGCGCGGTGGGCAGCGCGTGCACGGTCTGGAACGTGAGGACGGATCCGTCGCCGTCGTGGTCGCCCACCTGCACGATGCGCAGCTCGACGAACTTGTCGGCGTCTGCCGTCGCGTCCTCGCCCATGTAGGGAGT
>CAVIIZ010000033.1:0-13450 GCA_963642995.1 bacterium | reverse complement strand
CTCGCCCGCATCGACTTCAAGGCGCGCCTGTACGAGAGCGGGACCGCGACGCCCTACGAGGCGGAGGGGCGCTGCGCGTACTACCGCTTCGACGATTTTGACGGATCTAGCTTCGGCTACCCTTCCGACGGGTCGAAGTACATCAACTCCTACACCGACTACTCGGCCCTCGGCGACGGCAGGGGCTACAACGAGGGCGTGCAGCTCACGGGGGGCGTGCAGGCGGTGGCCGTGCAGAAGGCGAGCAACGTGACCGTGTCGGACTCATACTCGAAGTACGTCGCCGGCCCCCTCGTGTCGGGCGACGCGGGCAGGAACGCCATCCCGGAGGACGCGATCGCCGTGCGCGCCGACGTGTCCGGTTTCGACTTCACCTGGCAGGGGCCCGTCTGCGGCACGCGGCTCTTCTCCGCCGGCGACTGGAGCCGCTACCGCCTCGTCGTGAAGAAGTCCTCCTCGGACTCGACCTACACCCGCAGCCGCGCCGGGGCGGTCTACGGGGTCTACTCGGACGCCGCCTGCAAGAACCTGCTCTACAGCGCCACCTGCGACGAAGACGGCACGGCCTACGTGCTCGAAGACGGCCGGGCGCTCGTCTACGACACCACCTACTACCTGAAGGAGGTCACGGCCGCTCCGGGGTACGCCCTGGACAGCACGGTCTACCCCTTCGACGCGGTGAACGCCTACCCGTACGTGGCGAAGGGCTCCAGCACCTACGACGACCTCACGGTGAGCGTGGCAGACGACCCGCTGCGCATGCCGTTTTCCTTCGCGAAGACGGACAGCACCGCCGCGGCGGGGGCTCTGGCCGGGGCGGAGTTCACGCTCACGCAGACGGAGGGCGGCACCGCGGCCAAGACCGCCACCTCCACGGCGGCGGGCCTCGTGGACTTCGGGGACCTGAACCAGGGCACCTACACCCTGGCCGAGACCAAGGCGCCGGCCGGCTACGAGAAGGCGTCCGGCACCTGGACGGTGGAGGTGGACGGGCAGGCCGAGACCGTGACGGTGACGGCGGGGGACGGCGCGCCGGCCTTCACCGGCACCTACGCGGCGGGCTTGAAGCTGGCCAACGCGCCGAAGGCCGCGCCCTTCTCCTTCACCAAGACCGACTCGGCCACGGGCGCGGCGCTCGCCGGCGCGACCTTCACCCTGAAGGGCACGTCGGGCACCGCGGAGGCCAAGGCCGTGGACAAGACGGTCACGTCCACGGCGTCCGGCCTCGTGGACTTCGGCGAGCTCTACACCGGCACGTACCGCCTCGAGGAGACCGCCGCGCCCCTCGGGTACGAGAGGCCTTCCGGCACCTGGACGGTCACGGTCGACGCCGACGCCGCGACCGTGGCCGTGGCGGCCGCAGGCGGCGCGCCGGCCTTCACCGGCACCTACGCGGGCGGCGACCTCGCGCTTGCCAACGAGCCGGCGCCGACGCTGTCCTTCTCGTTCACGAAGACGGGCGAGGACGGCAGCACCCCGCTGGCCGGCGCCACCTTTGAGCTCTACCGCTGTGACGACGCCTCGCACGCGAGCGCCTCTGACCACTCCTGGACGGCGACAAATGACGCGGACTGCTGTTGGGACGTGGACGATCCCCTGGTCGTCGCCACGACGGGCGCCGATGGCCTGGCCGATTTCGGCGGGCTGCCGGACGGCCAGTACATGCTGGTGGAGACGGTCGCGCCGTCCGGCTACCGTCTGCCGCACGGCCAGTGGCTGGTCGCCGCCGATCTCTCCGCTACGACGGTGAGCATCGAGGCGCACGCCGAAAAGGACGCCTCCGGCGACGTCACGGGCGATTTGCCGCCGGCCTTCAAGAAGGACGCCGAGACCGGAGCCTACTCGCTGTCCAACTACAGGGAGTGGGTCATGCCGCTCGCCGGCGGCACCGGCCCCATCGCCCTCACCGCGACAGGCGCCGCCCTCGTGGCCGCCGCGCTCGTTTGGCTGCTGCTCGCACGCCGCAAGGAGGCCGCGTCTTAGAGGGCGCGCCGCACAGCGGGCCCGCGTCGAGAGGGGAGGCACGCCTTCCTTGCCCCTTCGTCCTTTCCGCTTTTCCGCCCGCCTCCTCCCGCGGGAGCCTGCGCAAAAAGCGGCTTCGGGCGACGTTTCGGGGCTTTCGTTCACGCCTTCGGGGCGATTTCGCGCAAAAAGGGACTTTGGGCGACGGAGAAGGCGGCGATTTCGTCGCCCGAAGTCCATAATTGCGCATTTGACGTGCAAAAACGGACTTCTGGCGTCGCCGGATGTCGATAATTGCGCAAGGAAGCGCGCCAGCTCGCGAGGCTCGCATGTCGTGGCGGGTGGCCGGCGGCTCGGCCCATGCGACGACGAGGCCGCCGGCGAAATTCCCGTCCAGCATCTCGATGCCCTCTTCACGACGGACGCCGCTTCCAGGAGGCTTTTACAGCACGGGGGAATATTTGCCGGCAGAGCGGCATTTCTCCCGCCGCCTTTATCAAAAACTCCTATAATGACGCCAAGATGAGCGCGCGGGGCGTCTCGCGCTAGAAGGAGGAAGAGCATGGCCACGAAGAATCTTCACGCGCAGGTCAAGATCATGATCACGGCCTCGGCCGATCGCAAAGGGCCCAGCTTCGGCCACGGTGCGGCGATTCTGCTGCGCGGGGTCGAGGAGAACGGCTCGCTGAACAAGACGGCCAAGGACCTGCACATGGCCTACAGCAAGGCCTGGAGCATGATGAAGAAGGTGGAAGAGGGCCTGGGGTTCAAGCTGCTCGAACGCCACGGCGCGCGCGGATCGGTCCTGACCGACGAGGGCAGGCGCTTCCTCGATTTGTTCGACGACTATTCCAAAGACGTCGAGGCCTATGCGAACGAGGCCTTCGAGAGGCACTTCGCCGGCTTCTAGTTGCCGCCCGTGCCCAAGGTGATGGTGACGGTCGAGCCGCTGCTCGCCTTCGAGCCGCTCTTCGGGTTCTGAGAGAGCACCTCGTCTTCGGTGCCTGCCGCATACTGCTTCTTCACCTCGAAGCCCGCGTTTTTCAACGCCGCCGTGGCCTCGCCGTTCTTCATCCCCGTCACATCCGGCACGCTCGCGCTCGAGCTGCTGGAGCCGGAACTCGAATCGGAGCCCTTCGAGATGGTGATGGTGATGGTCGAGCCGCTCGACACCGAGGTGCCGGCCTCGATGGACTGCTGGCACACCTCGCCCTTGCCGACCGTCCCGGAGGTGCCCTCCTCGGTCTTCACGTTCAACCCGAGCCCCTCGAGCGTGCTTTTCGCGCTGGACTCCTTCGTGCCGATCACGCTGGGCACGGTGACGTTTTTGCTCTCCTTGCCCGACGAGATGGTGTAGGTGACCGTCGAGCCGGCCGTGGTCTGCGAGTTGGCCGCAGGGTCTTGCTTGAACACCTGGCCTTGCTGGAAGCTGTCGCTGTAGTCGGATTTCGACGAGCCCTTCAGCCCGGCAGACGCCAGCTGCTGCTCGGCCTCGGAGGCCGACAGCCCGATCAGGTTGGGCACCTGCACGGTCTTGGGCGTGGTCTTGCCGCTGGACACGACGAGGTTCACCGTCGTGTCCTTGGACACCGAGGAGTTCATCGCGGGGTCTTGCGACATGACGTTGCCCTCGGACACCGTGTCGCTTTGCGCCTGCGTGACGGTGCCGACGGACAGCCCGCGGGCCTCGAGGGTGTCTTGCGCCTCTTGCTGGCTCATGTTCTGCACGTTGGGCACGAGCACCATTTCCTTGGGCGGCAGCACGCCGGTGGCAAACGCCCACCCCAGGCCGCCCAGCACGAGCACGAGCAGGATGGCGATGATGGCGACGGGCGCCTTGCTGCGCTTCTTCTCCTCTTGCTCTTCTTGCGCGCGCGCCGCCGCGGCCGGGTTCATCACCCGCGTGGCCGCCGCGCCCGCCGCAGGCGCGATGACCTGCGTGGGGATGGAGGCCTCGCGCCCGGAGAGGTAGGCGTCCACGGCCTTCTTCATGTCGTTTGCCGTGGCGAAGCGGTTGCGCGGGTCTTTTTGCAGCGCGCGCATGATGATGGCGTTGAGCTGCGGGTCTATCTCGGGGTTGATCTCGGACGGCGGGATGGGGACGTCGTTTACCTGCTTCATCGCCACCGACACCACGTCCGGCCCGTCGAAGGGCAGCTGGCCGGTGGCGGCCTCGTACATGACGATGCCCAGCGAGTAGAGGTCGCTGGCAGGGCCCAGATCCTTGCCCTGGGCCTGCTCGGGGCTGACGTAGTGCGCCGTGCCGAGCACCGAGGAATCGTGCGTCATGGACGAGTTGCCCGCTTGCGCGATGCCGAAGTCCATGACCTTCACGTTGCCGTCGGCCTTGACCATGATGTTGGCGGACTTGATGTCGCGGTGGATGATGTCGTAGCCGTGCGCGACGGACAGCGCCGAGCACACCTGCGAGGCTATCTCGGCGACCTTGCGCGGGTGGATCTTGCCCCGTTGCTGGATGGCCGTCTTCAGATCCGTGCCGCGCACGTATTCCATGACGATGTAGTAGGCGTCGTCGTCGCAGCCCCAGTCGTAGATGTTGACGATGTAGGGGCTTTGCAGGTTCGCCGCCGCCTGGGCCTCTTGGCGAAAACGCGCGGCGAAGGTGCCGTCTGCCGCGTATTGCGGGAGCATGACCTTGAGCGCGACGGTGCGGCCGAGCGTGCTGTCCGTGGCCTTGTAGACCTCGGCCATGCCGCCCATGCCTATCTTCTCGAGCACCTGGTACCGGTTGCCGTATATTCGCTGTTCCACTCTGACTTACTCCTGTCGCCTCACAGCATGGTTCCTATTTTAATCAAAGCGCGCACGCATGGGCGCGCATCGTCGATAAAAGTGCGGGTTTCGCACGTTTGGCGCACGTCTGTCGCGCGGTGAGGCGCCGCGCCCGCCTTCGCGAAGCCCGGTGCCGCCGCCGCCTGCCGTGTCCGCCGCCTTTCCTCCACAGCGCCTCATCCACCCAGCTCGTCGAGGGCGCAGGCGAATATCTCGGAGGCGCGCGGGGCCGCGACCGCGCCGCCGTTGTCGCCCTTCTCGATGACGATGGCCACGGTCACGCTCGTGTCGCCGCGTGTCGCCGTGCCCACGAACCACGCGTCCGAGGCCGCGTCCGAGGTCTCGGCGGTGCCCGTCTTGCCGATCACGTCGGCATCGCCCACCGCCGCGGCGCTGCCCGTGCCCTCCTCGACGACGCCGCGCAATATGCCCTGCTCGTCTCGGGCAGCGGCCTTGGACATGGCCTGGCCGTAGACCTGCGCCTTTGTCTGGCTTACGACGGCGCCGCCCGCCGACAGGACGCTGTCCACGAGATAGGGGCGCATGGCCACGCCGTCGTTGGCGATCGCGGCCATCGCCGCGGCCATCTGCATGACGGTCGTCTGGGGCCCGGCGGGGCTGGCATGCTCGCCGACGGGCTGGCCCACGCCCGCCCAGGCCGTCTCCCACTCGGTCATCTCGCCGGGTTCGGGCATGAGCGATTTCGCCAGGTCGAAGTCTTGCGCGATATCGCCGTTGAAGCCGAAGCGGCTCGCGTAGCCCACGAGGGTGCTCGCCCCCAGCTGGTCGGCTATCTGCGCGAACACCGTGTTGGCGGAGCGCTCCGTCGCCTCTTTCACCGTCAAGGCCCCGTACTCGCGTCCGTGGTAGTTCGTGACGGGCGCGCCTCCGATGTCCATGCTGGCCGGCGCCGCGTAGCTGCTGTCGTCGCCGGCGGTGCCGGTGTCGAGGGCGGCCGCCAGCGTGACGGCCTTGAAAGTCGAGCCCGGCGCGTAGAGCGTCTGCGTCGCGCGGTTCACCAGCTCGCCGTCGCCTCCCGCGGCGCCGGCGAGCACATCGCCCACGTCGCCGATGTCGTAGGTGGGCGCCGAGGCCTCGGCCAGCACGGCGCCCGTCTTCGTGTCCAGCACCACGACCGCGCCCTTTTCCCCCTCGAGCTGCTCTTGGGCCGCGCGCTGGATCTTCGAGTTCAAGGTCAGGCGCACGTCGTTTCCGGAGGTCTGCTCGCCTGCGGCCGCGCGCACGGCGTCGGCGAAGGTCTCGAAGTTGTCCTCGCCCACCAGCGTGGCCGACATCTTGCTCTCCACGCCCGCGCTGCCGTACTGCGACGAGGTGTAGCCCACGGCATGCGTCGCGAGGTCGCCTTGGGGGTAGACGCGCGTGTAGCTGCCGTCTTCTCGCTGCTCGGATTGCGCGAGGACCACGCCGTCGGAGCTGAGGATCGCGCCGCGCTCGCGCTGGGACTGCTTTGCCAGCGTGTGGTTGTTGGAGGGCATGGCCTGCAATTCGGAGGCGCGGAAGACCTGGATGTAGGTGAGGTTTGCGATGAGCAGGGCGAACAATACGGTGAACACGGCCAGCACGGCGGTCAGGCGCCGGCCCAGCGCGCTGCGCCCCAGCACGCCGCCGTCGTCTCCCAGCAGCCGCAGCTGCCCCGTGCTCCTCATCTCCGATTCCAGGCCCGTCCCCTCGTTGCTCGCGCGCAAGAGCAGCCCGACGATGATGAAACTCGAGATGAGCGACGAGCCGCCCTGGCTCATGAAGGGCAGGGTCAGGCCCGTCAGGGGGATGAAGCCGGTCACTCCGCCGATGATGATGAAGGCCTGGAAGGCGATGGAGGTGGTGAGCCCCGCCGCCGTGAACGCCGCGACATCGCTTTTCGCCCGCGCCGCCGTGAGGAAGCCGCGCACGCAAAAGAGCATGAACAAGATGATGACGGCCGCCCCGCCGAGCAGCCCCATCTCCTCGCCGATGGCGCTGAAGATGAAGTCGCTTTCGGCGAAGGGGATGTAGCCGGGCAGGCCGCGCCCGATGCCGGTGCCGAACAGCCCGCCGTCTGCCAGCGAGTACAGCGACTGCACGAGCTGGTAGCCGGATCCGGAGGCGTCGGCGAAGGGGTCGAGCCAGATGGCGATGCGCGTCTGCACGTGGCTGAACACCTTGTACAGGCCCGTCGCGCCGACGGCCACGAGCGCCAACCCGATGACGATGTAGGACAGGCGGCCCGTGCACACGTAGAGCATGGCGAGGAAGACGCCGAAGAGCAGAAGGGCGCTGCCCAGGTCGCGCTCGAATATGACGATGAGCAAGGCGACGACCCACATGGCCAGCAACGGCACGAGGGTGCGCAGGTGGGGCAGCTTGAAGCCGGCGCGCGTCGTGCGCAAGACGCTCAAAAGCTCGCGGTTGTCGGCCAGGTAGGCCGCGAGGAACAAGACGATGCAGATCTTCGCTATCTCGCCCGGCTGAAACGACATGCCGGCCACCGACAGCCAGATGCGCGAGCCGTTGTACTCCTGGCCTATGCCGGGCAGCATGGGCGCCAGCAGCAAGACGACGCCCACGAGCAGGCACGAGTACTTGTAGCGGCCGATTTTCTCCAGCGAGGACACGAACAGCAGCGTGAGCACCATGCAGACGATGGCGGCGAACAGCCAGACCACCTGTTTCACCGCGGAGTCGGGCGCGAGGCGCAGCACGAAGGTGATGCCGATGCCCGAGAGGACGAAGGCGATGGGCAAGATGGCGGGGTCGGCGTTCGGGGTGAACTTGCGCTCGGCGACGTGGGCGGCGAAAAACGCGACGGCCAGGCCTATGGGCACGGAAAACGAGGCGACGGACAGTTCGGCGCCGTTGGTGATGAGCAGCATGGCGAAAAAGACGAGCAGCACGGGGACGGCCGCTATCAAAAGCCACAGCTCTGTTGTGCGTCGGTTTGTCATGGTCTCCAATTCGCCTGCATGCTGCTTGCCCGGTGCCTTCTTGCGGACGGTGCGCCCCGCGCCCTTGCGCCCCGCGTCAGGCGCCGCCCGCCTTCTTCTCGGCGTCTACGGTCTTGCGGTAGGAGTCGAGCAAGGCGTCTGCCTCCTCGCGCGATCCCACGCTGACGCCCGATTCGAGGCGCTCGGCGGTGGAGGCCGCCAGCTTGCCCGTCCGGATGTCGGTCGTCTCCTCGACCCACGACAGATGAAGCGGCCCTATCTGGCCGGGCAGCCCGCGGTAGAGCACGACCGTGCCGTTTTCCGCGATGAGGTACCACGAGTTTTGCGCGTAGGCGAAGACGCCGCCTGCCGCGAGCGCGAGCACGACGAGGACCGCCGCGATGCCGATGAGGGGCGCGCGCCAGCGCTTCTTCGGGGCCGGGTCTGCGCCGTCCGCGCCGAGGCCGTCTGCCGCGCCCGCGCCGCCTTGCGCCGTCGGGGCGCCGCCTTGCACCAGGGGGTCGACCACGACGACGGTCACGTTGTCGAGCCCGCCGTTGGAGATGGCCTCGTTCACGAGTATGTCGCAGCAGCCTTGCGGGTCGGGCTGCGTGCGCATGATGTCGGCGATCTTCGCGTCGTCGACCATGCTGTACAGGCCGTCCGAGCACAGCATGAGGCGGTCGCCTGCCACGATGTTCAAGCTGTAGACGTCCGGGCGCATGGCGGGGTCGGACCCCAGCGCGCGGGTGATGACGGAGCGCTGCGGGTGGTAGCGCGCCTCCTCCTCGGTGATGCGCCCCTGCTGGACCAGCTCCGCCACGAGGGAGTGGTCGCGCGTGAGGCGCTGGAGCGCGCCGTCGTGCAGCAGGTAGGCGCGCGAGTCGCCCACTTGCGCGACGACCAGCTCGTCGCCTGTCACGGTGGCCGCCGTCATGGTGGTGCCCATGCCCGGCTTGCCGCGTCCGTCGCGGGCCGCCTCGATCACGGCCTCGTTTGCCCGGCGCACGGCCGCGTCGAGCGCGTCCGGGTCGGTGTGCCCGGGGGCGTCGCGGAGCATGGACTCGACGGCGATGGCGCTGGCCACCTCGCCCGCCTCGTGCCCGCCCATGCCGTCTGCCACGACGAACAGCGGCGCGGCCATGGCGAAGCTGTCCTCGTTGTGGCCGCGCACGAGGCCCACCTCGCTGCGCGCGGCATACGATTCGCAGGTTTTCGGTGTCTTTTTCAGAAAACTCATGAGCGACCAACCCTTATGTCGACGTCGCCGACGGTGACCACATCGCCGACCGTGCAGGCGCGCATCTCGCCGACGGGACGCCCGTTGAGCGAGGTGCCGTTCGTGGACCCGAGGTCTTCTATCATCAGGCTCGTGCCGAGCAGCGAAAAACGCGCGTGCCGGGCCGAGACGTAGTCGGTGGGGATGAGGATGTCGGCGCCGGGCGCGCGGCCCACGATCAAAGGCCCTGCCACCGTCAGCTTCACCCCTTGCAGCGTGCGCGGCCCGTGCTCGACGGCCACCGTCCACGATTCGCTTTTCTTGTGCTGGCCTTTCACCAGCCCCACGCCCGTGCGCATGACGGCGAAGAGGAAGACGTAGAGCAGCGCGACGAGGGCGAGCCTGCCGACGAGCAAGACGAAGTTGACCACGGCGGCGCTACCCCTCTTGGAAGACGAGCTGCGTGTTGCCCAAGCGTATGCGGTCGCCGTTGTAGATGCGGCTTTGCGAGATGGGCGCGTCGTTTACAGAGGTGCCGTTCGTGGACCCCGTGTCGCGTATGGCCCAGCCGCGGCCTGCGCGCATGACCTCGGCGTGGTGGCGCGAGACGGACGGGTCGTCTATCCGGATGTCGCAGGAGGCCTCGCGGCCCACGACGATGCGGTCGGCGTCGAGGGGGAAGCTGCGGCGCGTCCGCGGGTCGTACAGCGAGCTGCGTATGGCGCTCGCGCCTGCCTGCGCGCCGTCCGCGCGGGGCCTTCGGGCGCCTGCGTCCGCGCGCGCCGACGCGGGTTGCGGGCGCAGGGGCTGAGGGCGCGGTTGCGGGCGGGCTTGCACGGCGGGCGCCGGTTCGGGCTCGGGTTCGGGTTGCGGGCGCATGTCGCGCTCGGGGTGCGCCTGGGCGATCTCTTCGGGGGAGGGGGTGTAGACGGCGTCTTGCATGTCGGCGGGCGCCAGCGGGTCGAACACGGGCGCCTCTTCGGCGTAGCCGTCGCCGCCGCGTCCGTATGGCGCGCCGTCGGCGTAGTCGTCGAGCGGCTGCAGGTCTGCCTCGTCGCGGTAGGCGCCGCCGCGTCCGTGCTCCTGGATGCCGTAATGCTCCATCTCCTCGCGGCGCAGCTCCTCGATGATGGAGGGGCTGACGCTTTCGGCGATGATGTCGAAACGCCCCTGCTTCAGGCCCTCGTCGACGATGAAGCGCACGAGCGGGGGGCAGTCGAACACGAGGCCGCTGCTCTCGGCGCGTCCCGTGAGGTAGGTCTCTATCTCGCCGGCCAGGCTGGGGTACATGCCGGACATGCGCTGGTCGTCTGCGGGGGAGACGAGCACGTTGTAGAGCGTGGGCGCGTACTCGTGGCCCACGCCGACCATCTTCTCGCGCTGCATCTCCTTGTAGGCGCGTTTTGCCAGCTTCACCGGCTCGATGCCTCCGTATTTGGAAGAGCCGGACCCCTCTATCAGGTCTTCTGCCTTGTCTTCGAAGCGAGAGAAAAGACCCATGGTCATGTATCTCCTTCACGAGCCGCAGGCGCATCCGTCGCGCCCAAGGATATGCCGATTGCCGTTGCGCACGCCGTCGAGAGCGTCCACGCGAGATCCGGAGCCGCGAGCTGGCCTGCCGCGAGAGAGGCGGCGAGGACCTGGGCGCCGAGCATGGACGCGCCGAGGGTGCATGCGCCCATTATGGACGATATCTTCGTCTCGCGCGAACGCAGAAGCGAGAAAAGCACGGTTCCCACAAGCCACGAGCCCATGACGAGCCAGACGGCCGGGTCGCGCGCCATCTCCGCGAGCCGCGCGATGTCGTCTCCGCTCGCGACGGAGGCCATGTTGAAGTGCAGCAACGAGCCGCTTTGCGTTTCCGCGGCCAGGCACAGCGCGAGCGCGCAGGAAAGCAGCGTGGACGAAAACGCGTGGAGCGGGCGCAGGAAGTACCCCGCGAGCACGGGGGAGACGGGGGTGAGCCAGACGAGCCCCGCCGGCACGACGGACAGCGCGCACGGGCCGCCGGCGAAGCTGCGCCGCCCCGAGACGGCGAGCCAGACGACGCCGAGCGCGGCGATGGCGCATCCGAGGGGCGTGGAGGCGTCCGGGTTGCAGGCAAGGCCGGCTCCCAGCACGACGACGGCGGCGCACGCGCCCACCCCGCGCCCCACGAAGGCCAGCGTGCCCACGAGCAGCGCGGCGGCAAGCGCCCATCCCGTGGGAAGCAGCCCCGAGGCCACGAACCCCATGGCAGAGGTCCACCAGCACAGGGCAAAGGAGGCCGCATAGCGCAAGATGGCGCTCGCCCGCGGACCCGGGCGCTCCCATATGCCGCCCCCTTCGCCGGAGGCGGTTCCGCGCCGGGCTTCACCGCGCCTTTCGCGCCGCCCGCCGCCCGCGTCCGCGTCGCCTTGCGCCCGGGCGCCGCATGCCAGCTCGCGCGCGTCGTCTTCGTCTGCCGAGATGGCCTCCTTCAGCTTCGAGGCGCCGAGCTTCGGGTTTCCCAGAAGCGGCAGCAGATCGCGCATGAAGGCGTCCGGGCTCGGGTAGCGCTCGCGCCAGTCGGGCTCTATCGCGGCAAAGACCACCTCGTCGATCGCCGCGGGCACGTCGTCTCGCACGGTGCTGGGCGGCTTCAGGGCGAAACGCTCGACGAGCTTGCGGCTTTTGTCCAAGGTGTCGGCCACGAAGGGGTTTTCGCCCACGAGCATCTCGTAGACGACCATGCCGAGCGCGAACACGTCGCAGCGCTGGTCGAGCTCTTCGGCGCGCAGCTGCTCGGGGGGCATGTAGCCGATGGTGCCGCCCGCGGGAAGGGCCAGCCCGCGCGCGTCTGCAAGCTCGGATATGCCGAAATCGGAGAGCTTCGTGCGCCCCTCCAGGTCCACGAGTATGTTGTCGGGCTTGACGTCGAGGTGCAAGACGTTGCTTGCGTGGGCGAAGCTCAGGGCGCCTGCCACCGAGCCGGCTATCGAGGCGATGATGTCGCGGTCGAGCTGGCCGGGCGGCGTCTCGTCGAGTATCTCGGACAGCGCCGGCCCCTCGATGGCCTCCATGATCAGCAGCGCCTCGCCGTCAGCGGCCTCGAAGTCGTAGACGCTCACTATGTTGGGGTGGTTGAGGGCGGCGGCCATGCGCGCCTCGGCAAGGCCTGCCACCTGCGCGTCGGGCGCCGCGCTCGACAACGGCATGCGCTTGATGGCGACATAGCGGCGTATGCGCGCGTCCCAGCACAAGTCGACCGTGCCCGTCGCGCCCGAGCCCAGCCGCTCTATCTGCGCGTACCTGTCGAGGATGATGCGCTGCTGCGCCACTTCGCCTTGCCGCCCCTTTCCGCGTGTCCGTGGTGCGCGTTCGGCGCGCGCCTGCTCGCGGCGTCGTTGCGCGCGTCCGTTTCGAGCTGTTCGCGCCCGTTTCGCACCGCGCAAGATTATACGTGGTGAAACGCATGCCGGGCGAGCCGGGGAAGAGGGGGCGGGCGGTGTTTGCCCGGCGCGCTTTCCCGCCGCAGCGAGCCGTTTGCGGAGAGTTCGGCGCGCGGATATCCCGTGGCATTGCATGTCACCCTTCTTTTGGAGGTAGAATTCGCATGACTGGAGAGAAGTAAGGTGCAGCTGCGCACGTCATGCCCGGGAAGGGGGCGGCGGCGCGCGCGGCACGAGGGAAAGGAGTCTCGCATGGCACGTTTCGGTTTCGCGGGAAGGACGGGCAAGGGAGGCGGCGCGCGCAGGAAGCCGCCGTTCGCGGCGCTGTGCGTCGCGCTCGTCGCGGCGGTGGTCGCCGTCGGCGCCCCTGCGCTGGCCCAGGCCGCCCAGGGCGGCGCCGCCTCTGCCACGGCAAAGCAGTCCTCGACGTGGACGCGCCTGGCGGGCAACACGGCGCTGGGCACGATGAAGAAAGTGGCGGACGAGGGCTGGTCGTCGTCGGACTACGCCGTCGTCGCCACGAACAAGGGCTATCAGGACGCGGTCTCCGCGAGCGGGCTGGCCGGCCTGCTGGAGTGCCCCGTCCTCATGACCGACCCCAAGTCCCTCTCCGACGCGACGGCGAAGATCGTCAAGTCCAAGGGCGTGAAGCACGTCGTCGTCGTGGGCGGCACGAGCGCCGTCTCCGACGCGGTGGTCAACCAGATAAAGAAGCTGGGCGCGAAGGTGGAGCGCGTGGCGGGCAACACCGCCGTCGGCACCGCCAACAAGGTCTACGAGTACGGCAAGAAGGTGAACGGCGGCTGGGGCTCCGACGCGATCGTCGCCACGGCCGGCTCCTACCAAGACGCCCTGTCCATAGCGCCCTACGCCTACGCCAAGAAGGCCCCGATATTCCTCGCCCAGGCAAAGGACGGCACGTTGTCGTCCAAGACCGCCAAGGCAGTGAAGGCCGGCGGGTTCACCCGCACCATCATCGTCGGCGGCACGTCCGCCGTGGCCTCCTCGGTGGACAAGAAGGTGACGGGCGCGAAGCGCCTCGCGGGCGGCACCGCCTACGGCACCTGCAAGAAGATCGCCGAGTTCTGCCTGAACAACGGCATGACGGCGAGCCACATGGGCGTGGCCACCGGGCGCTCCTACCA
>CAVIIZ010000032.1:2624-14211 GCA_963642995.1 bacterium | reverse complement strand
CTGTGAAGGACCCCCCCCCGAGCAACATCTTCGCGAACCTCATCTGCATCGCCCCGCTTTCCCCGCGCCGGCAACTTCACCCAGAGGACGCCTGTTTTCGCGGCGCCCGCCCGAGCCGTCTTCCGAATGCGCCCATGATAGCAGCTCGAAGCGCCTCCGTAAAAAAACACGGCGCCGAGGGCGGGATGCGAGCGAGCCGCGGGGTTTCTCCCTGCAGCGCGGCCGGTACAAGAACCCCATTGTTTTGGCACAACAATACCGAAAATGGCAGTGTTGCGCCATGTCGTACTTCGATGATATATACGAGAGCGCGGTGGACAACCACTATCTCATCACTACGCGGGAAGCACGGCGCATAGGCGTCCCGCCTGTGGAATTGGCGAAACTGGCAAAGCGGGGCAAGCTGGAGCACGTCTCGCATGGGCTCTACCGGCTCTCCCGCTACGTCCCCCACCGAAACGACCCTTACGCCGTCGCCGTCATGCGCGTGGGCGAAGGCGCGTACCTGTACGGGGAATCCGTCATGGCGATGCTCGAACTTGCCCCAGCAGATCCCGCGCGGATCTACGTCGCCACTCCGAGACGCTACCGCGGCGCAGCTTCGCGTCAGAGCCCGCATCGGATGCGCACAAGCTTCCCGTTCGGCGTTTTGCGAAACCTCGGGCGGCGGGGCGCTCACGCGGGAAAGGCGCCGCTGAGCACGCGCGGGCGGCCGGCGAGGTCGCGGGTCGTCTGCACGTCGGCGAAGCCGGCCGCGCAAAGGCGGCGCGCGGCCTCGTCCAGGGTCGTCTCGTGCAGCTCGCAGGCGAAAAAGCCGCCCGGGCGCAGCACGCGCGGCGCAAGCTCGACCAGGCGGTCGAAAAACGAGAGGCCGTCCGGGCCGCCGTCGAGGGCCAGGCGCGGCTCGAAGGACGCCACCTCGTCGGGCAGGTCGGCCAGCTCTCCCGTGGGGATGTAGGGCGGGTTGCTGACGAGCGCATCGAAGCCGCGCCCCGCGTCGATACCGGCAGCGCAATCGGCCTCCACCACCTCGACCAGGTCCTCCAACCCCAAAAGCTCGACGTTCGAACGCGCGCAGGCAAGCGCCGCCGGCGAGACGTCGCAGGCGACGACCCCCATGCCGGCTTCCTTGGCAAGCGAGCAGGCCACGCACCCCGTGCCGCAACCCACCTCGAGCACGCGCAGGCGGGCAGCGCCGACGCCGGCGCCGGCGCCGGCGCCCCTTTCACCCGCCGCGCCGCCACCCGCCCCGAAGTGCTCCAGCACGACCTCGACGAGCACCTCCGTCTCCGGGCGCGGGACGAGCACGCCGCGCCGGGCCTTCACCACGATGTGCCGAAACGCCGCCTCGCCCGAGATGTACTGCAGCGGCTCGCCCTTGCCCCGCCGCTTCAGCGCCTCGCGCAAGCTCGCGCGTTCGTCATCGGAAAGCGGCTGGTCGAAGTGGGTGTAGAGCTCGACGCGCCCCAACCCCGTCGCGTGCGAGACCAGCCACTGGGCCGACAGGCGCGGATTGGCGTCACCATGCGCGCGCAGGTACTCCTCGCACCAGTCGAGGACGCGTTTCACCGTCCATGTGCCGCCATCCGGTGCCACGCGCCCCTACTTCGCGCCCTCGGCCGCCGTCGCCTCCTCCAGACGCGCCGCGCGGTCGGCCGCCGCCAGGTTCTCTATCACGTCGCCCAGACCCTCGCCTTCCAGCACGCCCGCATAGCTGCCGTTGTAGCCGATGCGGTGGTCGGTCACGCGGTCTTGCGGGCCGTTGTAGGTGCGGATCTTCTCGCTGCGGTCCCCGTGCCCGATCTGGCTGCGACGCTCGCCGGCCATCTCCTCTTGCTGCTCGCGCAGCATCTTGTCGTAGAGGCGCGCACGCAAGACCTGCAGCGCCGCCTCGCGGTTTTGGATCTGCGACTTCTGGTCTTGCGACTGCACCACGAGGCCCGTGGGCAGGTGGGTGATGCGCACGGCGGAATCCGTCGTGTTCACGCACTGGCCGCCCGGCCCTCCCGCGCGGTAGACGTCGATGCGCAGGTCCTCTTGCCTGATGTCCACCTCGACCTCGTCTGCTTCCGGCAGCACGGCCACCGTCGCCGTGGAGGTGTGGATGCGCCCCTGGCTTTCCGTCTTGGGCACGCGCTGCACGCGGTGCACGCCGCTTTCGAACTTCATCGAGCTGTACACCTTGTCGCCCAGCACCTTGAACTGGATTTCCTTGTAGCCGCCCTGGTCGGACGGCGAGGCGTCGATGGTCTCGACCTTCCAGCCGCGTCCCTCGGCGTAGCGCGTGTACATCTTGAACAGGTCGCCCGCGAATATGGCCGCCTCGTCGCCGCCCGCGCCGGCGCGGATCTCGACGATGATGTCCTTGTCGTCGTTGGGGTCTTTCGGCAGCAGCATGACCTTTATCTCGTCTTCGAGCGCGGGGATGCGCGCTTCCAGCGAGGCGACCTCGTCTGCGGCCAGCTCCTTCAGCTCGGGGTCGCTTTCGGCCTTCAGCTCTTCTTTCGCGCTGGCCAGCTGGTCGCAATAGCTGACGTAGCTGCGCGCCGCCTCGACGATCTCGCCTTGCGCGGAGTGCTCCTTGGCCAGGCGCGTGTACTCCTTCTGGTCGGCGATGACGGCCGGGTCGGCCAGCTTTTTCTCGAGCGCCTCGTAGGCGGCGATGATCTTTTTCAGCTTGTCGTACATGAAACCCGTCGCTTCTTTCCCCTAGTTGAACTTGAAGAGCCTTTGCGCAACATGATAGCCGCAAAGCAGCGCCGCGTCTCCCGCCTTGCCCGGAAGATGGCACACGCGCCCGAACGGCGAGCGCCGCACATGCTCGTAGTCGCGCTCGTCGTGGGCCTTCAGATACGCCCAGATGCCGTCGCGCAGCTCGCGCTTGTCGGCGCGCTCGCTCATCATGGAGAAGACCGTGCAGATGAGCATCATCATGCCGAGGTAGTTGTACATGTAGGCGCGCAGCTTCGGGTCGGGCACCTCCTCGTGGAGGCGGTAGGCGTCGATCATGGCGCGGGTGACGCGCAGCTGCTGGTCGATGCGGCCGATCATGACCGACTCGTTGACGCTCTGGTCGTCGCGCCCTATGTAGTAGCGGTAGAGGTCGGCGTCCAGGTAGTAGATGCGGCGCACGCAAGGCAGCGGCGCGTAGACGAAGATGTTGTCCACGTAAAACGTGTGGCGCGGCAAGTCCAGGCCGCAATCGCGCAGCATCTGCGTGCGGTAGACGACGCTGTGCATGAGGATATAGCGCGACAGCTTCCAGTGCCCGGCTTCCTCCCAGGCAAAAACGCGCCCCTTCGGCAGGATGCCCCCATAGCCCATGGTCTCGGACGTGCCGTCGGCGGCGTGCTCGTAGACGTAGTTGGCCAAGACGAGGTCGAGCGCGTTGCCGGCCGCATGGGCGCGCAGCACCTCGAGCAGGCGGTTGTTGGCGGCGCCGTCGAGCCAGTCGTCGCTGTCCACGACCTTGAAGTACAGGCCGCGCGCGCATTCCAGCCCCTTCATCACGGCCGCGCCGTGCCCGCCGTTTTCCTGGTGGACGGCCCGCACGACGCCCGGATGCCGCCGCTCCCACTCTCGCGCCTTTGCCAGCGTGTCGTCTTTTTGCGAACCGTCGTCGACTATGACGACCTCGATGTCGTCGGCGCCGCATGCCAGAATCGAGGCGATGCAGCGGTCCATGTAGCCTGCGCTGTTGTAGCACGGCACGGCATAGGTGACGAGCTTGCCGGATGCGCCGCCGGCTTCGTCCGCCCTCTTGCCCGGTTCCTCGCCCAAAGCCCTGTCCTCCGCCTCGCCCGGCATCTCTCCTGCCATGTCCTAGCCCTTCAGCGCCTGCGCCTGCACGCAGGTGATGGCCGTCGTGCCCACGATGTCGTCGACGGAGCAGCCGCGCGACAGGTCGTTGACGGGCTTTGCCATTCCCTGCATGACAGGCCCGTAGGCCTTCGCCTTGGCCAGACGCTGCACGAGCTTGTAGGCGATGTTGCCCGCATCGAGGTTGGGGAAGACCAAGACGTTGGCCTTTCCCGCCACGGGGCTGTCGGGCGCCTTCAAAGCGGCCACCTCGGGCACGATGGCCGCATCGGCCTGCAGCTCGCCGTCGAGGGCCAGCCCGGGCGCCGCCTCCTTTGCCAAAGCCGCGGCCTCGCGCACGAGATCGGCATGCTCGCCCTTGCCCGAGCCGCAGCTGGAGTAGCTGAGCATGGCCACGCGCGGCTCGCCTCCCACGAGCGCGGAAAACGTCTCGGCGCTGGCCAGCGCGATGTCTGCCAGCTCGGCGGCCGTCGGATAGATGTTCACCGCGCAATCGCCCACGACGAAGACGCCGTCGGCTCCATAAGGACAATCGGGCACGTCCATGACGAAGCTGGAGCTGGCGATCTTCACCCCGGGGGCGGTCTTTAGAATCTGGAGCGCCGGGCGCAAGGTGTCGGCGGTGGAATGGCAGGCGCCGGACACCATGCCGTCGGCGTCTCCCATGTAGACCATCATCACGGCGAAGTAGCTGACGTCTGCCACCTGCTCGCGCGCCTGCTCGAGCGTCATGCCCTTCTTCGCGCGCAGTTCGGCGAGCTTTCGCGCATACGGCTCGAGCTTGTCGGACGCGGCCGGTTCCACGACCTCGACGCCGTCCAGGTCCACGCCGTGCGCCGCCACCTCGTCCGGCGCCCCCAGCACGACCACGCGCGCCAGCCCCGCGTCCACGATCTGGCGCGCCGCGGACACGACGCGCACATCGGAGCCCTCGGGCAGCACGATGGTCTGCACGTTCGAGCGGGCCGTATCCATCATCTTGTCCAAAAAGCCGCCCATGGCGCCCTCCATATCTCTTGCGGCCGACAAGGCCCTTGTCTTTGCGGCTATTGTAGCGTGCGAGAGGCCCTGTGCCCGCACGCGCAGGGCCGGCGCGCAGATGCAAGGCGAAAAACCGCCGCGCGAGGTGGCGCGTCACCCGCCGGCGACCACCAGCAGCAGGCCTTCCCGCACGCCGATGCACGCGCCGCGCTCGCGCACCTCGTTGCTCGCGCCCAGCGGAAACGCCGCCTCGAGGACCGCGTCTTCGAGCTCCCAGGCCAGCCCGCGCTCCACGACCCCCCTCGCCTGCGGGGTGAAGGAGAAGACTCCCACGCGCGTGCCGGGCTGCGCAGGCGCCGCCCGCCCCCCGCCGTCGAGGGCGCGCGCCAAGTCGAGCCCATCGCCCGGCGCGACGAGATACACGAGCTGCGACGTCCCGAACAGCCGCCCGCGCGCGCCGCGTTTCGAGAGGAAGGCCAGCGCCTGCACGGCCGCCACCGTGTGTCCGATATCGCCGCCGAGGCAGCCGTAGATGGAAAACTCGGTGCAGCCGCGCGCGAGCCCTTCCCTGCATGCGGCGAGCAAGTCGGTGTCGTCTTTTGCCCGCGGAAGCTCGAGCACCTCCGTCGCCGCCTCGTCTGCGCTGCCGCGCTCGAGCGAGTCGTAGTCTGCCACGAGGAGGTCGACCGCCGCGCCGGCGTCGCGGCAAAACGCGTATCCCCCGTCGGCCGCCACCAGAAACGACCCGGCGGCCAGCTCGGCAAATCCTGCCGGCAGCACCGTGTCCGGCGAGGCGCCCACGATGACGCAGCGACGCACGCCGCCCGCATCGGCCGCGCCCGTCGCCCCCTCCACGTCAGCCGCGCCCGTCCGCATCAGCCGCGCCCGTCACACGTCATCGTCGTCGTCGGCCCAGTCCTCGTAGGGGTTGTCGCGGTGCCCGTCATCGCCCATGCCGGCCATAGGGCCGCCCACAGGACCGGCGCCCATGCCGCCCATGCCACCCGCGGCGCCGGCTCCCGCGCCCGCGCCGGCCATGAGGCTTTCCTCGAGCGTCTGGTCGCCCACCTTGGTCTCCTCCACGTCGGGGCGCACGTGGTTCACACCGGGGACGTGCTCGACCACGACGCGCTCGATGCCCTGGCTCATGGTGACGGCCGACAGCGGGCAGTCGACGCATGCGCCCTGCAGCGCGACATAGACCGCGCCCTCCTCGTCGTCGATGCGCGTGACCTTCATGTCGCCGCCGTCTGCTTGGATTTGCGGGCGTATGCGGCTGAGCACGTAGTCGAGCATTCCCCTGTCTATCATTGCGCACTCCTTCGGGCAGACCCCTCGCGGGGCGAAATCCTCTCAGGTGAATTTCCTCGTCCGTGACGATACCACGCAGCGCGCCCCGCAGGCCTGACATATCGGCAACAAGGGCAGGCCGCCTCCGCGCGCCCTCCTCTTTATACTTCAAGTAGATAAAAAATCGCGTTGACCTGAAGGTTACCTGCGGCCCCAGACTTCTCCCCGAAAAGCCCTTGCGAAAGAAGGCGCGAGACGAGGGGGAGACGAGATGGACGCTGCCGAGACGAGCATTGCCGAAGTGCGCAAGAAACGCCGCCTGTACCTTGCATGCTCGACGGCCGGCCTGCTCTTCCTCGGCCTGATATACGCCTTCTCGATGTTTGCCGCCCTGATGTCGGCGACCTTCGAGCTTGACGGCTCGCAGCTTTCCCTCACCTTCTACATCGCCATGATCGTCACGAGCTTCGGCACCATCGTCGGCGCGAAGGCCGACCAGGTGCTCGGCACGAAGGCGACGGTCTTTCTCATCGGCGTGCTGTTCTTTGCCGCCTTTGCCGGCACGGCCCTTTTCGGCCACGGGAACCTGTGGGTCGTCTACATCCTCTACGGCGCGGTGGGCGGGCTTGCAAGCGGCATGGGCAACAACGTCATCGTCTCCACGACAAACCTCTGGTTTCCCGACAAGGTGGGGTTTTCCTCCGGCGTCTTGATGATGGGCTTTTCCTTCGGCACGCTCGTCTTGGGAACGGCGTCCGTGCAGCTCGTGCCCGTCTTCGGGTTGGAGCCCGTCTTCTTTGCCATAGGGGCGGCGACATGCCTTGTCCTGGGCGTGCTGGCCTGCATCCTGCGTCGCCCGCCCGCCGGCATCGTCGCCTTGATGGCGCCGGAGCGCCTGGCCGTCGAGCAGACGCAGACAGGTGAATCGCTCGGGGTGAAGACCCCCCTGTTCTACGTCTACTGGGTCTGGGCGGCCATCGTCTTTGCCATAGGCCTGGCGACCATCGGCTCGTGCGCCTCCGACGCCCGGCTCGTCGGCATAGACGCGGGTTTCGCCTCCCTGCTCGTCGGGCTCGTCTCCGTGGCAAACGGCTGCGCGCGCCTCGTGTTCGGGCTGGTCTTCGACCGCACGAACGTGAAGGTGACGATGTGCCTGGACGCGGCGTGCGCGCTGGCGGCCTGCGCGCTCATCCTCGCGGCGTTTTCCCTGCATGCGCCCGCCCTCTACATAGCGGGGGCACTGGCCTGCGGTTTTTGCTACGGGGGCGTGCCCGTCGTGGCGTCGGCCTTCACCCGCATACGCTACGGGCAGAAAAACTATCCGATGAACCTCGGCTGCGCGAACCTCGCCATAGCCATGGGCTCTGTCGTGAACATCGTCATCCAGTACAGCGCCGGGGCAGGCGGGCGGCAGGCGGTCTTTTCCGTATTGGTCGTGCTTGCCGTCGTCGCGCTGGCAGACGTCGCCTTCTTCTCGAGGATCTGGAACCGCGACATGAAGACGCTCGAGGCAAAGGAGGTGGGAGCCTAGGAAAACCCGCACCTGCGAGAAAAGACGGGCGCGCGAGACGGGCGCCCGCACGAGAGAAAGGGAGAAGATGATCAACCAATACGACAAAGACGTGTACAAGGAGGACTGGCGCTGGTACGAAGACGGCTACGAGGTCACGCGCACCTCCGTGTGGAGCGGGCCGGGTTGCCACAACGGCTGCGGCGTCCTCACCTACGTCAAGAACGGCAAGCTGGAAAAAATCGAGGGCGACCCGAACTTCGGCTACAACCAGGGGCGCCTGTGCCTGCGCTGCCTGAACATGGTCGAGGCCGTCTACCACAACGACCGCCTGAAATGGCCGCTTTTGCGCGACGGGGAAAAGGGCGCGAACAAATGGAAGCGCACCACCTGGGACGAGGCGCTCGACTGGATAGAGGACGCCTACAAGGACTGCTGCCGCGTCATCCACGATGAATACGGCGGCGCCGGCCCTGAAGGCGTCGTGTGCATCGCGGGCACGGGGCGCAACGCCATGTGGCAAGGGCCGATGATCTTGCGCTCGTGCTTCGGCAGCCCGAACATGTCCTTCGGCTTCCTGTCCGCGGACTCGTGCTACCAGCCGCGCATGACGGCGAACCTGCTGAAGGAAGGCGACTGCTGGATCTTGGACGCCGCCCAGATGCACCCGGACCGCTACGACCACCCGGGCTACGAGATCCCCGAGATCATCGTCGTGTGGGGCAACGAGCCGCTGGCCTCGAATCCCGACGGCTTCGTGGGGCACTGGATCGTCGACCTCATGCGCCGCGGCTCGCGCATCATCGTCGTCGACCCCGCGCTCACCTGGCTTGCCTCGAAAGCCGAGCTGTGGCTGCCCGTGCGGCCGGGCACCGACGGCGCGCTTGCCATGGGCATGCTCAACGTCATCATCAACGAGGACCTCTACGACCACGATTTCGTGGAGAACTGGTCCTACGGATTCGAGCAGCTCGTCGAGCGCGTGCAGGAGTATCCCACCGACAAGGTGGCCGAGATCTGCTGGATCGACGAGCAGCTCGTGGTGGACGCGGCGCGCATGTACGCGAAGGCAAAGCCCGCCGCCATACAGTGGGGCCTTGCCATCGACATGCAGATAGACGCCATGGAGGCCTCGTTTGCCATCACGGACATGGTGGCCATCACGGGCAACCTCGACGTGCCCGGCGGCAACATACTCGTGCGCTACGCGTACAACTCGTCGAAGAAGGCGGGATGCGGCCTCGAGTTCCTCGACCAGGACATGCTCGACAGGCGCATCGGCACCTCCCAGTCCCCCATCCACAAGGCCGGCTACACGCCCTATATCCCGCCTGACCTGCTGCTCGAGGCCATGGAGACGGGCGTGCCCTACATGCCGCAGCTCATCTGGTGCGAGGGCACGAACCCCATAGCCAACATGGCAGGCGATGCGCCCAGGGTCTACAAAGCCTGGCAAAACGTGCCCCACACCGTCGTGTGCGACTACTGGCTCACGCCGACCGCCGTCGCGTTCGCCGACCTCGTGCTGCCCATGGCCATGTCCGTCGAGCGCGACTCCTACCGCGCCTGGTGGCAGCCCCTGCGCACCATCACCGCCGCGGCCGGACGCTACTACGAGTGCAAATCCGACGAAGAGCTCGTCTTCACCATGGGCAAGCGCTTCAACCCCGGCTTCTACGACCAGTTCGAGACGACGCGCGACTTCCTCACCTGGATGATCCAAGACGAGGGCAACGGCGTCGACTACACCTTCGAGGAGCTGACGCAGAAGGTCTACGACTGGTGGGACTGGGACGAGCACTACAAGAAATACGAGAAGGGCATGCTGCGAAACGACGGCCAGCCGGGTTTCGTCACGGCGACCGGGCGCTACGAGATCTACTCGCCCCTGTTCGAGGTATGGGACTTCGACCCGCTGCCGGTGTACCGCGAGCCCTACGAGTCGCCGGTGCGCACGCCGGAGCTCTTCAAGGAATACCCCTACATCTACACCTCGGGGCACCGCCAGATCGGCCTGTTCCACTCCGAGCATCGCCAGCTGCCCACCATGCGCGAGATACACCCGACCGCCATCGCCGACATCTCGCCCGAGATCGCCGAGGAAAACGGCATCAAGGAAGGCGACTGGGTCTGGTTCGAGAACAAGCGCGGCAAGTGCAAGCAGCAGGTCCACATAGCGCCGGGCCTCATGCCCAAGCTCGTTCGCGCGCGCCACGGGTGGTGGTTCCCCGAACGCGAGGGAGCCGTTCCCAGCCTCTACGGCGTGTTCGACAGCAACGCGAACAACCTGACGACGATGGGCGTCTACGGGCCGACGCACTACGGCGCCCCGTACAAGTCCTCGCTGTGCAAGGTCTACAAGGTCACACCGGAAAACGACTGCAGCCCCACGCAGATCGTCACCCAAGAAGGAGGTTTCGGCGGCTATGACTACACCCGCTACGAAGGAGACTAAGGCCCGCGACAACGGCCTGCTCATAGACTACGAGTTCTGCACGAACTGCCACACCTGCGAGGTGGCCTGCAAGAAGGAGCACGACCTGCCGGTCGGCCAAAACGGCATCAAGACCCTGGAGTACGGCCCGGTGAAAAACATCCACGGCGATTGGGAGTGGACCTATCTCCCCCTGCCGACCGAGCTGTGCGACCTGTGCGAGGAGCGCGTGGCGGCCGGAAAGCTGCCCTCGTGCGTGCACCATTGCCAGGCAAACGTCATGTACTGGGGCCCGATCGCAGAACTTGCGGCCAAGGCCGCAGAAAAGCCCAAGATGGTCATGTTCACCCTCTAGAGAGCCGCCCCCGCCCCTGACGGGGGCGACACCCACCCCGCAAGGGGCGAGAGCACGAACATGGAAGCTCGAAGGACACGTGCAAGATCTGCAGACGCGAGATTCGCCCGCACGCCTGCAAGGGCAAGGAGGGTGAAGGAAAACGGGGAGCCGGGAAGATGCGCATGGCGCCTTCCCGGCTCCTCTGCCTTCGCGCAGACGCGCCCTCCGGCTCAGGGAAGCGAATGCACCTGCACGTGGAAGAGGGTCTGGTACTCGTCGGCTTCCTTGGAGATGACGAAGTTCGTCGTGTCCACCAGATAGACCGGCCCTTCGCTTTCAAAGCCCCGCTCCTCGATGAAGGTGAACAAGTCGCCCAGGGCCGCGTCCACGTCGAGCTCGCATCCCTTGTGCAAGCTGCAGGCGTACAGACCGCCCGGATGGCACTCCACCTTGAGGTCGGTGTCTTGTGCGAGCGCGCACGGCACGAAGCGAAAGACGCCGTCGGGTTCGGCCTCGACGCGAAGCCGGGACATGTACGGGTAGTCGAAGAACTCGCCCGCCTCCGTCAGGTGGCGCAAGATCCCCACGGCGTGCCCGGTGTGGACCTTGTCCTGCTCGGCGACGCCGTAGACGTTCGAGGCGATGAACTTGCCCTCGGCGAAGCGGTGCAGGAAGGGACGGCCGGCCGCGTGCTCGATGGACAGCTCGTAGAAGTCGCGCTTGTTCAACATGTAGTTGCGGATCTGCTCGAGCTTGCGGATCTTTGCGTCCACCCCTTCGAGGGCGCGGTTGATGAAGGCATGCCCGCGCCTGGCGCCCGCCGCGTCCATGTAGGAGGCGATCTCCTTCAGGGAAAGCCCGCATTCCGCGAACAGCAAGATGGTCAGGTAGTCTTGGGCCTGCTCGGGCAGGTAGTAGCGATAGCCGTTTTCCTTCACGACGGCGGGGCGCAAAAGCCCGAGGTCGCCGTAGTGGACCAAGGTGGCCCGCGACGACCCCGTCAGCTCGGCGAACTCCTTGATGGAGAGGTATTTCTCGTCTGCCGGCACATGCGTCCCTTTCACGCGAGAACATTTCACCATCCGAAGATACCACGCTCCACCGGGTGAAGGCGGCTTCCCGCCTTGTATACTCCAGCTAGATCGAGGTGCGACGGCGCGGCGCCGGCACGGCGCGCGGAGGGCGAAGCGGGGCGTCTGCGCGGACGGGGGCAGAG
>CAVIIZ010000032.1:0-2537 GCA_963642995.1 bacterium | reverse complement strand
GGGGCAGAGGGCCAGAGAGGACGAGAGGGGGCGGCCGCATGGCGGGCATGCGCATCGCGGTGGTGGCCGTGGGCAAGCTCAAGGAGCGTTTCTGGAAAGACGCGTTTGCCGAATACGCCAAGCGCCTCCGGGCGTTTTGCAGCTTCAACATGCGCGAGCTGCCCGACCGCGACCCCGCCCGCTGCGGCGGCGAGGGGGCGGCCCGCGAGCTGGAGGGCGCCGACATCGTGCGGGCCGCAGGAGATGCGCATTGCATCCTGCTGGCCATCGACGGGCGCAAGGTGTCCAGCGAGGACATCGCCGCGCGTCTCGACACGCTCGCGTGCAGCGGGAAAAGCGACGTCGCCTTCGTCGTCGGCGAGTCGACGGGGGTGTCGGAGGCGGTGCGCGAGCGCGCCGACGAGGTCTGGAGCTTCGGGGCCATCACGCTGCCGCACAACCTCGCCCGCATCGTGCTGGCCGAGCAAATCTACCGCGCCTTCAAGATCTCGCGCGGCGAGCCTTACCACAAATAGCTCTGCCTCTCGATTTCTCTTGCCCCGCTCCCCCGCCCCCACATCCTCTCTGCGGATTTTTCCCGCACGGGCTTCGACGCGCCGCATCTCCATATCCAAATCCAGCTGGTTTTGAGCAGGCGCGTCCTCTAGAATCCGCATCAGGCAAGAGGACGGCGGAAGGGGCGCATGGTGAAAAACGAACCGTTCGCACTCGGCGAAAACGGGCATGCCGAGGCAGGGAAGCCGCTTTCCGCCGCCGTGGGCGGCAAATGGCCGGCCGCGCTTTCCAAGCGCAAGGCCGCCGACAAAACCGCCGTGTTCAAGCTCGAGTACCGGCCGCCATATCGCTTCGGCGAGCTGCTCTCGTTTTTCCGCTCGCGCGCGATTGACGGCGTCGAGCTTGTGGACGAGTCGGGCTACGCGCGCTGTGTGCGCGTAGCCCTCGAAAATGGCGAGGAAGCTTGCGGCTGGTTGCGCATCGAAGACGACCCGGCGCACGGCGCGCTCGCGCTGTCCACGAGCGAGTCGCTGCGCGCAGCTGCCCCGATTGTCGTCGCGCGCGTCCGCCGCATGTTCGACCTCGACTGCGAACCGCAGCTTCTGCACAAGGCTTTGGCACCGCTCGAAAAGGTGCGCCCCGGCTCAAACGCAGCCGGCACGCGCCTGCCCGGATGCTTCGACGCCTTCGAGACGAGCTGCCGCGCCGTGCTTGGCCAGCAGGTGAGCGTGGCGGCGGCCAACAAGCTCGCCGCCCGCGTCGCCGCACGCCTGGGCACACGAGCCGCGACGGATGTCGAGGGGCTGGACCTCCTCTGGCCGACCCCTGCCGACATCCTCGCGCTCGACGCACCTTCAGACGTGCTAGGCCCGCTCGGCGTGATCGGGTCGCGCACACGGGCGATATGCGAGATAGCCCGCATGATGGAATCCGGCAAGCTGCGCCTCGACGTCTCCGCAGATCTGGTCGAGCAGATGGAGGTGCTCCAGTCGGTGAAGGGCATCGGCCCTTGGACCGCGAACTACATCGCCATGCGCGTCCTCTCCTATCCGGACGCGTTTCTGGAAACGGACGCCGGCGTGGCCCACGCGCTGCCCGACCTGACGCCCAAAGAGCGCCTCGCCGCCGTGGAATCCTGCCGCCCGTGGCGCAGCTACGCGGTCATCGGCCTGTGGAACTCGCTTGGCGGCCAAGAAGGAGCGCCCTCGACGGGTGAAAAACCCGCGAAAGGCATGCAGCCCGCTTCGCCAAGCGGGGCGAAAGGGAAAAAGACGGCCGCTCCGACGGGACGGGCGACGTCCGTTGAGCATGCGGCACGCGCTGCGAAAAAACCGGCGGGCGCACATGCAGGCGCGCGCACGAGAAGGAGAAGCGAGACGATGACGGTATATCGCACGGAGTACGAATCCGAGCTCATAGGCCCTTTGACCATAGCCAGCGACGGCGCGTCGATCGTCGGCTGCTGGTTTGGCAACGACCGCTACTTCGGCTACGGCGTGGACGGCGCCATGGAGCGAGACGACGATCTGCCGCTGCTCGTGCAGGCGCGCGAGTGGTTCGACCGCTATTTTGCCGGCGAGGCGCCCGACCCCCGCGAGCTGCCGCTCGGCGCGCGGGCAACCCCCTTCCAGGCGCGGGTGCGCGAGGCCATGCTCGACATCCCCTACGGCACCACGGGCACCTACGGCGGCATCGCGAAACGCTTGGAGAAGGAGACGGGGCGCCGGCAGTCCGCGCGCGCGGTGGGCGGCGCCGTGGGGCACAACCCCCTGTGCGTGATAGTGCCATGCCACCGCGTCGTCGGCGCAAACGGCAGCCTGACCGGCTTCGGCGGCGGCATCGAGATGAAGGTGAAGCTGCTCGAACACGAAGGGGTCGATTTGTCTGCGTTCACCGTCCCCACGCGCGGCACAGCCATCGACCCCGCCGACTGGCTTTCCCGCTGACGCCTCCCCCTGCGGCAAACCCGCACCCGACGGGAAACTTCGGGGAGCCGCCGCGGCTCACGCCTTTGCGGCGGCTCCCCTAGGGGTTTACGGGTT
>CAVIIZ010000031.1:0-14402 GCA_963642995.1 bacterium | reverse complement strand
CGGGCGACTACCCCTACGCGGCCCGGCCCCTGGCCGTCGGCATCGCCTGGGACGCAGACAAGGTCCACGAGTGCGCCATCGAGGAGCTGTAGGGGCGCGGCCGCGCGGGGCGCAGCTCGGCGCGCGCGGCGTTTTGCGCGCCGGCCCGCCCGCTTCTTGAAAAGCGGGGGGAAAACGAAAAGAATGGAACACCACGTGCGCCGTGCGCGCATCCACGACATGCGAGGAGCAGACATGAGCTGGACGAAGAAGATGCCCGCACAACCGGTCGTCGCCGTGTGCGGGGCGACGGGCGCGGTGGGCCGCGAGATGCTGAAGGTGCTCGAGCAACGCGCCTTTCCGGCCGCAGAGGTCCGCGCGCTCGCCTCGGCGCGCTCCGCCGGCCAGAGGCTGCCCTTCGCAGGCGGCGAGCTGACCGTCGCCGAGATGGGCGGGGACAGCTTCTCCGGCGTGGACATCGCGCTGTTTTCCGCGGGCGCGTCCGTCTCCAGGCGTTTCCGTGCCGCCGTCACGGGCGCCGGCGCCGTGATGATCGACAACTCCAGCGCGTTTCGCCAGGATGCCGGCGTGCCGCTCGTGGTGCCCGAGGTGAACGCGCACGACCTGGCCCGGCATTGCGGCGTCATCGCCAACCCCAACTGCTCGACGATCGAGATGGTCGTGCCCCTGAAGGCGCTTTCCGATGCGGCAGGCGGCATCCGGCGCGTCGTCGTGTCCACCTACCAGGCGGCAAGCGGCGCGGGCGCGAAGGGCATGGACGAGCTCTACAACCAGACGCGCGAGTTTCTGGACGGGGAGCCGCTTTCCATCTCCGCCTTCAGCGACCAGATCGCCTTCAACGTCATCCCCCACATCGACGTGCCCGTGGAGGACGGCTGCTACAAGGAAGAGTGGAAGATGGTCGTCGAGACCCGCAAGATCTTCGGCGACGATTCCATTCAGGTCGCCCCCACCTGCGTGCGCGTGCCCGTCTTGCGCTGCCATGCCGAATCGCTCAACGTCGAGTTCAACGAGCCCATCTCGGCGGCGCGTGCCCGCGAGGTGCTGGCCGCCGCGCCGGGCGTCGCCGTCGAAGACGACCACGAGCAGCTGCTCTACCCCATGCCCGGCTTGAAGCAGGGCAGCGACGAGGTGTTCGTCGGGCGCATACGCGAAGACCGCACGGTGGAAAACGGGCTGGCTTTCTGGCTGGTCATGGACCAGGTGCGCAAGGGCGCCGCGCTCAACGCCGTCCAGATCGCCGAGGCCTTGCTGCCGTAGGCTCCCGCAGCCGGATTCCAAGGCCGCCGCGGGCCGGCTGCGATTCGCCCGCGCCGGGCGGCCTTTGCGCGTGCACGGGTATAATGCCGCGCGTGCGTGGGCGATTGGCGCAGCGGTAGCGCAGCTGCTTTACACGCAGAAGGCCGCAGGTTCGAACCCTGCATCGCCCACCAGCGCGCATGCCCGCCCGCGCCCCGCCCCGCGGTTTGCGGAGTCTCGCCCGTGCCCCGCCCGCCGCCTGTTCCCGGCCGCACACCTTTCGAGGAAGAGCGTGAAGATGCCACGACCCGACCAGACCCGAAGCTTCGAGATGCTCGTCGAGTTCACCAAAGACGACGACCCCAAGGCGCGCGCCCTTGCCGTCATGGGGCTGGCGCGCACGGCGGGCGCGGCTGCTTTCGCCCCCGTCGTGGTCGCGTTGTTCGACCCGGTAGACGAGGTGCGCACCACCTGCGCGGCGGCTCTCGGGATGATCGGCGACGAGCGCGCCCTCGAGCCGCTGCTCGAGGGGGTGAAAGACCCGTGCGAGCAGACGGCGGCCAACTGCGTGTGGGCCCTCGGCCAAATCGACGCGAGGCGCTGCCTGGACGCGGTGCTCGACTTGATGCGCGACGTCTCGCGCCCCGCCCACGTGCGTGTCGCGGCGGCCACGGCCATAGGCGAGCGCTGCGAGAAGCCGGGAAGCGACATGGCCGTCCACGCCTGCGTGCAGGAGCGCGCCCGCCGCGCCCTCCTGTCCGTGCTCGGAGAAGAGCCGGGCATCGACGCCTTGCGCGGCGCGGCCGTCTGGTCGCTCGGCCACCTGCCCTTCGACAAGGAGACGGTCGGCGTCTGCATCGACTTGCTCGAAGACCCCTCGGAGTGGACCGTGCGCTATGCCATCGAGGCGCTCGCGCACCTCAAGGCCCTGGAGGCCCTGGAGCCGCTCGAGGAGCTGGCAGGCGCCGACGGCGAGGAGACCGCCCGCCTCGCCGCGCAGGCGGTCGAGGCCATCCACTCGCGTTGACCAAGCCCCATCATCGAATCTGCACGCTCGCGGCGCATACTTGCCCGCGCATGTTGCCTGAAAGAGGGCGCGTGGTAAAATCCCCTTTCGTGTTTTGCGCGCGTGTCGTCGAGGAGGACATTTGCCCGAAGGCGTCGAACATACGGACCTTGAAAGCCGCGGGGGAGAAAGCGGCATGTCCCGTGCCGGCGACGCGTCCGCTTGCGCCGAGCGCCCCATCGCCGTCGAGTTCAAGGACGTGACGAAGCGCTACAGGCTCTACGCCAACGACCGCGCGCGCATCCTCGGCCTGCTCTTCAAGCGCATCCCCTACGAAGAGGTCTGCGCCAACGACGCCCTGAGCTTCCAGATACGCCAAGGCGAGGCCGTCGCCTTCCTGGGCCCCAACGGCGCGGGCAAGTCCACCGCCTTGAAGATGATCACCGGCGTGGTCTACCCCAACGAAGGCGACATCACGGTCAACGGCCGCGTCTCGGCCCTGCTGGAGCTGGGCGCCGGCTTCGACAACGGCCTGACGGGCCGCCAGAACATCTACCTGCGCTCCCAGATCTGGGGCTTTTCCAAGGAGGAGGCCGCCGCGCTCGAGCCCGGCATCATCGAGTTCGCCGACCTCGGCTCCTACATCGACCAGCCCATGCGCACCTATTCCTCCGGCATGCGCGCCCGCCTGGGCTTTGCGTTCGCCTCCAGCATCAACCCCGACATCCTCGTCGTCGACGAGGCGCTGTCCGTGGGCGACCGCGAGTTTTCCGCGAAATGCAACAAGCGCGTGAAAGAGATCATGGCCGACAGCCACGTCACGGTCCTCTTCGTCACCCACGCCTCGGACGCGGCGCGCCAGTTCTGCGAGCGCGGCATCGTCATCAAGCGCGGCCGCAAACTCTTCGACGGCCCCATCCAAGACGCCATAGATTTCTACGAGAAGGACTGATCGGCTCATGTGGTCCACGTTTCTCCAGATGCTCAAAGACCTCGGCGCCTGGCGCAAGCAGGTGTGGCACCTGGCCTACATCTCGCTGCGCCGCCAGACGCAAAACACGGTGTTCGGCTGGGCATGGCTGTTCCTGAAGCCGGCCATGTACATCTTCTGCTTCTGGTTCGCGCTCTTCTTGGGGATGCGCGCCGCCGGCGGCAACATGACGGGCGCCGAGTACCTCATATGGCTGGCGTCGGGCATCATGCCGTGGTTTTTCCTGCAAGACACCATCAACCAGGGCTCGCACGTGTTCAACCAGTACGCCTATCTGGTGAACAAGCTGAAGTTCCCCGTCGCGCTCATCCCGGTCTTCCACATGCTCTCGCTGATGTTTCTGCACCTCTTGCTCATGGCCGTGCTCTTCGTCATGTACGCGCTGTGCGGCGGCACCTTCGACGCCTACTTCTTGCAGCTGCCGCTGATCATGGTGCTCATGTACGTGTTCTCGGTGGGCTACTCGCTCATGACCTCGCCCCTGTCGGCCATCAGCAAAGACGTCTCGAACCTCATCGCCACGCTCAGCACGATCCTCTTCTGGCTTTCCGGCGTCATCTTCGACGTGAACGTCATCCCCTACCATGCGGTGCAGACGGCGCTGCTGTTCAACCCCGTCACCTTCATCGTGCAAGGCTACCGCATGGTCTTCGCGAACGGTTCGGTGGTCAACGGGGTGAACGGGTGGATCTGGCAAGACCCCGTTTTCTTCTGCTGCGGCGTGGGCACCATCGTCGCCACCGTCTTCATCGGCCTGTTCGTCTTCTCGCGCCTGCGCAAGGAGATTCCGGACGTCTTGTAGCGCGATGCGCGTGCAAAGCACGCGGCGCCCGGCCCTCGCGCATGGCGGCCGCCGCGCGCACCGGCCTGCTTGCCGGGCGCTGCCTTTGCCTGCGGGGTACAATCGAGGCATGAACACGAGGAAAAACGCCATCCTGCTCTTTTCGAAGGTGCCCGAGCCGGGCAAGGTGAAGACGCGCCTCACGCCCATCAAAGACGGGTTCCTCCCGCCCGAGACGGCCTCCGCGCTCTACCACTGCATGCTCTTCGACGTGGCCGAGATATGCTGCGACGCCTGCGCGGACCTGGAGCGGGCCGACCTCGAGCGCCGCGCGATGGAGGGCACCTGCGAGCACGTGCCCGTCTGCGACGAGTACGACATCTTCATCTCCTCGCCCGGCGCCGTCCAAGAACGGCAGATGCGCGACCTGTTTGCCGAAAGCGGCGCCTGGCCGCGCCACATCTCCTTCATCCACGACGTGGGCGCCAGCTTCGACGAGCACTACAACGACGCGTTCTCCCAGGTCTTTGCCTGCGGCTACGACACGGTGCTGTCCATGGGCTGCGACATGCCGGCGTTGCGGCGAACGGTGGTGGAGGAGGGCTTCGCGCGCCTGCACGAGCTGTGCGAGGTCGAGGGCGGCGGCATCGTGGTGGCGCCCGACCAGGAGATGGGCGTCTCGATCGTGGGCTGGACGCGCGACACGGCCTTCGACCACACGGGCGTCTTCTACAACGCGCAAGGCCTGACGGTGCTGCCTGCCTACATCCAAAAGGCCGCCTCGCTCGGCCTGCCGGCGCTCTACCTGCCCGACGTGCCCGACGTGGACACGATGGCCGACCTCAACCACAACGTCACCCTCGTGCAGGCGCTCGAATACTGCGCGAGGTTCCAGGCAGACGTCACCGCGCCGTACCGCACGGCGCGGGCCTTGCGCGAGATGGGCTACGACGAGGTGCGCGTCATGCCCAACGACCTGCGCGACGACCGCGACGAGATAGACCTGGGGTGAGGCGCGGCGCAAGTCGCGGCGGCGGGCGCTCGAAAAAGCGGCGAAATCGGTGGAATTGTGGACAAGTCCCCTTTCAGGCAGGAGCCGAACACGGGCACATTCCACAAGGGGTGTTGAAAGCGCGTTTCGCGAGAAAACGCGTCCGCCCGCAACGCTAGAGTAGGGGGCAATCGAGACCATTGCGAGGAGAAAGCGCAACGATGCCCGAACTTGCCTACTCAGCCGGGCCGGCCGCAAAGCCGCGCCCCTTGAACAACCCCAGCGCCGAACGCGTCATCCCGCAGAACATCGACGCGGAGAAAGCCGTGCTCGCGGCCATGATGTTCGACAACGAGGTGGCCGAGGAGGCCTTCACCAAGGTCTCGGCCGACGAGTTCTACCGCCCGGCGCACCGCAAGATCTTCGTGGCGATGCAGGAGCTGTCGGCCAAGGGCATCCCGGTGGACCAGATATCGCTTGCCGCGCGCCTGCAGGCAAAAGGCGAGCTGGAGGCCGTCGGTGGAAAACCCTACATCATCGAGCTGGGCAACAACTCCTACGCGATGGACAACTGGGCGCACCACATCGACGTCGTGAAGCGCGAGGCGCTGCTGCGCGCGCTGGTCGGCGCGGGCGCCCGCATCCAGGCCATCGGCTACGACGCCCCCGACGACCTCGACGAGGTGGTCGAGGAGTCGGAGAAGCTGCTGTTTTCCGTCACGAACCAGCGCGTCGCCACCGGCTTCAAGGGCGCCGACTCCCTCGTGCTCGAGGCGTTCGAGGAGCTGCGCGACCTGGCCGAAAGCGACGGGCGCATGCTCGGGGTGCGCACGGGCTTCAAGGACCTCGACGAGCTGCTGGGCGGCCTGCGCGGCGGCGATCTGGTCATACTCGCGGCGCGCCCCTCCGTGGGCAAGACGGCCCTGGCCCTAAACATCGCCTCGCGTGCCGCGCAGCTGGGCACCGCCGTCGCCTTCTTCAGCCTGGAGATGTCGGCCACGCAGCTCATCTCGCGCGTGCTGGCCACCGAGACGCAGATCGACTCCAAGAAGCTCCAGACCGGCCAGGGCCTGCGCGCCGCCGACTGGCAAAGCCTCATCCAGGCCTCGGGCACCCTGTCCAAGCTCCAGCTGTGGATCGACGACACGCCCTCTGCGTCCATACTCGAGGTGCGCGCCAAGGCCCGCCGGCAGCTGCGCGGGGTCGCGCCGGAAAAAGGCCTCATCATCGTCGACTACCTGCAGCTCATGCAGCCGCAGAACTCGCGCACGGAATCGCGCCAGGTAGAGATCGCCGAGATATCGCGCGGCCTGAAGATCTTGGCCAAAGAGCTCGACATGCCCATCATCGCGCTCTCGCAGCTCTCGCGCGCCGTCGAGTCGCGCCAGGACAAGCGCCCCATACTCTCGGACCTGCGCGAATCCGGCGCCATCGAGCAAGACGCCGACGTGGTCATGTTCCTCGACCGCTCCAAGACGGTCAACGAGGCCGAGCAGGAGGGGCGCCCGGATTGGGGCGTGGCCGACGTCATCGTGGCCAAGCACCGCAGCGGCCCGATCGGCACGGTGCACCTGGCCTTCAAGGAGAACTCCACGCGCTTCGACAACATGGCCTTTGCCGACGACCGCTACGCCGAGGAATACTAGGGGGCTGCGCCTGCCCCGCGCGTTCGCAGGCGCCCGCACCTCGCCTCGCGCTTCTCCACCGAGGCTTCACATGGGGCGCGCGCACGCATTCGCTACACTGTTGCGAGCAAGACGAGCGCGCGGCCGCCTTTTTTCGATGCGGGGCAGGCGGGCATCCGCGGCGCGCCATCCGACGAAAAAAAGGAGCAGACATGCCGGGCACCATCCTTGTGGGCACGCAATGGGGCGACGAGGGCAAGGGCAAGGTCACGGACCTGATCGCGCGCGACTACGATTTCGTGGTGCGCTTCCAGGGGGGCAACAACGCCGGCCACACCGTCGTCCACGGCGACACGAAGCTCGCGTTGCACCTCATCCCCAGCGGCATCATGTACGACGCGGTCACGCCCGTGATCGGCAACGGCTGCGTCGTCGACCCGCATGTGCTCGTCGACGAGATGGACATGCTCGAGTCCAAGGGCATCGCCTGCGACAAGCTGCGCATATCCGGCAACGCGCACATGATCATGCCCTACCACCTCGACCTCGACGGCGCCGACGAGGCGCGCCTGGGCAAGAACAAGATAGGCACGACCAAGCGCGGCATAGGCCCGTGCTACCAAGACAAGTTCGCCCGCTACGGCATACGCGTCCAGGACCTGCTCGACGAGCATATCCTGCGCGAGAAGCTGGCCGCAGCGCTTTCGGTGAAAAACGACATCCTGGAAAAGGTCTACGGCCTGCCCGGCTACACGGTGGACGCGATCTGCGACGAGTACCTGCCCTTTGCCGCGCGCCTGCGCCCGCACGTCATCGACGTCTCCCAGACCCTGAACGAGGCCTTGCGCGGGGGCAAGCGCGTCTTGTTCGAGGGGGCGCAGGCCACGCAGCTCGACATCGACCACGGCACCTACCCCTTCGTCACCTCCAGCAACTGCACGGCCGGCGGCGCCTGCACGGGCAGCGGCGTGGGCCCTGTGGCCATGAGCCGCGTCGTGGGCGTGGCCAAGGCCTATCTCACGCGCGTGGGGGCAGGCCCTTTCCCCACCGAGCTGTTCGACGAGTGCGGCGCGCGGCTTGCCGAGGTGGGCTGCGAGGTGGGCGTCACGACGGGGCGCGCGCGGCGCACGGGCTGGTACGACGCGGTGGTCGTGCGCTACGCCGCCGAGGTCAACGGCCTCACCGACATCGCGCTCACGAAGCTCGACGTGCTGGGCGCCTTCGACACCATCAAGGTGTGCACCGCCTACGAGGCCGACGGGCGCAGCTGGGCGAGCGTGCCCGGCCAGCAGACGGCCTTCCACCACGCGAAGCCCGTCTACGAGGAGCTGCCCGGTTGGAACTGCGACATCTCGGGCTGCCGCAGCTTCGAGGAGCTGCCGCGCGAGGCGCGCGACTACGTGGCCTTCCTCGAGAAGCTCGCCGGCGTGCGCGTCAGCATCGTCACCGTGGGCCCGGAGCGCGACCAGACCATCTTGCGCGGCTGGGAGGACTAGCGCGCCGGCCGCGTCCCGCCAAGGCCGTGCGGCCGGGCTCCGCCTCCCGGCGCTACTGCCCCGAGGGGGGCGGCGCGGAATTTCCCCACGCAGGATTCACCATACGCAACATGCGTTGATGGTATGATGCAGCCAGTTTTTGCGGGTACTTTCGACGGGAGTCACAGCATGCTCAAAGCCATCATCGTCGACGACGAGGCGCCTGCGCGCTCCGAGCTGCGTTTCCTTTTGGGCGAGACCGGGCAGGTGGAGGTCGCGGCCGAAGCCGCGAACGTGCGCGAGGCCATAGAAAAGCTCAAGGAGTCGGGCGCCGACATCATGTTCCTCGACGTGGACATGCCGGGAGCGAACGGCCTGCAGCTCGCGGAGGCGCTGCGCACCCTCAAATACCCGCCCTACATCGTCTTCGTCACCGCCTACAGCGAGTACGCGGTCAAGGCCTTCGAGGTGAACGCGACGGACTACCTGGTCAAGCCGGTCGAGACCGCGCGCCTGCAGCAGGCCGTCGGCAAAGTGCGCCAGCTGATCGCCGCGCAGGGCCGCTCCACCTCCGACGAGCGCATTCCCGTGGAAAAAGGCGGGCGCAAGCTCTTGGTCGCGGCGGACAAGATCCGCTACATCATGGCAAAGGAGGACTACTCCTACATCCACACCAGCACCGACGAGCGCTACCTCTCCACCACGTCGCTGGCCCAGCTGGAGGAAAAGCTCTCGCCGCTCGGCTTTTTCCGCGTGCACAGGCGCTATCTGGTCAACCTCGCCTTCGTGAAGGAGGTCGTCCCCGTCAACGGCGGCACCCTGGAGATCGCCATCTCGGGCGAGGACGAGGGGCAGAAGATCCCCGTCTCGCGTCGCCGCGTCTCCGCGTTCAAGAAGGCCATCGGGTTTTAAGGGCGCGTCATGCGCGGCGACGGCTTTTCCGACGGCGTCTCGGACACCATCTTCGACGACGACTCCCCCAAAGACGAGTGCGCGGTCTTCGGCGTGTGGGCGCCCAAGGGCGATGCCGCGCGCATCGCCTATTTCGGCTTGCAGGCCCTGCAGCACCGCGGCCAGGAGTCGGCCGGCATCGCGGCCGGCGACGGCGAGACCGTCGTGGTGAAAAAGGACCTCGGGCTGGTCACGCGCGTTTTCTCCGAAGCCGATTTCGCGGCGCTGGCAGGCCGGGTGGCCATCGGGCACGCGCGCTATTCCACCAGCGGGGGCGCCGGCTCGTGGGAGGCCGCCCAGCCGCACCTGTCCGCCATCGGCGACGAGATCGTGGCCGTCGCGCACAACGGCACGCTGGTGAACACCTCGCATCTGCGCGTCGAGCTGATAGAGCGCGGCGTCTCGTTTCGCAGCGCCACCGACAGCGAGGTGGCGGCCAAGCTCATCGGCTATTTCACCGAGCAGACCCACCACATACGCGAGGGCATCAAGCACACGATGCAGATGATCGAAGGCGCCTACGCGATGGTCCTCGTCACCCGCGAGGCGCTCTACGCGTTTCGCGACCCGCACGGCATACGCCCGCTGTGCATAGGGCGCATGGCAGATGGCGGCTGGTGCGTGGCCAGCGAGACCTGCGGCCTGGACATCGCCGGCGCAAGCTACGTGCGCGACGTGGCCGCAGGCGAGATAGTGCGCCTGAACGGCGAGGGGCTCGTGTGCGAGCAGGGCGTCCCCGCGCGCCGTCCGGCGGCGTGCATCTTCGAGCAGGTCTACTTCGCGCGTCCGGACAGCATCTTCAACGGCACGACGGTGTACCAGTCGCGCGTTCGGATGGGGCGCGTGCTGGCCGCCGAGGCGCCGGCCGACGCCGACGTGTGCATAGGGGTGCCCGACAGCGGCATCCCCGGCGCCATCGGCTTCGCGCGCGAGAGCGGCGTGCCCTATGCCGAGGGCATAGTGAAGAACCGCTACGTGGGGCGCACCTTCATCGAGCCCACGCAGGAGCTGCGCCAGATGGGCATACGCCTGAAGCTGAACCCCATGCGCGCGGCCATCGAGGGCAGGCGCCTCGTGGTCATCGACGACAGCATCGTGCGCGGCAACACCTCCCGCCAGCTCGTGCAGATGCTGCGCGACGCCGGCGCGGCCGAGGTGCACCTGCGCATCGTCAGCCCGCCCACCGCGTGGCCGTGCTTTTACGGCGTGGACACGGCGGTCCAAGACGAGCTGGTCGCGGCGCGTTGCAGCGTGGAGGAAGTGCGCGAGATGGTGGGCGCGGACTCGCTTGCCCACATCAGCCTGGGCGGGTTGGTGAGGGCCGTGTGCATGCACGGCGCGGCCGGCGCGGATGACGCAGCGGACGCGATGGACGCGGCGGCGCGCGGAGGCGGCGGCGAGGCCGGCGAGCTGGCCGGCGCACATGCGGGCGAGGACGCGGGCTTTTGCATGGCGTGCTTTTCCGGGCGCTACCCCGTGCGCATCCCCGAGCGTTTCTGCGCGGGCAGCTTCTCGAAGGGCATGCGGCCGGTGTTTCTCGATGAGGGCGACGGAGACGACGGGCACGGGGCATGGGGCAGGCGCCGCGAGGGCGCGGGCGAAGGCGGCGGACGGCTCTAGGTGAAGGGACGCGCGCGTGGCGGCGGCGCGGGCGAAAGGGGATGCGCATGAGCGAAAACGAGCAGGTCACCTACAAAGACGCAGGCGTGGACACGGCCGAGGGCGCGCGCGCGGTCGACGCCATCCGCGATGCCGTGGCCTCGACGCGCCGTCCCGAGGTCATAGGCGACATAGGAGGCTTCGGCGGGCTGTTTTCCGCGGCGGCGGCAAAGGGCATGGCAGACCCCGTGCTCGTCTCCGGCACCGACGGCGTGGGCACGAAGCTGGTCCTCGCGCAGATGGCGGGGCGCCACGACACGGTGGGGGTCGACCTCGTGGCCATGTGCGCAAACGACGTGCTCGCCTGCGGAGCCGAGCCGCTGTTCTTCCTCGACTACGTGGCGGTGGGAAAGCTCGACAGCGCCCAGATGGCCCAGATCGTGGGCGGCGTGGCGCAAGGCTGCCGGCAGGCCGGCTGCGCGCTCGTGGGCGGCGAGATGGCCGAGCATCCGGGCGTCATGGCGGCCGGCGACTACGACCTGTCCGGTTTTTGCGTGGGGCTGGTGGACCGCCCGAAGATGATCGGCCCTGCCCTCGTGCGCGAAGGCGACTGCATACTGGGGCTTGCCGGCACTGGCGTGCACTCCAACGGGTTTTCGCTGGTGCGCCGTGCCGTGGTCGAGCGCATGGAGCGCGCCGAGCTGGACGCGCCGCGCGCCGAGCTGGGCGGCGCGAGCCTGATGGAGGCGTTGCTCGCGCCGACGCGCATCTACGTGAAGCCCGTCTTGGGGCTGCTGGAGGCGGGGCTGCCCGTCCACGCCTGCGCCCACATCACCGGCGGCGGCATCACCGAAAACCTCGACCGCGCCCTGCCGCCGACGTTGGACGCGCGGGTGGAGCTCGGCTCCTGGGAGTGCCCGCCCGTCATCGACTTCGTGGTGAAGGCGGCGCGGCTTTCGGAGGGAGAGGCGCTCAAGACCTTCAACATGGGGGTCGGGATGTGCGTCATATGCGACGCGGACGCGGCCGGGGCGGTGCGCGCGCATCTGGAGCAGGCGGGCCAGATGGTGTTTTCCATCGGGCGCGTGGCGCCCGGCAGCGGCAAGGTGGTGTATGCGTGAGGGCCGAGGAGCGCGAGGGCGCAAAAGGCGCGACGCATGCGGCCGCCCCATCCGAGGCAGCCGCGGCCGGCGCAGCCGCCTCATCCGGCGCGGCCGCAGCCGATGCGCCGCACGGGTCGGGCGCATCGCCGCAGCCTTCCTTCACCCGCATCGCCGTCTTCGTCTCCGGCTCGGGCACGAACCTCCAGGCGCTCGTGGACGCGCGCGCGGCCGGGCGCCTGCACGCCGACATCGCGCTGGTCGTGGCCAGCAACCCGCAGGCCTACGGCATCGAGCGGGCGCGCGCGGCGGGGCTGGAGACGCTCGTCTTCACCCCGGACGACTACGCGGACGCGCGGGGCGTGGACGCGGCGATCGTCGAGGCGCTGCGCGAGCGCGGCGTCGAGTACGTGGCGATGGCCGGCTACATGCGAAAGGTCACGCCCGTGCTGCTCGACGCGTTTCCGAACCGCGTGGTGAACCTGCACCCGGCGCTGCTGCCGCGCCACAAGGGCGCGCATGCCATACGCGACGCCTACGAGGCAGGCGACGAGGTCACGGGCATCACCGTCCATTTCGCCGACGAGGACTACGACGCCGGCCCCGTCGTGTTCCAGCACGAGGTGCCCGTTTTGCCGGACGACACCTTGGAGACGCTGGAGGAGCGCGTCCACGCGGCCGAGCACGAGTGGTATCCGCGCGTCGTGGACGCCATCGTCACGGGGACGACCGCCCGCCTGCCGCAGCGCGGGCGTTTCGCGTAGAGGCCGCCCCGCATCCCGGCCGACATGGCGGGCCGCCGGGCCCTGCCGCCCGCGCCGGGGCGCGAAGCCCCTTTTGCCAAATCCAAAACGCGGATTTTGTCTAATCCGAGGCGCATCGCAAAGAACTGGCAGGTAGGCGCTGTGTCATGCCGCCTGCACGGGCCGCGCGCGGATCGCATCGGGGCAAAAATGCGGACGAAAAGCGGCGGCGGCAGCGAATGCCCCCCCGCTTTCGCCCCCGACCTCCTTTTCGAGGGGTCCATGTCACAATGTGCTGGACCAGCCGACCGGTTTGACGGATGCCCCCCCCCTTATTAAAATCAGAGGTTGACTGAGCAGGGAGTACTGTGCCCATGCGCGGTTTCGCTTCGCGGGGCGGTTTGGAGCCGCTGCTTGGGCGCGATGCGAAAAGCGCGGGCGGGACGACCTGCGAGGGAGTTTGGTTTCAAGGTGCGCGGCCCGCCTGCTCGCGAAGGAGGCGTCGTCGCGCCGCGAGGGTCTCGCCCGTGTGGTGCGGGTGCAGGCCGCAAGCAGTGTTTTTTGCGTGCAAGGAGGACAGCATGCAGCGCCACGAGAAGGAAAACGCACAACAGCACAGCTATGCCGGCGCGATGCCGCAGGAGGGCGCGCGGGCGCAGCGTCGTGCGATGCGCGCGGTGAAGGCGGAGCGCGCCGCCGCTGCAGGCCGCAACCCGAAACGCCGCCGCCGCCTGGTCGCGGCCGGCGCGGCGCTCGTGGCCGTCGCCCTGGCCGTCCCCGCCATCCTCTGGGCCACCGGCGGCCTCAAGCCCGCCAGCGCCGAGCCGTACTCCATCAACCTGAGCACGCTGGAAGGCGACGTCGTCATCTCCCAAGAGGGGTACGATGGTCACGGTGCGGGAGTTTATATTTACAAGCGAGGAACAATCAAAACAATATCCTCTCGGGTCGAAGTTCAAAACAGTGTGCCTGGGCATAATGAAGAATTTACGCGACAAAATTTCTTCCCCTCGGATTACGGTGGGTCTTATACGTATCTCAGCAATTCTCTTAACGTGTCATTTTCTGGCGAGACTGGTACATACGGCATATGCGTCGAACCGGGCACTCGAGCAACTATCACGCTTGAAAATGTGAAAATGCACAGCAATCGTATTTATTGGTACCATAGTCTCGTTCAGAATTATAGGAAAGATTCAGATGAGAGCTCTTTTTGGACCCTCTGGCACCCTAGCGGGCTTGATGTTGGGCAAATTGCAAAGTATCCTTCCTGCATTGACGTGTCTGGGGCGTATGCCACCATCAACCTCAAGGGAGTCAACGAGCTTTCGGTAGATGCGGGAAACCCTGACAATTGGGATGGAGCCGTATCTACTGCGGCGGCTCTTGAAAAATCCGGTACATCGGGGGAGCTTGTTGTTCAGGGCGCAGAGGGAACAAGCAACAATAATGCCGTGCTTAAATGCGAGGGCAGGGGATGGCATGGCATGGCATTGGGTGCTTCATATCGCTCCTCGAAAGCAACTATTGCAGCAATGGGCGGAGCCGGAGCCAGACGAGGCTTGATAAATTATCTTGAGAACACGGGAAAGGAAACAGAGGAAATAGAGGCCGACATGGCCTCTTTTACGAATGCAACTTTTAAGAATTGCTCGATCCGTGCTTCTTCGGGCAACCATACGGCTGGCATCGGCTCTAATTGCGGTGAAGTCGGCACGGTATGCTCAGGCCTCCTTTTTGATAATGCGTGGGTTGTTGCTTCCGGAGGCGAGTTTTGTGCGGGTATTGGTTGTGGCCATTCACCGGGTTCCGCTTCAAACTTTACGTTCACTAACGGTTCTCAAATTTATGCTACCGGCGGTTTTTGCGCGCCCGGCATTGGGGCGGGGGGAAGTCTTGCA
>CAVIIZ010000030.1:0-15897 GCA_963642995.1 bacterium | reverse complement strand
GTAGAGCTCCAGGCCTTTCTTGAACTCCCCGCTGTAGAAGTCGGGGGCGGGCTCGGAGGGGATGAACAGCAAGACGTCGCAGCTGCGCCCTCCGCGCGCGTGCATCGATATGGTGCGCAGGGGCGGGTGGGGGTCGTCGAATTCCTTCATGTAGAACTCGTCGTAGTCGCTTTGGGAGACTTCGCTTCTCGGACGCGTCCAGATGGGCGTCATCGTGTTCAAGACGACTTTTTCCGTGTAGTCCTCGAAGACGGGTTCCCTGTTTTTCGCGTCCTCCTCAGGTTCGACCTGCCGTCTGCCGCGCGTCTGCATGGCGATGGGGTAGCGGATGTAGTCGCTGTAGCGTTTGACCAGCTCGGCCAGGGCGGAATGCGACAGGAACTTGTCGTAGTCAAACGACGGCCCGCTTTCGCGCAGGTGCAAGACGACGTCGGTGCCGCAGCTTTCCCGCTCGGCGGGCTCCACCTCGAAGCCCTCCACGCCGTCGCTTTTCCACACGTTTGCCCCGTCCGCGTCCAGCGCGCGCGAGACGACCTCGACGCGCTCGGCTGCCATGAAGCACGAGTAGAACCCCACGCCGAATTGCCCGATGATGTCCACGTCCTCGTCGCGCTTCACCTCTTCGCGGGTCTTCAGCGCAAGGCTCGACGAGTGGGCGATGGTGCCGAGGTTTTCAACGAGCTCGTCTGCGCTCATGCCGATTCCGTTGTCGGAGACGGTGACGGTCCGCGCCTCCTCGTCAAAGGAAAGCTCTATCTCGCATGAGCTGCGCGCCTGCTCGTCGCCTGCGCGCCCCTGCGCGAGCAGCAGCTTGTCGTAGGCATCCGATGCGTTCGATATCAGCTCGCGTAAAAAGACGTCTTTTTGCGTGTAGATCGAGTTGATCACGAGGTCGAGGAGCTTCCTGCTCTCCGCTTTGAACTGCTGCATGGACGATCACCTTCCCCTTGCCGATGAATTCGCTTTGCTCGCCGCGTCGCGCACGGCGCCGTCTCCGTGTGCGTCGCGAGCGGCCTCGATGCCGTCTTCGCGCCGCTGGGACTTTTCCTGCACCTGCCCGCCTCGCGTGCTCCCGCTTTCAGGCGCGTCGATGCGGGCGAGGAGCTCTTGGGCGGAGTGGACGCCGAGCTTGTGGTAGACGTTTGACATGTGGGTCTTCACCGTGTGAATCGATATCCACAGCTTCTCCTGGATCTCGGCGGCCGTCATGCCGTCTGCGAGGAAGCCGAATATCTCGCGTTCGCGTTTGGACAGGCCGCATTCGTCGGCGATGCGCTCGATACGCTCTGCCCTGCTGCACTCGGAACGCGTGACGTCGTCATGCGCCTGCACGGGCGCGGCGGCCTTTGGCGCGGCGTCGTTTTCCGAGGAGCCGGGCAGGCGGTCGAACACCGGCATGGTCGACGCGGTCAAGAGCACGGTGATGCCCCCGACGATGGCGAGGACGTAGTTGGGCATGACGGGCGCGAGCGCCGCGTCGAGGACGCGCCCGGCGACAAGGCCTGTGCCCATGGCCAGATAGAGCAGGACGCGGTTCAAGGTGATGAAGGAATCCGCCCTGTCGTCCAGGCGCATGACGCGCGAGAAGACGAGGATCATGAAGCCGAAGTCGAATGTGGTCAAACCTGAAAAGCACAGCATCTGCCCGCCCAGGTTTTCCAAGGTGAAAAGAGCCGGGTCGAGTTGCCCGCAAGAGGCGATGGCATAGAAGGAGAGCATGAGTCCTGCCATGAAGAGCAATGCGCTGAAGTGCTGGATCGAATGCGCGCTGGAGGCGCTCATCTGCTTGGAGGGAATGATCAAGATGATGGCGAAGGCGGACAGGGCGACGCCGCAAATCGGCCAGCTGCTGCCGATCGCGAAAAAAACGCCCTCGCCCGCGCCGGAAGCGGCCGACAGCACATATTGGCACACGCCGAAGGACATGCCGTAGAAGAGGAGCTTCCCGTTTTCCGCGAGCACCGCGGCGGGGGAGGGCTTCTCATGCGTTTCTGCGGGCTTGGCCTGTGCCTCGTCTTTGCGCGGGCGCTCCGCGTCTTTCGAGGCCACGAGCGAGAGGTTGGCCAGCAGGGGCAGGGCGCACAAGGCTACGAGCCCGTAGGGGGAGGCGAGGTTTCCGATGACGAAGGCGATGCAGCCGCCCAGACCCATGTTGAAGACGAAGTTCATGGGATTGCCCAGCTTGTCCGTTCGCTGTCCGAGCATCTGCAGCCAGGGAAACATCAGGAGCGCTTCTGCGACGCCTGCGACGATCCAAGAGGAGAGCTCCAGGGGGGCGCCCAGATCGTGCACGAGCACGACGAAGACGGTCGAGCAGCACGCGAGGCATCCGAGCATCATGTTGCAGCGCTTCCAGCTCGCATGGCCTTTCCGACGCGATATTCGCATGAGGCGCGACGAGGAGAGCATGAGCACGGCATACGTTGCGGCGATGGAGAAATAGAGCGCCGCCTGGAAGGCGAAGGGCCTGCCCTGCGAGGCGTCGGGGAAGATGGGGGAGAACAAGACGAGGAAGCGCCAGGCGCAGATGAAGGAAAACCCCGTCACGCTCAGGTTGTCGAGAAGGGAGGAAGGGCTTTTCATGGAGATTCAGTCGTCCTTTTCCCGTTCGTAGCGCTCCTGCGCCTTCACATCCTCGTTCGTCAATCCCTTCTCGCGCAGGTAGTCCTCGTAGAGGCGCCGCGCGCGCGTGGCCTTCACGGAAAAGGTTCCGACGATGATGGCGATGACGAGGACGATGGCAGACGAGAAGGGGGATTCCTCGAACAGCCCCGAGAAGAGGGCGCGGAAATAGACGACGAGCGCGATGGCGCAGACGACGGCCAAGGCGGCCATGACGAGACGCTGCTTTTTGACCTGGGCCTTGAGGCGCATGGCGTGCCGCAGCTGCTTGCGCTTGCCCTTCATCGGCTGGATTTCCTGGGACACGGGGCTTCCTTCCGTTCGAGTGCCGTATGCCTTCGATTGTTATCAAATGTATGACCGTGCTGAGAGAATCATTCATATGAGAAGGAGGAAAAAGAGTATGAGTGATGAAATCGAGTACTAGAGTCAAGTTGAAAATCAAGCTTGAAACAGTTTTCTGAGTATGAATTTACAGTGCGTGCGGCATGCTAATTGTTCATGGATGGTTTCGAGATGGGAAAGGAAGGAATCTCAATGGCCGGAGGATGTTGGATCTGCAATCCCATGTGCGGCAAGTGCCAGCCTGCTCCCATGAAGGCGGGTAAATGCCCCGACTGCGGGGAGACGACCCTGTTCGAGCGCCCCCGCATAATCGCCGGCGAGAAGCTCTCGTGCAAGAAGTGCGGCCGCGACATGGCGGAGTTGGTGGTGCCGAGGCCCGTGCGCTGCAACTACAGCGGCAAGCTGTGCGCCTATCCGTGCGGCAAGTCGACTTCGCCCAAGCACGAGCACGGCGACATGCCCTGCGAGCGCACCACCTCCCTTTCGCGGGAAATGCTTTCGGCTTATCCGTTTCTTGCCGCGCAAGACCAACCGGAAGCAAACTAGTACTCATACTTCGATGGTGAACTAGTCCGAATTAATCCGCTTTTCATACTCGCGGCTTGAAGCTCCTTTCCGATGCCCGTATAAATTGCCAAGCATCGCGATTGAGCGGATCTGCAACGAGGCGGCCCTCCACAGGGTCTTCTTCGACCCGCCTGTGCGGGAACCGCTTCTCGCGAGAGACGTACGAGCGAGACAGTTGACACGAGTAAGGAGTTAGACATGTGCTTCAGGCCACCGTCGTTTGACGACATGATGAAAAAGTGCCCGAACTGCGGCGCTTTCAACCCCGCCGAGAACACGAAGTGCAAGCAATGCGGCGAGGACTTGCCCGAAGGCGGCGGCGACGGCGCCGGAATGGGCGCCCCCGGCGCTCCTGGCGCACCCGGAGCCCCCGGCGCTCCTGGCGCTCCTGGCGCACCCGGAGCCCCCGGCGCTCCTGGCAAAGCCCCCGGAGCTCCAGGAGCTCCTGGTGCCCCCGGCGCTCCTGGCGCACCGAAGGCGCCCGGCGCGTAGGCGCTGCTCCACGATTCGTTGGAACAGAGCCGTCGACTTCCTTGCCGGACGCGGCGGCTCTTTTCAGGTTTTGGTTTTACCCGGCACGGCCATCGGAGCCGTTTCCTTGCCGGCGAAGCGGCGCAGGGGAGTTGAGAGGCCCTTGCGTGGTTTTCACCGGCGGGAAGACGAGGCGTTCAGGGAGCCTCGTTGCGGCTTTGCGGTTTTGCCGGATGAGACATAGCACCATGTACGTGTCCTGTATGTATCGAGAGAGAGAAAGGGAGGGGAGATTTCATGATCAACGAATACAACAAAGATTTGTACAAGACTGACAATTGGCGTTGGTACGAAGACGGTTATGAAGTGACCCGAACTTCCGTCTGGACCGGTCCTGGCTGCCACAACGGCTGTGGCGTCTTGACCTACGTCAAAGACGGCAAACTGGAGAGGGTTGAAGGCGATCCGAACTTCGCCTACAGCCAAGGCAGGCTGTGCTTGCGCTGCCTGAACATGGTCGAGCAGATCTACAACCACGACCGCTTGAAGTGGCCTATGCTTCTGGACGGCCCCAAGGGCTCCAACCAGTGGAAGCGCGTCACGTGGGACGAGGCCCTCGACTTCATCGAGGAGGCGTTCGCGGACGTCTGCAAGATCATCAAAGAAGAGTTCGGCGGTATCGGGCCTGAGGGCGTCGTCGCCCTGTCCGGCACCGGCCGCAACGCCATGTGGCAGGGCGCCATGGTGCTGCGTACCGCGTTCGGTTCCCCGAACATGTCCTTCGGCTTCCTCTCGGCCGACTCTTGCTACCAGCCCCGCATGACTGCAAACCTCTTGCAGGAAGGCGATTGCTGGATTCTCGACAACGCCCAGCTGCACCCCGATCGCTACAACAACGAGGAGTGGGTGAAGCCCGAGGTCGTCATCGTCTGGGCAAACCAGCCGCTGGCCTCCAACCCCGACGGCTTCATGGGGCACTGGCTCATCGACCTCATGCGCATGGGCACCAAGTTCATCGTCGTCGACCCGGCTCTCACCTGGCTGGCCTCCAAGGCCGATATCTGGTTGCAGATCCGTCCGGGCACCGACTGCGCCCTCGCCCTCGGCTTCCTCAACGTCATCATCAACGAGGATCTCTACGATCACGAGTGGACCCAGGCGTGGACCTACGGCTTCGATTCCCTGGTCGAGCGCGTCAAGGAGTACCCGACCGACAAGGTCGCCGAGATTTGCTGGTGCGAAGAGCAGCCCATCATCGATGCGGCTCGCATGTACGCCAACGCCAAGCCGGCCGGCGTCCAGTGGGGTCTTGCCATCGACATGCAGATCTCCGCTATGGAGGCCTCCAACGCCATCGACGACATGGTCGCCATCTGCGGCAACCTCGACGTCCCCGGCGGCAACGTGCTCGTTCGCTACGCCTACAACTCTTCCAAGAAGTACGGCGCAGGCCTCGAGTTCATCTCCGAGGAGATGCTCGACCGCCGCATCGGCACCGAGCAGTCGCCCATCCACAAGGCGGGCTACACGCCCTTCATTCCGCCCGACCTGCTGGTCGAGGCCATGGAGACGGGTGTTCCGTATCGTCCCCAGCTCATCTGGGTCGAGCAGACCAACCCGATCGCCAACATGGCAGGCGACGCGCCGCGCGTCTACAAGGCGTGGAAGAAGGTCAAGTACACGGTCGTCGCAGACTACTACCTGACCCCGACCGCCGTGGCGTTCGCCGACTGCGTGCTCCCGATGGCCATGTCCGTCGAGCGCGATTCCTACCGCTCCTGGTGGCAGCCGCTGCGCACCATCACCGCGTCCGCGGGCCGCTACTACGAGTGCAAGTCCGACGAAGAGCTCGTCATGGCCATGGGCAAGCGCTTCAACCCCGAGTTCTACGATCAGTTCGCCACGACCGAGGACTTCCTCACGTGGATGATCCAGGACGAGGGCAACGGCGTCGACTACACCTTCGAGGAGCTCACCCACAAGGTCTATGACTGGTGGGATTGGAACGAGCAGTACCGCAAGTACGAGAAGGGCCTGCTCCGCGAGGACGGCAACCCCGGCTTCGTCACCGCCACCGGCTTCTTCGAGATCTACTCGCCGCTGTTCGACGTGTGGGGCTTCGATCCTCTGCCTCATCACATGGAGCCGTACGAGTCGCCTTACCGCACTCCCGAGCTCTACAAGGAGTACCCCTACATCTACACCTCCGGCCATCGTCACATCGGCCTGTTCCACTCCGAGCACCGTCAGCTGCCGCATATGCGCCAGTTCCATCCGACGGCCATCGCCGACGTCTCTCCCGAGATCGCCGAGGAGCAGGGCATCAAAGAGGGCGACTGGGTGTGGTTCGAGAACCCGCGCGGCAAGTGCAAGCAGGTCGCGCACATCGCCCCGGGCTTGCTGCCGAACCTCGTCCGTGCACGTCACGGCTGGTGGTTCCCCGAGGAGGAGGCTGCGGAGCCGCATCTGTACGGTGTGTTCAACTCCAACGCCAACAACCTGACGACGATGGGCGTCTACGGGCCCACGCACTACGGCGCTCCGTACAAGTCCACCTTGTGCAAGTGCTACAAGGTCACGGCCGAGAACGACTGCGATATGGCAGCCGAGATCACGACCAAGCCGCTCAAGGGCTACCACTTTACTAGGTTCGAGGGGGTGTGATTATGCCTACAGCAGAAGAGATGAACCGCACGTTCGACGGTATCGAATACTGGGCGAACTTCAAGGACGCGAATGCCGAGGGTGCCACCCACGGTCTCCTGATCGACTACGAGTACTGCACCGAGTGCCACTCTTGCGAGGTCGCCTGCCAGATGCACCTTGGCCTGGCTCCCAACGAGTGGGGCATCAAGTGCGCCGAGTACGGCCCTGTCAAGAACATCAAGGGCGATTGGGAGTGGACGTATGTGCCCATCCCCACCGACCTGTGCGACGGTTGCGCAGACCGTGTCGAGAAGGGTCGCCTTCCGAACTGCGTGCATCACTGCCAGTCCGGCGTGATGTACTATGGCACCATCGAGGAGCTTGCCCAAAAGGCACGCGACAAGAAAAAGATGGTCATGTTCACGCTCTAGCAGTTTCGCGCTTTTGAGATGTCTGGCTTTACTCCCCGCGGGCAATACCGCCCGCGGGGATTAAGACAAAGGAGGAAAGCATGTCTCAGCAAATGAAAGGCGGTTTCCGTCCGCCCCCAATCGGCAACATCCTTTGGAAGTGCCCTGAGTGCAACACGTTCAACGCGGCCGATGCGGCCACGTGCAAGAGCTGCGGTGCGGCCAAGGTCATCACCGACGATATCGCCGGCGCGACTTATAAGCCCATCGACGAGTCCGAGCGTCGCAACCAGGACAAGAAGTTCCAGTAGGCGCTTGTAGCGCTGGTGAAGCGGTCGGAGGACATGGCGAGAGAAACTGCCTTCTTCCGGCCGCTTCCCCGTTTAGGGCAGCGGGGATATCTCCCGTGGCTTCGTCCAAAGCCGCCGGGTCTGCGTATCTCCAGACCAGCTGCCCGCCAGTTCATCCGGTTTTGACTTTGCATTTCCTCACCTAAGGAGGGGGTTATGGCAGAAGCAAGCAACGGTAAATTTACTATCTCCCAAGCGATCGACTCGCTCGGGGTCAGCAAATTCACCATCTCGATTTTCTTCTTGGTCGGCATAGCCATGATGTTCGACGGCTACGACTACATGATTATCTCGTACACGAACACGCAGATCATGAACGACTTCTTCCCGCTGGCCAATTTCGGCGGGGACGTGGCGGCCCAAAATGCCGCGACCGCCGCGCTGAAGGGCGCTTTGTCGTCGTGGTCGACCATCGGCATCGTCGTCGGATCGTTTTTCGCAGGACCGCTTTCCGACCGTCTCGGCCGCAAGAAGGTTCTCACGGCCGGCACGTTCCTCTATGGCCTGTTCACCATCCCGTGCATCTTCGCGCCCACCTACGAGACCTTCGCGGTCTTCCGCGTCATCGCGGGTCTGTTCCTGGGCGTGTGCACCCCGATCGTCACGACGTTGTTCACCGAGTTCACCCCGACGAAGCAGCGTTCCTTCTTCATCACCTTCGGCATGGCGTGGATGATCGTCGGCTGGGTTTTGGCCGCCATCATCGGCACCGTCATCGTCCAGGTGACGACTTGGCACGTCTGCTACGCGATCGGCGCGTTCCCCGTCATCTACGCGTTCATATTCGGGACGTTCACTCCCGAGTCCGCGCACTGGATGTCGGTCAAGGGCAATAAAGAGGGCGCCATCAAGACGCTCGAGCGCATCCAAAAGCGCGCGGGCAAGCCGATGCCGTTCGACTTGAAGCCCGAGAACATCATCGTGCCGCCCGTCTCGGAGAAGGCAAGCCCCGCCGAGGTCTGGAAGGGCAAGTACCTCAAGACGACGATCGCCCTCGTGGTCATCTACTTCGCGGGCAACTTCAGCATCTACGGCGTGAACGCATGGCTGCCCTCGCTCATGCTCGAGGCCACCGGCGGCGCCGTCACGGCTTCCTACATGCTGGCCATGGCGCAAAACGCGGCCTCCGTCGTCGCGAACTGCAGCACGGGTTATGTGTCCGAGGCAATCGGGCGCCGGCGCAACCTGGCGTTCGGCTACATCTTCGCCACAGCGATGTGCCTCATCACGGCGGCAGTGGTCATGCTGCCGGCGGAGACGAGCTTCTGGCCGTACCTGATCGCCTTCGTGTTCATGGGCTTTGCCCTGAACTACGGCATCACGGCGGCGCAGCCCATGATGTCGGAGTCTTATCCGACCGAGTTCAGGAACTCCGGCGTGGCGACCATCGTCGCTTTGGGCAAGTCTGCCGGTATCCTCTCGCCGATCGTGCTCGGTGGCCTGAAGGCTGCGGGCTGGGCGTTCACCCCGCTGATCGCGATTCTGGCCATCCCCATGTTCATCGGCTTTTTGGCCACGTTCTTGCTGCCGAAGGGCGCGAAGGGCATGGACATCGACGACATCGCAAGCGACAGCAACGAGTAGATTTTCGGCTGTCTGCTTCGCGAAGCGTTGATGAGAAGCGCGGGTGTGTGGCTTGTTCCACGCGCCCGCGCTTTTGCATTGTCCTATGCACAAGAGGTGGCCTCTCCTATGCGCAAGAGCCGCCGTCACCGCTGTCATATCTCCGGCAGCGCTGCTGCGGGTTCCGCTGTCGATGCAGGCATCTTCTCCGCTTTGGGAGGGGAGGAGGGGCATATCTTTTTGTGCAGCGACCCGCGTGCTGTCTTTTTATCTGCCTCTCGGATATGATGTGGGAAAGCTTGAAGCGAAAGGAAAATGGAGTATGGGATTGTTTAAAAAACAGCCGGACGACGTGCCGCCCATGCCGGAAAACCCCATCGTGTGCCCGTTTTGCGGCAACCGCTCGCGCAACGAGAAGTTTTGCTCGAGCTGCGGGGCGAAATTCACGAAAGAGGTCTTGAGCATCGCGTCGCGGGAAAAAGACGACCAACGTTCCGACAGAATCGGCCCTTTTTCAATGAAGACCGCAAAGCGTCTTTTGTGGGTGTTCATTATCGCGCTGATCGCCCTGTTCATCTTTTTCACCGAGCGGCTGCGCGACAATCCCATGTTCAACTAGTCCGCCGCTTGGACGTGCCGCCGTTGGGCGGTGCTGCTCGCTTGCCTGCGCGATGGCCTTGTGCTCGATTGGGCATCCGGCGTTCGGTTCGTACCTGATTGAGTGTCCGGCATGTGCTCCGCGTTCAATCTCGAACGGGTGCCCGGCCTGTGATTTTCCATTCAGCCGGATTCCATGCTCCAATCTTGCATCCGTTTGGATTTAACGCAGGGAACGCAGCATCTGCACGGCATCGTCGGCGGGCGAGCTGTAGTAGCCTGCCGCGGTTCCCGTCTCCTTGAATCCCGCACGCGCGTAGAGCCCGCGGGCGGGCGTGTTCTTCGAGCGCACTTGCAGTTGCATGGCCGCGCAGCCATGTTCGGCCGCCTGCGCGCAGGCGTGCTCGAGCAACAGCGTGCCCAGCCCCTTCCTGCGGGCGCTTTCGCCAACGGCTATGTGCATGATGGTCGCCAGACCCGTTTCCGGAACCTCCCACCAGCCGGCATATCCTGCGATGCGTCCGTCTTCGCCACGGGCGACGATGTAGTGCGCCGCCGGGTTGTGGCGCAGCTCCATGGCATAGGCCAGCGGCGTCCATGGATTGGAAAACGCGTTCACCTCGATGGCCATGACCTGCCCCAAGTCGTCTTCTTCCATGGGGGAGAGGGTGAAAGGAGAACTGTGCGCGCCCGTGTTGCCGGTTTCTGCCGCAGGTGCCGTATTTGCGTTCACGGCATCTGCGGCATCCGCGCCATGCACGGCTTTTTCGCCGGCCTTCGGCTTGTGTGCCGCCACCATGAAGGTGTTCGAGCAGTGGTAGTAGTCGTCGCGCTCGAACAAGGCGCGCCACGCGTTCAACAGGCGCGTCTGCTCGCGAGCCGTATCTTCCGGCAGCCCCTCGGGCACGTTTTTGCGGAAATAGGTGAAGCGATCGAACAGGTCCATGCGCTCTTCAAGGGTCTTGCCCAGGGTGTCGGTCGTGTGGATGTGCACGTCCACATCGCAAAACCCCGCTTCCAGCAGCAGTGCCGGGCACTTTTGCCCGTTGTCGCGGTCGGTGTGGCGCGTATGCGGCGTGCGCGGCAAAATCTCCTTTTCATACAGGTCGAACAGGCGGCGCATCACATGCTCGGGATCCGGCCAGGACAGCTTGCAGGAATCGTCGAAGGTCTTGATGACGATGTGCCCGCCCGGCTTCAGCAGCCGCCACGCGTTCGCAAGCGCTGCCGCCTTGTCGCGTGCATGCTGAAAGACATGCGAGAAGTAGACGAGGTCGAAGCTTTCCGCCTGCCCCGCCCAGGTCTCCGCATCCCCTTGCTCCCAGGAAAAACGCGGGTCGCTTGTTTGGGCGCGCGCCTCGTCGAGCGCCGGGCCGTCCGGATCCACGCCCACGACGACCGCGATGTTTGCATAGCAGGAGAATTTCAGCACGGTGTTGAAGCCGTCGAAGCAGCCCATGTCGAGCACGCGGGCTCCTTCGAGGCCATCGAGACCGATGCGCTCGAAAGCCTCGTAGTCGCATCTCGCGCTTTCAACGGCGACCCGATCTATGCGTGCCTTGCCCCAGCCCATGGGCTTTTCCTCCACCTTGCGCACCGGCTCTCCGGCGCCGCCTTCGAGCACCGCGTGGCAGCAGGCCCTTTCCTTTGCTCTACGCCGCTTTCTTCTCGGCTTCCTCGACGAGCATCTTGCCCGCTTTCAAGCGCAGCGCGGCGCAGCGTGCGGCGTACATCTTGCCCTCGCGCCGGAAATCGGCCATGGCCTGCTTTGCCTGCCCGGGCGCGATGGACTCGAAGAAGGCGTCGAGGTCGGCGTCTTCCACCTCGAGTCCCTTGTACTTCGCGTAGGCGTTCAAGGCGAACTGGCGCGACAGCTGCCCGCGCACCTGCATGAGCAGCACGTTGTTCAGCTGGTCTTTTTCAATCCCCTCTTTTTCGAGGTAGTCGTCTAGCGAGATGTTGTCCTCGCGCAATTTGCGCGTCAGCTGCTCGCGCGCCTCCTTCACCGCCACGCCGTAGACGAGGTCGGGGATGTCTTCGTGCAGGCGCTTTGCCAGCTCGCCTGCTGCAAGCGCCTGGGCGCGCCTGTTCCAGTCGGCGTCGTGGTTTTCCTCCAGCTTCTCGCGCACCTTCGCGCGCAGGTCGGCCAGGGTGTTCACCCCGGGCATGACCGTCTTCGCCCAAGCGTCGTCGAGGGCCGGCGGCTGCATGTCGATGATGCGCTTGACCGTGACGGTGCTCTCGTAGGAGTCCATGATGGGGTTGCCGTCGTCGTCGGTCTCGAGCCTGGGGCCTTCAAACGAGAACGTCTTCGTCTCGCCCACTTTCATGCCGATGACGGCCTCGTCGAAGGCGTCGGGCATAGACAAGGCGCCCGTGGTGTACTCGCGCCCGTCGCTTGTCAAGGCCTTGACCGGCTCGCCGTCCATGGTCGTCTCCAAAGCGAGCTCGACCTTGTCGCCTTTCACCACCGCATCGTGGGAATCGTCGGTGACGGCGACCGCCGCCGCCTGCGCCATGCGCTGCAGCTCCTCGTTGACCTCGGCCTCCTTCACCGAAGAGGAGGGCAGCGTGAACGACACGGGCTCGTAGCTGTCCAAGGTGAACTCGGGCACGGGGACGCAGACCATGTGGTAGGTGAACCCGCTCGTCTCGCTTGCATGCTCCAGGCACTTGTAGACCGGCGTGCCGATGGCGTCGACGCCGGCGGCGGTCAGGGCGAAGGGGACGCGGTGGCGCATGATACCCTCGTCGAAGGTGAACGCGGCCTCGTCGGCGCCGAGATGGCGGCGCAGGAACTCGACCGGCTCGTCTTTCGCGCGATTGACCTTGTAGTCGCCTTTCGCTATCTCGTAGGCGGCGATTTTCGTCATCTCCTTGGCGCATTCCTTGCCGTCTAGCTCGACGGAAAGCTCCAGCTTGCCGTCCTTTTCACGAACTTTCTCGACCTTCATGTTCTCTTTCGCCTCTCCCTTTTCGACGCACGGGTTTTCTAGTCTTCGCGGATCTGCGGCTCGGGCATGTCGCCGAAGTCGGGCATCTCGAAATCCTCTTCCTCGGCGGGCGCGGCCGGCTTCACGATGGGCGCGCCGTCCTCGTCGACTTCCGTGATGATGGCCGTGTCCATCACCCGGCGCATGACCTTCACGCGCACGGCTGCCCGCCGGGCGTTTTCCACCTGCCCCTTCTCGCGTATCTCGGCGATGAACTTCTCCGGATCCGGCGCCGAGAGGTAGTCGCACAGCTCGTGGTTGCCCACCTGCATGTTCAAGACGTCGGCCATGATGTCGCTGGCCACGTTGAGGCGCATCTGCCTGAGCACCTCGTCGCGCAGCTTCTCCTCGTACTGGTCGGGCGTCATGTGCTCTTCGCGCAGGAACTGCTCGAAGGAGATGTGCATCTCCTCGAGGCGCGCGGCGTTGCCCTCGCGCATGACCTCTATGTTGTTTGCGAGCGTCTCCTCGTCGACATCGCCTTCGAGGCGGTCCATGAGGGCGTCGGCGCATGTGCGGAACTTGATGTCGCTGTACTCGAACTCGAGGTCGTGGTCGTATTGGTCCTTGATGGCCTGGCGCACGTCGTCGATGGTCTCCAGCCCGTCGAAATTGGCCTTCACCCAATCGTCGTCGAGGTCCGCGATGCCCTTTATCTTCTTGCCGGAGCTGGCGACGTACTCGAACAGCTGCGCGTCCACGTCCTCTTCGGACAACGCGGGCTTTGCCGGCATCTCGATGCGCACGTTGTCGTAGTCGTTGAGCTTGAAATCCTTCGGGTCGAGCTCGATGAATTGCCTGGTGTCTGCCATAAGTCCCCTCCTGCAGGTCCTGCACGCCCTTCGCGATGCGTTTTCGGCGAGCTGTTCTTGTCGCGTTGCTGTCTTGGCATGCCCGCTGTTCGTCTCGCGCATGCCGGCCGAACTCGCATCCGGCCTCACGCGCATGGGATTTTACAGCGTAAATCCGCGAGCGCGGAATTTGTACGGCAATTGTCAGGAACGCGGGTGGATTATCTTCTCGCCTGTGCCGGAGGGGATATGGCCTTGGGTACTAGCGGGGCGCTTTTCATACCGCATGGAGCATGCGGCCCTCGCGCGCGGGCAAGGAAAAGCCTCCTGCGCCGCCCGCGCTTGCTTGACCTTGCGCATGCCCTCGCGGCCGGGGGGTCTTCACGAGTCTTCGCGGCCGGCGCCCCAGCGGCGGCGCAGGCGCGCGACGGCCGGCTTTTCCGCGATGCCGCACAGAAGCGACACGAGCGCGCAGGCGGGGATGATGGCGAAATAGGCGTCGTAGGATCCGCTCACGTCGAAGATGGCCGCCGCCAGCACGGGAAACACCAGGTTGAACGGGGCGAGCACGAGCGCCGAGACCCCCGTGTTCGTGGCGAGGTGCGCCTGGCCGTAGGTCGTGCGCATGAACGAGGTGTTGATGGCGGAGTACATGCCGTAGACAAGTCCCGCGGCCAAGACGAGCACGGCAAACGCCGCCGGCAGGTGCGCCATGTAGCACGGCAGCGTCGCCACCGAGACGGCCAGTCCGAGCGCGGGCAAAAGCACCATGGTCTTCGCCTGCCCCAGCTTGTCGTAGATGATGCCGCCCACGGGCCGTCCCAGTCCGTTGCCCAGCCCCAGCGCGGCCACGGCCGCGGCGGAAAAGGCCACGGAGGCGCCGATGCCGGTCATCATCACGGACGCCTCGGCGATGATGGCCGCGACCGAGCCCATGAAGAAGCTGCGCCACATGCAGAAAATCCAAAACGACGAGCTCGACACGACCTGCTTTCCGCAAAGCGAAAGGCCCGTGTCGTCGTGTTTGGCGCGCAGCGCCGCCACCTCGGGCCCGGGCGTGCGCATGAAGGCGCAGGCGAGCAGGCTCCACGCGAAGACCGCAGCCCCGATGATGGTGAACGCCCAGCGCCAGCCGAGCGCCGAGTAGATCAGCAGCGTGGCCACCGCTCCCAAGACGACCGTGCCCATCCCGAAGCCCATGACGAGAAACCCCGAGGCGAAACCGGCGCGGTCGCCGAACCACGCGAGCACGCTCGTCGTCCAGCTCGTGTAGGCAAGTCCCACGCCGAATCCGCACAGCCCGCCGTAGAACAGGTAGAGGTGCCATGGCCGCGTGACGAAGCGGCAGCACGCGAGGCCTGCCACGACGCAGGCGCCGCCCAGCAGGAAGACGCGGCGCAGCGACATGCGCTTTGCCAGCTGCCCCACGCTCGTCATCCCCAGCGACAGCGCGATCATGGCCACGGAGAAGACCAACGAGGTGGACGCGCGCGACCAGCCGAACTCGGCTTCCAGCGGCGGGATGAAGATGGACCACGCGTAGATGATGCCGTAGACGAGCATGGTGACGACGCCTGCGACGAGTATGGCGTAGCGATTGTTCACGAGCTTGCTCATGGCTCTTCCCCCTTGGATTTCGAGCCGTGCGCCCCGCGTGCGCGGGCGGACATGCGCCTGATGCGGCCTCGGAGCGGCCGCATCCCCCGCGCCCATCCTACACCCGGAGGAAGGCCGTCCGGGCCGTGCAGGCCCTTTTGGGGGAGCGGGCCTGCCACGAGTCCGGCGCCTGCGTTGCCCCCGGTTTTCCCCAGGTGCTATCATCCTCGCCGCTTTGTTTCAGGGAGACGCCGTTTTCCCGCGCATGCGCTGTGCGCGCTGCGGGGTTTCGCGGCGTTTTGCAAAGGGGGATTCATGGGGAGCAGTCGCGTTCGCGCCCGTCTCGCGCTTTTCACATGCTCGACCTGCATGGCCTCGGCTCTGATGCTCGCCTGCGCTCCGACGGCTTTCGCGCAAGGCTGCGACGGGGAAGGCGCGCCGAGCGTCGTCATGGCCGCATGTGTGCCGGCCGATGCGCCTGCCGCCGAGGCGGGCACGGGCGGTGCGCTTTCCGAGCAAGCGGGCGGTGCCGCAGTCGGCGCGAACGGCGGGACGGGCGATTCGGACGCCGGTCTTGCGGGCGGCGAGGCGCCCGGCGCGAAAGATGGGGCGGGCGGCTCCTCGAGCACGCCTGCGGCTTCGGGCGTCTCCGCCGGCGGGGCGTCTTGCGCGGATGGTGAAAAGGACGGTGCCTCCGATGGGGGATCCTCGAAGGGGAATGCGGCCTTTGCGGATGCGGTAGCCTCCCGAAAGGCAGACGCCTCCAAGGCCGACGCCGCGACAAAGGGCGCCGCCTTCGCGGGTGCGGCCTCGAAGGCGGGGGCGACCGCGGCCGCCGCGGGGACGAAGGCGACGACCGCCACGGCGAAGGCCGACGGCCCCTACGCCTCCCTCTCGCCCGCGGCCGCGAAGAAGGCGAAAGCCGCCGGCGCCGTGCGGGTCACGG
>CAVIIZ010000029.1:2367-17630 GCA_963642995.1 bacterium | reverse complement strand
CATCTGCACCGCGAGCACCGATCCGTCCATAGGGCTCGCGCTTTCTGCCGACGATTCGACGCTGAAGTGCTACCTCGCGGATACCGGCCTGCTCTGCGCCATGGCGTTCTCGTCTTCAGACGGCGCGCTTCCCGAGGTGTATCGCCAGGTGCTCCTGGGCAAGGCGGACGTGAACGAGGGCATGCTCGTGGAGAACTTCGTCGCGCAGCAGCTCGTCGCCGCGGGACATGAACTGCACTTCTACTCGAAGTGGTCGCGCGACGCCTCGGAGCGCATGGAAATAGACTTTCTGCTCGTGCGTCCATTTGCCGATGCGGCGGGCAAACCGCGCGTCACGCCGGTCGAGGTGAAGTCCGGCAAGCGCTACCGCATCGTCTCCCTCGAGAAGTTCAAGGCGAAGTTCGGCACGCGCGTAGGGGAGCGCGTCGTCGTTCACCCAAGGCAGCTCGAGGTTGTCGACGACATCGTCAAGTTGCCGCTCTACATGGCGTTTTGTCTGTAAAGGAACTTTGTGCTCCCTCGCGGCGGGGCGCGAAGGCGGGGGCTGCGGGTGCGAACGTCTGCGCGGGACAGCGCAAGGCGGTGCGTGGGCGTATCCGGCCCGTGCCCGAATGCCTGCGGACACTCGGATATGCGCGGGCTCCATCAGGTCGGCATCGGCAAAATCGTGCTTGCGCGGCGGGCGGGGCTTTGCTAGCATGCATCGTTGCGTCTGCACACGTGCGGGTGCATGTGTGCTCATTTGAACTGGAAAGGTAAGCGAAGATGTACGCGATTGTGAAAACCGGTGGCAAGCAATACACCGTCAAGGCCGGCGACGTGTTCGACGTCGAGAAACTCGAGGGCGCCGAAGGCGACAAGCTCGACCTGCAGGTCCTGCTCGTCCGCGACGGCAAGAAGACCATCAGCGACCCGAAGGAGCTTTCGGGCGTCAAGGTGGTCGCGCAGATCGTGGAGCAGCACAAAGGCGACAAGGTGCTCGTCTTCAAGTTCAAGAAGCGCAAGGGCTACAAGCGCACGCGCGGCCATCGCCAGCAGCTCACCCGCATCTGCATCGTCGAGCTGAACGGCGAGAAGGCCGAGGCTCCCAAGAAGCGCGAAGAGCGCCCCGCCGCGAAGAAGGCCGACAAGAAGGCAGACGCCGCCGCGGGCAAGAAGGCCGCCGAGAAGAAGCCGGCCGCCAAGAAAGAAGACGCCAAGGCGGAGAAGCCGAAGAAGGAAGAGGCCGCGAAAGAGGCGAAGGCCGAGAAGGCCGACGCGGCGCAAGACCTCTCCAAGCTCACCGTCGCCCAACTGAAAGACCTTGCCAAGGAGCGCGGCGTCAAGCTCGAGTCCGGCGCGCGCAAGGCCGATATCATCGCGGCGATCGAGAACGCCTAGGCGCGTTTTCCAGATAGCGTTTCCCAGAAAGGACTGATGCGATATGGCACACAAGAAAGGCCAAGCTTCCTCCCGCAACGGCCGCGATTCCCACGCGCAGCGCCTGGGTTGCAAGCGCTTCGGCGGCCAGGAGGTCGGCGCCGGCGAGATCCTCGTCCGCCAGCGCGGCACCCACTTCCACCCCGGCGAAAACGTCGGCCGCGGCAAGGACGACACGCTGTTCGCCCTGGCAGACGGCACGGTCAAGTACACGCGCGGCAAGCAGCGCAAGGTGCACGTCATCCCCGCCGAGGCCTAAGGCGGGCACCGCAACACCGGCTTTTGCGCGCCGTCTGCGGTGAAGGCTTCCACACGCGGGCTTTTCACGCGAAGGCCTTCGAGATTTCACGAAAAAGGCGCTCGCCGCATGCGGCGGGCGCCTTCGTTTCAAGGGGCGCTCTGCTAGAATTCACCAGACGAGACACGCCGCATCGAGGAGGCCTGAAGGCGCATGTGCGGAATTGTCGGCTGCACGGGCACGAAACCCGCGGCCACCACGCTCATAGAGGGCTTGAAGAAGCTCGAGTACCGCGGCTACGACTCGGCGGGCATCGCCTTGCCCGAAGGCGACGGCACCATCTCGATGGTGAAGAGGGCGGGCAAGGTGGCCGAGCTCGAACGCGCCGTCGCCGATCTCCCTTCGGCCGCTTGCTGCGGCATCGGGCACACGCGCTGGGCCACGCACGGCAAACCCTCCCGGGCCAACGCGCACCCGCACCCGGATTGCACGGGCAAGATCGCCGTCGTGCACAACGGCATCATCGAAAACTTCACCCAATTGCGCGACGAGCTGGAAGCCGACGGGCACGTCTTCAAAAGCGACACGGACAGCGAAGTGGTCGCGCACCTGCTCGAGAGTTTCTACGACGGCGACGTCATGGAGGCGCTGCGGCGCAGCGTCGAGCGTCTGGCGGGCGCCTACGCGCTGGCCGTCGTGCATGCCGACCATCCGGACGTCATCGCCGTCACGCGCAAGGACTCGCCCGTGGTCGTGGGCTATGCGCCGGACGAGCAGGCGGCCTTCGTGGGCTCCGACGTCGTCGCCTTCATCGACCGCACGCGCGACGTGGTCTTTCTCGAAGACGGCCAGTTCGCGTTGCTCGCGCCGTCCGGCATCACGTACCTCGACGCCGCCGGCGCCTCTTTCGCCGCGCCTGCCACGCACGTGGACTGGGACGTGGCAGACGCCGAGAAGGGCGGCTACCCCGACTTCATGCTCAAGGAGATATTCGAGCAGCCCCGTGCCGTGCGCGACACCATAGCCGGCAAGGTGAAGAACGGCCGCGTGCTCCTCGACGAATTCGACCTCGACGAAGACGACATCGAGGCCATCGACACGGTCTGCATCATCGGCTGCGGCACGAGCTACCATGCAGGACTCGTCGCCCGCGAGCTGATCGAGCGCTGGGCGCGCATCCCCACCACCGTCGAGGTGGCCAGCGAGTTCCGCTACCGCAACCCCATCGTCAGCTCGTCTGCGCTGGTCATCGCCATCAGCCAGTCCGGCGAGACGGCCGACACCCTGGCCGCCGTGCGCCTCGCCCGCAGCAAGGGGGCGCGGGTCTTCGCCGTCACGAACTGCGTGGGCAGCCGCATCACGCGCGAGTCCGACGCGACGCTGTACGTGAAGGCCAACATGGAGATCTCGGTGGCGGCCACGAAGAGCTTCCTTGCCCAGATAGCCTGCCTGGCCCTGATCGCGATGTTTCTCGGCCAGAAGAAGGGCCGCCTGACGACGCGGCAGGTGAACAGCCTGTACTACGAGCTGCGCGAGACGCCGTCCATGATCGAGGACATCTTGCAGGACCTAGACGACATCGCCCGCGCGGCCCGGCTGCTGGAAGGCGCGCATTCGATGCTCTACGTGGGGCGCGGCATCGCGTCCACCGTGTGCAACGAGGGCGCGTTGAAGCTCAAAGAGCTCAGCTACCTGCACGCCGAGGCCTACCCGGCCGGCGAGATGAAGCACGGCCCGATCGCGCTGCTCGACGAGCACACGCCCGTCGTGGCGGTGGTCTGCGACAGCCCGACGCGCGCGCAGACGGTGAGCAACATCGTCGAGGCGAAGACGCGCAACAGCCCCATCATCGCGGTGGCCAGCGAGGGCGACGACGAGGTGGCGGGCATCGCCGATGTGGTGCTGTTCGTGCCGAAGGCGCGCGACTGGTGCTCGGCCATCACGGCCAGCGTGCCCTTGCAGCTGCTGGCCCGCTGCGTGGCGCTCGACCGCGGCTGCGACGTGGACAAGCCGCGCAACCTGGCAAAGAGCGTGACGGTGGAGTAGGGGATGGACGTGCGAGAGGAAGGGGCGCCGGCTGCGGCAGGCGAAAGCGGGGCCGAGGCCGGCGCGGCAGGTGCAGGCGAGAGGACGGCGGCTGCCGGGGGAGCTGCGCAATCCGGAGGCGAGGGTGCCGCTGCGGGCGCAGAGGCGTCCGCGCCGCCCGTGGCCGGCCTGGGCGTCGACATCGTCGCCATCGAGCGCATGCGGCAGGTGCTCGCGCGCACCCCGCGTTTCAAGACGCGCGTCTACACGGATGCCGAGCAGGCGTATTGCGATGCCTACAAGAAGAAGGCGCATCTGCACTACGCGACGCATTTCGCCGCGAAAGAGGCGGTGGCAAAGGCGCTTGGCACGGGGTTTGCGCAGGGTGTGGCGCCGCGCGACATCGAGGTGGCCCACGAAGAGGCCGGCAGGCCGCGTGCCGTCTTGCACGGCAAGGCCCGCGAGCTGGCAGAAAAGCGGGGCGTGACCGAGGTGCACCTCTCGCTTTCGCGCACGCACGAGACAGCGGTGGCAAACGCCCTGGCCGCGACGGAGGAGACGCGCCCGCAACCCAAGGAGCAGTCAGGGCCTACTCCGCGCGAGGAGCTGGCATCCGAGTTCAAGAAGCTGCGCGGCATGCTCGACAACCTCGAGGAGGCGATGCGCACGGGGCTGGCCGATCTCGAGGATGCAGGGTCTGACGAGACAGCCGCAGATGAAGGGGCCGCGGATGAGGAGGCCGAGGCGGCAGACGCGACGGCGGCCGTTTCGGGTGATGCTCCAAACGCCGCTTTGAACGGCGCTTCGGGCGACGCACGTGCCGGCGAGGAGAAACCGGATCGCGCATGAGGGGCGCGCGCCCCGCTTAAAAGGTGGATACTGTGGGCATGGGAAAAGACGGCGGCGGTCGAACGAGAGGGTGAGTGCGATGGGCAGGGAAATGCAACGTGGCGCAGTCGAGTTGGCGGCGCTTCTCCCGCGGCTTGACAAGGACGCGAACAAGTATACGCGCGGCAAGGTCTTGGTGGCGGGCGGCTCGCACGAGTATCCCGGTGCAGCCGTCTTGGCCGCGATGGCCTCGGCGCGCTGCGGTGCGGGCTACACGCGGCTGTGCGTTCCCAAGGGCACGGCGCAAGCGGCGCATGCGCATCTCGTGAGCGTGCCCGTGCACGAGTGCCCGGGTTCCGGCGGCTTTTTCTCCGCCGGCGCGGTCGAGGACGTGATCGAGATGGTGGCGGCCTGCGACGCGCTGGTCGTGGGGCCTGGCATGGGGGCGTGCGCGGGGCCTGCCTCGTTTCTGAAGGGGCTCGTGTTTCGCGCGGGCGTCGACGGAGGGCATCCGGGCGCGCGCGAGACCCCGACGGTCTTCGACGCCGACGCGCTCAACATCATCGCGCAAGACGCCGACGTGCTCGAGGGGCGCAGATCGTGCGTGAACGTGCTCACCCCGCATGCCGGCGAGGCCGCGCGCCTGCTGGGCCGCGAGGTGGCAGACCGCGAGAACGACGCGCTGGAGCTGGCGTCGCGTTTCAACGCCATCGTCGTGCTGAAAGGCCCGGGCACCGTCGTCGCGGCTCCCGACGGCTCTTTTTTCGTGGACGAGACGGGAGGGCCGGAGCTTGCCAAGGCGGGCACGGGCGACGTGCTGGGCGGCATGGTCGCCGCGTTCATGGCGCAGGGGCTGGAGCCCTTCGACGCCTCGTGCCTGGCCGTGCATCTCCACAGCGCATCCGGCGCGCGCGCGGCCGCGGCCACTTCCGCGCTGTCCGTCTTGCCCGAAGACATGGTCGACGAGATAGGGCCTGCCATCCTCTCCCTGGCAAAGGCGCAGGTGTAGCGTGGCAGACGACGGGATCAACTATTTCGGGGCAGACCCCCATCTGCCGGGCGGCCTGGAACGCGGGCGCGAGGCCTTCGAGAAGAGCAACGTCGAGCCCATACGCAGGCGCACAGCCGAAGCAGAACCCGCCCACCCGGATTTCCTCCATGTGGACACCTCCGCGCCGATTTCGCGCGAGACGACGCGTCCGGCGCTTTTGCGCGGCGCCTGGGTCGAGGTCGACCTGTCGGCCATCGCCCACAACGTCGCCCTCGCCCGCCGGCGCCTGGGCCCTGCGCGCCGCCTTCTGGCCGTGGTGAAGGCCGACGGCTACGGGCACGGCGCGGTGCAGGTGGCCCGCGCGGCGCTGAAGGCGGGCGCGAGCCGGCTGGGCGTGGCATGCGTCGAGGAGGGCGCCGCGCTGCGCCAGGCGGGCATCGACGTGCCCATACTCGTGCTCTCGCAGCCCACGACGCGCTCGATTCCCCATTTGCTCGCCTACAAGCTCACCCCGGCGGTCTACAGCACCGATTTCGCCTTGGCGTTGGGCGAGGCGGCCGACCTGCAACGCACCGTCGCGCCCTACCATCTGGCGGTGAACACGGGCATGAACCGCATCGGCGTGCCCCACACCGACGTGGTCGAGTTCCTGCGCGCCGTCGGCTTTCACCGCGGCCTCATGCTGGAGGGGACCTTCACCCACTTCGCCTGCGCCGACGACACGACCGACGTGGACTTCCGCGAGCAGCTCGCCTGTTTCCAGGAGGCGCTGGCGGCCATGCGCGACGCGCACATGGACCCTGGCGTCGTGCATTGCGCGAACTCGGCTGCCATCATGCGCTATCCCGAGGCGCACTACGACATGGGGCGCCTGGGCTGCATGATGTACGGTCTTGCCCCCAGCCCGAACCTGCGCGACGCCGAGGACCTGCGACCGGCCATGAGCGTGAAGGCGCTGGTCTCGGCGGTCAACGAGCCGCGCATCGGCCAGGGCGTGAGCTACGGCTTCACCTACCGCACGGCCACGCCCGTCCAGATCGCGACGGTGCCGTTGGGGTATGCCGACGGCCTGCGCCGCTCCCTGTCCAACTGCATGGACGTGCTGATACACGGCCAGGTGTGCTTGCAGGTGGGCAACATATGCATGGACCAGGCCATGATCGAGGTTCCCTTCACCCACAGGCGCGACGGCGGCGGCACGGGCGTGCGGGAAGGCGACGAGGTCGTCATCGTGGGGCGCCAAGGCGACGAGGAGATCACGGCCGATATGATGGCCGACCAGATAGGCACCATCAACTACGAGATCGTCTGCGGTTTCGGCATGCGCCTGCCGCGCATATACGTATGAGCGGGGCGCGGCGACGGCCGGGCGCGGACGGCGGCTGCGGCGAGGCAGCCGATGCGCGGGAGGCGGCCGACATGCGCGAATTGCCCGACGCGCACGAATTGCCGCAGTGGCTGCGGGCGGCTTTCGAGACGGATGGTGAAACGTGCTCGCGCGCAGCGTCTGCCGCCGGCGGGCACGAGGCAGCCGCCATGGACGGGCTTTCGGCCCGGATGCGGGAATGCCGCAAGTGCGCCTTGTGCGAGACGCGCGCGAACGTGGTGGTGGGTGCGGGAAACCCTCGCGCGGATGTGATGTTCGTGGGCGAGGCGCCCGGCAAAAACGAGGACGGGCAAGGCGAGCCCTTCGTGGGCAAAGCCGGCAAGAACCTCGACTCCCTGCTGGAGCTGGCGGGCCTTTCCCGCGCCGACGTCTACATCGCCAACGTGTTGAAATGCCGCCCGCCCGCCAATCGCAACCCGCGTGCCGCCGAGGTGGAGGCATGCCGGGGCTGGCTTGCCGCGCAGATCGCGATTTGCGCTCCGAGCGTCGTCGTCACCTTGGGAAACTTCGCCACACGCCTTGTCTTGGGCGTGAAAGACGGCATCGGCGAGCTGCACGGCGGCGTCCGGGAGATGGGGCCGTTTGCCGTCGTGCCCATGTTCCATCCGGCGGCAATCATCTACGACCGCTCGAAGGCAGAATCGGTGCGCGAGGATTTTCGCAGGTTGGGAGCACTGCTCGATGGTGAAGGCGGTTGCGGCGCGATGTGCGGCGGCCATGGCGGCCGCGTCGGCCGCGGCGAAAGAGGGGCGCATGCCGGGCACGGCGGCCGGGGTGCGCGTGCTGCAAGAGAAGACGAAGGAGAGGGTGAACGCCCATGTTGAGCTGCACGAGCGCGTCCGCGCAAGAGACGATGGAGATCGCCTGCGAGCTTGGCCGCCTGGCGCATTCCGGCGACGTCGTCGTCTTGACGGGAGACCTGGGCGCGGGCAAGACCCAATTCTCGAAGGGATTTGCCGCCGGCCTGGGCGTGGACGACGAGGTCACGAGCCCCACTTTCACCATCATGGTCGAGTACGTGGGCGACGAGCTGCCCCTGCTGCATTTCGACCTCTATCGGCTCGAGAGCGTCGAGGCGCTCGAGGACATCGACTACTTCGGCATGCTCGAATCCGGCGCGGTGTGCCTGGTGGAGTGGGGCGACAAATTCCCCGAGGCGCTGCCCGAGGACTACCTGGAGGTCTCCTTCTCGATAGAGGCGCCCGATGGCAGCCCGGCCGATTCCGCGGGCGCCGATGCTTCCGTCGACGCCGGCTGCGCCCGGCCGGCAGACGGCCTGCGCCGCATCGAGCTGAGGGGACACGGCCGCCGCGGCGTCGCGCTCGAATCCGCCTTCGCAGATGTGCGCCTGCATTCCCAGACCCGTTTTCGCCCTGCAAGCCGGCAATGAGAAAGCTTTCCCCCGCCTGCCTTGGGAGCGCGTGCGCTGCCGATGCCGGTTCAGGCGCGGCTGCTCTGCAAAAAAGGAGCGCCTCCCTCCCGGTTTGACGCCGCTTGAGAGCCTCTTCGGTTCGGCGGCTTTTGTCTGAATCTGATAATGGACAGCTGCGCATAGCGGTTATACCATGGTGCCATTGCAATCTCTTCGAGAGGAAGGCACGCACATGGACACGCCCATCGACTACAAGAAGTGGTACACGATCGACATGGACCCGGCCGCGTACTATGCCGAACTGGCGAAAGCCGCGCCGGCAGACCCGCAGGCCACGGCGCGCACGCGCGACGCCGAGGGCACCATACCCGAATCTGCGCGCGAGAAGCTGTTCAACATCTCGGCCGAGATCAAGAACCTCTTCCACGAGTTCGGCACGCCCATGCCGCCCCTCATGGAAGGCTGCACGGTGCTCGACCTGTGCTGCGGCACCGGCCGCGACGCCTACCTGGCCGCGCAGCTCGTGGGTCCTTCGGGCAAGGTCATCGGCGTGGATCCGGACGCGGCCAAGATCGCCGTGGCGGAGAAGTACTTCGACCAGGAGATGAAGCAGTTCGGCTACGACGCGCCCAACGTCGAGTTCCACGTGGGCGTGCCGGAAGACCTCTCCTTCGTGGACGACGCCAGCATCGACATCGTCATCTCGAACTGCACCTTCAACCTCTCGCCGGACAAGGAGGCCTACGTGAAGGAGGTCTTCCGCGTGCTGAAGCAGGACGCGGAGTGGTACTTCACCGACGTCTTCTCCGACCGCCGCATCCCCGTCGAGCTCGCCCACGACGTGGCGGGCCGCGCCGAGCGCCTGGCGGGCGCCATGTTCGTGGGCGATTTCAGGCGCCTCGTCCAGTCGGCTGGCCTGCGCGATCCGCGCTACCTGATGAACTGGAAGACGCCGCTTTCGGCCGCCGAGCAGGAGAAATACGGAGACGTGGTTTTTGCCACCATCACGGTGCGCGTGATGAAGTCGCTGTGGTCCGAGGACGTGTGCGAGAACTACGGCGAGATCGTCACCTACGACGGCTCCCTGCCCGACTACCCGGACTTCTTCCTCTTCGAGTACAACATCAAGTTCCCGCCGGGCAAGGGCTTTCCCGTCTGCGGCAATGTCACGACCATCGCCGAGCACAGCCGCTACGCCAAGGTCTTCACCGTGGAGGGCGACCGCTCGACGCATCTGGGCGACACGCACAAGGCATACGATGCGCTCGTGGTGAACGCCCCGGATTTCTCGGGCGTGCGCGACGAGGACGACCAGCCCATCCAGGCGAGCTGCTGCTAGGCGGGTCGCTGTCAGAGGAAAAAGGAGGGCGACGCACATGGCCTACGATTCGTTTTCGACGTTTGCCGGCGCAGCGGGCGCGCACGAGGACACGGGGCAGACGAAAGCCGTCTCGCGCGTTGCGGCAGATGCGCCGGACACGGTGCGCTTCATGGTGGTCAGCGGCTTTCTCGGCGCGGGAAAGACCACCACGATGATCGCGTTGGGCGAGTATATGAACAAGCACATGGGCCACATCGGCATCATCGCCAACGACCTCGGCGCGAACCTGGTGGACACCAACCTCACCCAGACGAGCGGCTGCACGGTGGAGGAGATCGCAAGCGGCTGCATCTGCTATCAGATGGACAACACCATCGACAAGATACGCCGCCTGAAAGACCGCGACGGGTGCGATTTCGTCATGTCCGACATCCCGGGCTGCGGCGTGGGCGCGCTCGACCACACCTACCACCGCCTGGACGCGGACTGCTCCGAGTGGGTCGTGCTCGCCCCCTTCACCGTCATAGTGGATCCGGAGCGCCTGCGCATGCTCTTGCCCGAAGGGGCCGACATCCACCTGCCCGAAGAGCTGGTCTACCTGATGAAGCTCCAGCTCGAGGAGGCCGACCTCGTCGTGTTGAACAAGATAGACACGATCGACGAAGCCGAGGTGGAACGCGACGTGGCCTTCCTGAAGGAGGCCTGCCCGGACATCCCCGTGCTGGCCATCTCGGCGCTGGAGAAGACGGGCATCGCCGAGCTGGCCGAGTTCATCACGACGCACGAAAGCGCGCTGAAGAACTTCTCGGTGCGCGACGACGAGAAATTCGCGCAGGCCGAGACGAAGCTCACCTGGTACAACCGCCGCATGTTCTTCAAGACGATCGACGGCTCCAAGATCGACTGCAACGCCGTCATCGACGAGTTCATCGAGGGCATACGCATGGGGCTGATCGAGAAGAAGCGCAACGTGCCGCACTTGAAGACCTTCGCGAGCGCCGGCGCGGGCGATTTCAACAAGTGCTCGCTGATCGGCGTGGACTACGACATCGAGCACACGCATCTGTTCGTGCGCGACCACAAGAAGATGTCCATGATCGTGAACGCGCGGGCGGTGTGCGAGTCGCGCCCGCTCGCGCGCATAGTAGACGACGCGCTCGACGCGGTGTGCGACGCGCACAACCTGGACGTCCAGGTCTTCTTCACCGAGTGCTTCGGCATGGGCGACGAGGGCCGCTAGGGAAGGCAAGAGGGGCGCGACGACGAGGAGGGCGCATGCCGCACGCCGACGAGAAAGCCCGCGCGGAAAGCCGCGGCCGGGCTTGTGAAAAAGGCCGTGGGGAAAACGGCGGCAAAGACCGCGAGGCCATACGCGAGGAAGTCCGTCGCTACTACGAGGACGTCTTGCGCGACAGCGACGACTTGAGCACGGACGCCTGCGCCTGCGCGACGGCCGCGCCCCCGAAATACGTCCTCGACGCCTTGAAAAACGTCGAGCCCGAGGTGGTCGAGCACTTCTACGGCTGCGGTTCGCCCCTGCCGCCCGCGCTCGAGGGCGCCACGGTGCTCGACTTGGGGTGCGGCACGGGGCGCGACGTCTACATCGCCAGCCAGCTCGTGGGCGAGAAGGGCAAGGTCATCGGCGTCGACATGTCCGCCTCGCAGCTCGAGTTCGCGCGCCGCTTCGAGGACGCGCACATGCGCAGGTTCGGCTATGCGAAAAGCAACGTCGAGTTTTTGCAGTGCTTCATCGAGGACATGGACCGGATTGCCGACGCGAGCGTCGACGTGGTCATATCGAATTGCGTGGTGAACCTCTCGCCGTTCAAAGAGCAGCTCTTCTCCGAGGTCTTCCGCGTGTTGAAGCCGGGCGGCGAGCTGTTCTTCTCGGACGTGTTCTGCGACCGCCGCGTACCGGAAGGCTTCTACGACGACCCCGTCTTGCGCGGGGAGTGCCTCTCCGGCGCCCTCTACATCGAGGATTTCCGGCGCATGCTCGCCGATTGCGGGGTGCGCGCGTTTTACGAGGTGGCACGCGAGGAGCTGCACATCGGGGATTTCCGCATCGCCACGAAGCTGGGCTTTGCCACCTTCTACAGCTACACGATCCGCGCGGTGAAATCAGACGCCTTCGAAGACGCCGAGGAGGACTACGGGCAGACGGCCACGTACCTGGGCACCATGCCGGAAAACCCGCGCTACTTCGATTTGAGCAGCGAGGTGCGTTGCATCAAGGGGCGCGAGGCGGCCGTCTCGGGCAACATGGCCGCGCTTCTCTCGGACAGCCGCTACGCGCCGCATTTTCGCATCACCTGCGCCGCCTCCCACGTCGGCCGCTACGATTGCAAACGGGCGCAGCGCTCGCTCGAGCTCGCGCGCGGGAAATCCGCTTTCACCCTGCACGACTTGGAGAAACGCTGCGAAAGCCTCGGCATCGGGCCTTTCGCCGCACGCGTCCACGACCCCGGGCTGCTGCGAAGCGCCACGTTGCGCACCATGCAGGTGAACGTCGGCTACGCCTGCAACCTGGCCTGCACGCATTGCTTCCTCGAATGCGGGCCGCGCCGGGCCGAGACCATGTCCAAGGAGACGCTCGCAGCCTGCCTGGAGGCGTTTGCGGCGGGCGGCTACTCGGTTCTCGACGTCACCGGCGGCTCGCCCGAGATGAACCCGCACCTGGAGTGGTTCTTGGACGAGGCGTGCAAGGTCGCCGACCAGACCATCGTGCGCAGCAACCTCGCCATACTCGGGCAGGAGAAATACGCGCACTTCAAGGACGTCTACGTGCGCGACGGGGTGAAGCTCGTCGCCTCGCTGCCCTACTACGACGCCGCCTACTGCGACGAGCAGCGGGGAAGCGGCGTCTTCGAGAAGATAGTCGCGCAGCTGCGCGAGCTGAACGCGCTGGGATATGCCACGACGCCCGAGCTGCAGCTAGACCTCGTCTACAACGTGGACGGCCCTTTCCTGCCGCCCGACCAGCGCGAGCTGGAGGAGTTCTACGCCTGGCAGCTGAAGAGGTCTTGCGGTGTGGCCTTCAACGCGCTCTACGCCTTCAACAACTACCCGCTGGGGCGCTTCGCGGCGCAGCTCGAGCGCCAGGGCAAGATGGACTACTACCTGCAGCTGCTCTCCGACAACTACAACGCATCGGTCGTGGCGCACATGATGTGCCGCACGCAGGTGAACGTGGACTACGACGGCCACCTCTACGATTGCGAGTGCAACCACGTGCTGGGGCTGCCCATCGTGGACGGGGAGGGGCGCGCCCTGACCGTGCACGACATCGCCGGCGCGCCGCTGCCCGCGCGCGAGGTGCGGGTGAACCCCGTGTGCTACAGCTGCGCGGCCGGCAGCGGGTCGAGCTGCGGCGGCTCGCTTCTTGAAAAGGCGGCCTTCCGCGAGCAGGGGTGAGGGGCGCGCCTAGTTGCCGTGGCCTTCGCCGGCCATCATCTTCTTCACGTGCTCGAACTGGTCGACCACGCCCTCCCAGTTCTCGGTCGCGGCTTTTTTCGAGCCGGGCAGGTTCACCACGAGCGTGCGCCCCTTCTGCATCACCACGGCCCGCGAGAGCATGGCGCGGCGCGTCTTGGTCATGGAGTACGCTCGCATGGCCTCGGCGATGCCCGGCACCTCGCGCTCGCAGACCCGGCGCGTGGCTTCCGGGGTGACGTCTGCCAGGCTGAGTCCCGAGCCGCCGCAGGTGAGCACTATGTCGACGCCGTCCGCGCACGCGTCCTCGATGGCGCAGGCGATCTGGTCCACGTCGTCTTTCACGACCACGTGGCTCGCGCAGGTCCAACCCTGCCCGGCGATCAGGTCCTCGAGCGCCGCCCCTGCCGTGTCCTCGGCCAGGGTGCGCGTGCTCGAGCAGGTGATGATGGCAAAGCTGATGTCCATGGGTCTCACTCCCTTGTCCAAAGTCCGGTGCGCCCGCCCTCTTTGCGGACCAAGCGCACGTCGCATATCTCCATGCCGCGGTCGACGGCCTTGCACATATCGTAGACGGTCAGCAGCGCGACGGCCACTCCCGTGAGGGCTTCCATCTCGATGCCCGTCTTGCCCGTGACCCCGCAGGTGAAACGCGCGTGGATGCCGACGCGCCCGTCTTCGCGCTCGCCTGCGCGCACCGGCTCCAGCTCGCAGGCGCTTTTCGTGATGTTGAGCGGATGGCACATGGGCACCAGCGCGCTCGTCTGCTTGCAGCCCATGATGCCGGCCACGCGCGCGCATGCGAGCACGTCGCCTTTGGCCGCCGCCCCTTCCGTTATCATCGCCAGGGTGTCGGGGTGCATGAAGATCCAGCCCTCGGCGACGGCCCGGCGTCTGGTCTCGTCTTTTCCCGAGACGTCCACCATGCGCACCTGCCCGCGCTCGTCTACGTGCGTGAGCTGCCCGTCGCGCGCGCCTTCGTGCTCCGCCGTGCCCGCGGCAAGCCCGCCCGGCGTCTTTTCCGTTGCCCCGCTTCTCGTCGCCATGCTGAAAACCCCCGTCTTTCTATCCGCCGATGCGGCTCATGTCGCGCTGCGTCTGCGTCTCGCCGCCGTGTTCTTCCGGCTTCGCGCCGATGGCCTCCTCCAGCACGCGCCGCACCTTCGCGTCGCCCCCTCCGCCGCGCAACGCCGCGCGCACGTCGAGTTCGTCGTCGCTGAACAGGCAGGGGCGCAGCTTGCCGTCCGCCGTCAGGCGCAGGCGGTTGCATTCGCTGCAGAAATGGTCGCTCATGCCGGAGATGAAGCCGACCGTGCCCGCGGCGCCCGGAATCTTCCAGTAGCGCGCAGGCCCCGCGCCCCCCGGCGCCTCGGCGTCGCCAAGCGGCTCGAGCGCGGGCATGCCGCATGCCGCAAGCCCCTCGTCTATCTTGGCGCGCAGTTCGTCTGCCGGGATGCTGTCGTCTTGCGTCCAGCCCGCGCCGTCCACCCCCACGCTGTGGCCGACGGGCATGTACTCGATGAAGCGCACGTGCAAGGGCCGCTCGACGCTCAGGCGCGAAAACGCGGTGAAGTCCTGGTCCAGGCTGCGCACGGCCACGCAGTTGAGCTTCACCGGGTCGAGGTGCGCGTCGAGCGCCGCGTCGATGCCGGCCATCACGTCGTCCAGGCGCCCGCGCCGCGTGATGTAGGAAAACTGCACCGGGTCCAAGGTGTCCAGCGAGATGTTCACCCTCGAAAGACCCGCCTCGGCAAGCTGCGCGGCCATGTCCGGCAGCAGCACGCCGTTGGTGGTGAGCGAGACTTCCTCTATCCCGGGCGTGGCCGCCACGTCGCGCACGAGGTCGAGCACGCCGCGGCGCACGAGGGGCTCGCCGCCCGTCAGGCGCACGCGCTTGACGCCGCATCCGGCCGCGATGCCGGCGACGCGCGCAATCTCCTCGATGCGCAGTATCTCGTCGTGCGTGGCCTGCTCGACGCCGTCTTCCGGCATGCAGTAGATGCAGCGCAGATTGCAGCGGTCGGTGAGTGATATGCGCAGGTAGTCGATGCTGCGTCCGTGTCCGTCGCGCATGGTGTCCGCGCCGCCTTTCCCTCGGGGTCTTTTCCTAGACGCGCGCGTATTCGCGCAGCCAGGCCGCAAAGCCGGCGAAGTCGTCCATGTCGAAGACGGGCTTTCCCTGCGCGCGCGTCTCCTCGCGCAGGTCCTCGTCGTCGGAGACGAGCGCGATGCGCTCGGCATCGGCAAGTT
>CAVIIZ010000029.1:0-2357 GCA_963642995.1 bacterium | reverse complement strand
CCTCCACGGCGCCTTCCGCGGCCGCGGAAAAGCCCTCGACCACGACGAGGTCTGCCTCGCCGGAGATTTTCGCCACCAGCTCGTCGCGCGTCGCGGGGGCGTCCGGCGTGCTGGTGAAAACGGCGTATTGCGCCGAGGCGGACAGCACGACGGGATTGGCGCCTGCCTGCGCGTACTTCCAGGAGTCCTTGCCCTCCCGGTCGACGCCGCCTGCCCCGTGCCCGTGGTTTTTCACCACGCCGACGCGCAGCCCCTCGCCTGCGAGCAGGGAGACGACCTGCGTCAGAAACGTGGTCTTGCCGGAGTTGGAGAAGCCCGTGACGGTGACGACGGGCACCCCGTTCACCCGAACCGCCATGCCCGGCACCGCGACGCCGACGTCTTCACCGCAGGCCTTCGCGCTGTCGCAGGCTTTACCGCGGGCATCTTTGCCGGCTGCCTCGTTCACCATTTCCCCTCCAGACGCCATGCGCATCCCCCTTTGCCTTGCCCTCTCTCGCGTTTCACGCCCCGAGGCGCTCGAGCAGGTAGGCGATCTTGGCCTCGAAGTCCACGCCGTACCAGTTGTGGTCGGGATGCGAGATGGTCTCCTCGATGCAGGCGACCGTGTAGTCTGCGGCGATGGCCAGCGCCTCTTCCAGGTCCTTGCCGCGCATGATCGCGCCCACCGCAGTGGAGCTGAAGACGTCGCCCGTGCCGTGGAAACGCGCGTCGACGAGCTCGTTGAAATAGCTGAAGTACTCGCCGCTCGCCGCGTCCAGCCCGTAGACGCCGCATTGTCCGGGCTGCAGGCTCACGCCCGTGAGCACCGCCTTTTTCGCGCCCAGGCCGACCAGCCCCTCCAGCAGGTTCTTCACGTAGGCCTCGTCGTAGTCGCCGTCGGCTTTGTATTCGGCGCCCAGCATGAAGGCCGCCTCGGTGATGTTGGGGTCGACGACGTCGGCCTTGCTGCACACCGTGGCGCCCATGGCGCGGGCGAACTCGGGGGTGAAGCCCGTGTAGAGCGCGCCGTTGTCGGCCATGGCGGGGTCCACGAACACGAGGGTGTCCGGCCCTGCATGTTCGTCGAAAAACGCGCTGACCAGCTCGAGCTGCTCGAAAGACCCGAGATATCCCGTGTAGACGGCGTCGAAGGAGACGGCGTTGTCCTTCCAGCTCTTGCCGATGGGCTCGATCTGGTCGGTCAGGTCGTCGAAGGTGAAGCTGGGAAACGCCGTGTGCACGGACAGGACCGCCGTGGGGACGATGCCGCATTCGACGCCCATCGCCGAGATGATGGGCAAGGCGACGGTGAGGGAGCACTTGCCCACGCACGATATGTCCTGGATGCTGACGATGCGCTTCATGCGGTGGGGCGCTCCTCTTTTGCAGGTGAATGTGGAGCGGCGGACGGGACTCGAACCCGCAACAACCAGCTTGGAAGGCTGGGGCTCTACCAATTGAACTACCGCCGCTTGCGCGTCGCACATCATACGACAAAACCGGGCCGTTGCGCCCCTCGCTTTTGTTACTGCTCGCGCACGAACGCGCCGCGCTCCTTGCGCCCGGCCGCGCCCGCCTGCGATACTACGGCAACGTCCGGGCATGCGGCGTGCGTGCCCTCCATTTGCGACAAGAGGAGGTTTTCCATGAACGTCTCCGAGACCAAAGCCCTCGAACCTGCCCGCGCCCGGTCGCGCCGGCTCCTGGCGTCGGCGGCCCGCGTCGCCGCGGCCACCGTCGCGCTCTCGCTGTCCGCCGGCATCGCCATACCCGTAGGCCCGGTGCCGTTCACCTTGCAGATTCTCGTGCTGGGCATCATCGTGGCCGTCATGCCCGCAGGCGAGGCCGTCTGCGCCGTCGTCTCCTACCTCGCCCTCGGCGCCTTGGGCGCGCCGGTCTTTTCCGGGGGCGTGGGCGGCATCGTGCGCCTGGTGGGGCCGTCCGGCGGTTTTCTCTACGGATTTGCGCCCGCCGTCGCCGTCGGCGTCGCGCTGCGCGGCCGTCTGGAGCGCACGCGCCTGCCCCATGCCGCGTCCGTCCTCGCGGCGTTGCTCGCCTTCATCGCCGTGGCCTATTTCTTCGGCTGGGCGCACCTCGTCGTCGTGGGGCAGATGGAGCCCGCGGCCGCCTTCGCCGTCGCCTGTGCGCCCTTCGTCGCCTGCGACCTCGTGAAGGCGGGCATGGCCTGCGCCGTGGCCGTCTCGCTGCGCGCCGGCCGCGCGCGCCGCGCGAAATAGGGGCGAAAGCGCCGGGGAAGCGCCCGCGCCGCGTGAAACTCGCCGCACGGGAAAGTGCACGTGGGGACGTGGCAATCTGCTACCATGGGCGCGTTCGAGAAGTGGTTTTGCGAGCGCCGGGAGACTCGGTTGCGCGGA
>CAVIIZ010000028.1:0-18291 GCA_963642995.1 bacterium | reverse complement strand
CCATCCCGAGGGCGAACAGCCAGTTGCCGACGATGGAGGCGAGCATCAGCAAGACGTAGACCGGCTCGCCCCATGCGTAAAAGACGAGCGAGACCACGAGAAGCCACACGTTTTTGGCCTTGCGCCAGGGCAGGGCGAAGTAGAAGGCCAGCGAGACGGGCATGAAGAAGAAGAGGAATGTCGTGGAGGAAAAGACCATGGGCGCATTGTAGAGGAAACGCCGCGCCCGTCAGCGCATTTTCCCGGAATGGGAAGGCGATTGGATTTAAGTGTTTTTGGTAAACTGTTCGAGAAAAAAACCATTCCGAAAAATTAAGGGTTTCCCATGTCCGAGCACATGACGACGAAGCAGGCGGCGGCCGAGCTGCAGATATCCGCCAAGAGGGTGACCGACTTGATCGGAGGCGGTGTCTTGCGCGCCGAAAAGGTCGCGGGCGTGTGGCTGATAGACCCGCAGACCGTGCACGCTAGAAAGCAGCAGGCGAACAAGCGCGGGGGCAGGCCGAGGATGGGGGAAGGCGAATCGGAAGCGCGCTACACGCTCTGCAACAGGGAAGTCCCCTGCCTGGAGCTGGTCTACGACGAAAAAGAGAGCCGCTTCAAGCACGTGGGGGCGATCCTCGACGAGGAAAGATGCCCCGTCGGACTGTCCGGCAAGCGCGGGAAAATCGCCGTCTCCAGCTTCAACGCATGGTGGAGGGGCCGCGGCATCCCCGACGAGCGCGCCAACATCCACGAGATCCTGGAAAGCGAGGGCGTCCGCATTCCCGAGGAGCTGATCTGCAGAAACCTCGGGCTGTCCCTGTCGGACCAGTATTGGATTTTGCCGGAGGGTTCCCAGATGCGCTGGGAGGACGTCAACTTCTTTCACCACGACTTCCAGGGGAAAAGCGCCGCAGGCGAAAGCGAGGGGGCGCGGTATCTGGACGGGGCCCATCCGGACAACACAAGCGATGGCAATCTGGAGAAGTTCTGGTCGGTGGAAAACGGCAGGCGCGTCTTGAACAAGGCAGGAGGCGCCAGCGCGCAAGAACCCCTGAACGAGGAGATTGCCACACGTTTTTTCGAGACGGTGCTTGCACCGGCCGATTTCGTGGGCTATCGATGCGAGAAAATGCGCGGGCGCCTCTTCTCGAGATGCGAGAACTTCCTGGCAGACGACGAGGAGTACGTGCCCGCGCACTATGTCCGGCGCATACGGGAGAAGCCGAACCACACGAGCGGCTACCAGCACTACGTGGACTGTTGCGCAGAGTTGGGAGTCGACGGGATCGAGGAGTTCCTCTCGAAGATGATCGTCTGCGATTTCGCCTTGATGAACCACGACCGGCACTACAGGAACTTCGGGCTTGTGCGCAACGTCCGCACGCTCGAATGGAAGGTCGCGCCGCTGTTCGATACGGGAAGCTCCCTTCTGTGCAACGTCGACGACTACGACCTGGCAAACGGGCTCTACACCTTCAAGAGCAAGCCGTTTCACGAAAGGCCGCGAAAGCAGCTGCTGCTCGCAGACGACCTCTCGTGGTTTGCGCCGGCGTCCCTGGACGGCCTTTGCCCCATCGTGGAAGAGGTTTTGGGTGAATACGGGCGCTTCGAGAAGAGGCTGCCCCATCTCCTCGCAGCCCTGCGGCGGCAGGCGCGCATCGTCGAGCTTCTCGTCTGAGCTTGCCGCAGAGACGGGGCGTGCCCCTTGGAGACCGGTGCGGCTGCACGGGTTTCCTTCAGAGGCGCGTCGTCACCTGCGCTGCAGCGGGACGGTGCGCCCCTGCTTGCCGCAGCGGCGTGGATTTATTGTGCTATCTGCGCCGCATGTCGCCTCCCATCGCGGGACACGTCCACAATTCGTCAGGTTGTGAACATGACTTGCAGGGGTGCCGATGCACGGATGGGGGCTTTCCCCGAAGAGTGTGGCTTAGGCCGACGGCGACTGTGTTTTGAAGCGATTCGGAGGGAACGTGATCGGGAGATGGCGGGCGAACGCGTGAAAATCGAGGGGGGCGATAATTCCTCAGCGCCTTGCGTGACGGTCCTCACCCCGGTCTACAACGTCGAGGCCTACCTGCCCCAGTGCCTGGGCAGCCTCGCGGCCCAGACGCTCGAGAGCATAGAGTTCGTCGTGGTCAACGACGGCTCGACAGACGGCAGCCTCTCCATCATCGAGCAATACGCGGCGGCCGATGCGCGTTTTCGCGTCATAGACAGGGAAAACGGCGGCTACGGCTCTGCCATGAACGCGGGCCTCGACGCGGCGCGCGGCGAGTACATAGGCATACTCGAATCCGACGACTTCGCCGAGCCCGAGCTGTTCGAGAAGCTCTACGCCGCCGCCTCGGCAAACAGCTGCGACCTGGCCAAATGCAACTACTGGAACCATGACAGCGAGGTCGGGTCCTACAAGAGGGAGAACTACCGCAAATGCCAATGCGGGACGCTGTTCGACCCCGCCGACCCGGCATGGCGCAGCATCATCTACGCCACCCCTGCAATCTGGACGGGCCTGTACCGGCGCACCTTCCTTGAAAAGGAGGGAATCCGCTTTCTCGAGACGCCGGGCGCGGCGTTTCAGGACACGGGCTTCGTCTTCAAAACCTGGGCGGCCGCAAAGCGCGTCTTCATCATCCACGACTACCTCGTGCACTACCGCATAGACCGTGCGGATTCCTCTGTGCGTGGAGACGACAAGGTCTACGAGGTCTGCGGCGAATGGGACTCCATCATGGAGTTCCTGGAGCGCCGCCCGCAGCGCAAGGAGGCGCTGGGGACGTTCTACCAGGCACAGCGTTATGTTGGGTACCGGTGGAACTACAAGCGTATCGCCCCCGAGTGTCGCCTCGAGTTTCTCAAACGCGTCGGACGGGACTACCGGGCGGCCCTCGACGCGGGCGAGCTGGACAAGAGGCGCTTTGCTCCGGCTGTATGGAGGCGCCTCATGCACACGATCGACGATCCGGCCGCCGTCGTCGCAGAAGACGAGCGCGCCGCATCGACCGCCGCCGCGCCCAAGGTGTCTGCCATCGTCCCCGTCTACAACGCTGGCAGCTATCTGGAAGAACTGCTCGCCTCGCTGCATGGACAGACCTTGCGCGAAGTCGAGTTTTTGCTCGTAGACGACGGGTCCACCGACTCGTCTGCTGCCGTCTTGGACAGGTTTTGCGCGGGCAAGCCGCGCTTTCGCGTCTTCCACAAGGAAAACGGCGGGGTCGGATCGGCCCGCAACATGGGGCTTGCCTTTGCCCGTGGCGACTACGTCGTCTTCGCGGACGCCGACGACCTCGTGCCCGAAGACGCCTACGAGTGCCTGTACCGCAGCGTCGAGCTTGCGGGGGCCGACATGGCCATCGGGGTGATGGAGGAGTTCTCGTTGCTGGAGACGGCGGTCTACCCGCAGACGAGGCGCTTCTCCAAGATGAGGGAGATCAAGCCCTACGAGCGCGACCACATGTTCTCCCTGACCTTGTGCAACAAGATATTGCGCCGTTCCCTCATCGAGGAAAACGGGCTGCGCTTTGCAGACTTCTCCATCGGCGAGGACGCCCTTTTCTTCTCCCGTTTCATCGGGCTTGCGAAAAAGACGGTGGGATGCCCCCACCTCGTCTACCGCTACCGCAAGCTCTTGTGGTTCGAGGGAAAGACGGCGACGGGCAGCGGCGATGCAGGGCATGTCATATCCCATGTGGTCTCCCATCGCGATGTTGGAAGCTTGTTTCAGGAGGGCATCGGAAAATATGCCGACGCGCGGCATGCGGCAGGCGACGAGGTGGGGGCGGGCTTGGCACGGGCCGCTTGCGTCCCGTTCGAAGAGACCGTCTACGAGCGCTTGTATGGGCTTTTCTGCGACAGGTACTATCGCCATATTTGGATGATGGACGATGCTGCTCTCACGTATCTTCAAGAATGCCTGCCCGAGTTCGAGGAGCACCTCTCTGCAAGCCGTCTGGCAAGCCTTCGCTCCTATCTGGCAGACCTGCGCCCCGAAGGCGGCCTGATGGGCAAAGAGGAGCTGGCCGCCCGCCCCCTCGTCAGCGTCTGTTTGGCCGACGGGTTAGACGACGAGACGCTTGCCTTGCACCTCGATGCTCTGTACGCCCAAAACTTCCCCGCCTTCGAGCTGCTCGTGGGAGCAGCCGCCTTCGAGAAGCTGCCGAAGGAATACGCCGGCATGCCCAACATCCGCATCTTGGACGAAGGCGCCTGCACGGTGCGTGCCTTTGCCGAAAATGCGCGGGCGCCCTACCTCAACTTCCTCGACGCGAGGATATGCCACGGCCCGAAATCCCTGAAGGCCATGTACGAGGCGATGCTGTGCGCCCGCGAGGACTTCGCCGCCTTCGGCATGGCGGCCGTCGACGAAAAGGGCAAGCGATACTTGGGCGCTCCGAGCGCGGCGGCGTTTCGGGCGCCGCTGTGCCGCGAGACGACGGCGCGGGCAAAGATCAACGCCGCCGACTTCTCGCTGTGCAACAAGGTTTTCAAGAAGGCTGCCCTCCTGCGCCTCGACGACATGGGACTGTCCGAACTGGCAGCTACCTGCTACCGAGACCTCAGCTTCCTGAAGCGCCGGAACTTCTGCATGGTCTGCTTCGAGCCGCAGGATCGCTTCCTCGCACGCCTGCCCCGCCTCGAGGCCGCAAAGCTTGTGCGCCTCGGCAACGAGGGTTATGCGCGTTGGTGGGAGAACTGGCAAAAGGAAAAGCGCTTTCTCACCCGGGCATGGCGCAAGGCGACGCGGGCGCTGCCCCGCAAGAAGACGGTGCTGTTCTTCACCCAGAGAAACGGCGGGGGGCTCTCGGCGAATCTGCAGCTCGTCTACGACGCCCTCGACGGCGTCGAGAAAGTGGTGCGCTGCAAGGCGCTGCCGCACCCCACCGCCTACAAAGACGAGGTGAAGGAGGCTTTGAAGCGCGCGAGCGTCGTGGTCACCGACGACTACTGCCCGTACCTGGCCAAAGTGCCCGAAAAGCCCGGCCGCGTGGTCGTCCAGCTCTGGCATGCGTGCGGGGCGTTCAAGAAGTTCGGCTTGGACTATGCGGGCGCGTCGATTGCGCACGAGCGGAGCCTGCACAGGCGCTACTCTCTCGTGTCCGTCAGCTCCGAGGCCGTGCGCCCGGTCTACGCGAAGGCGTTCGGCATCTCGCAGGACAAGGTGCGCGCGCTGGGCGTGCCGCGGACGGACCTGCTGCTCGACACGGACTATCTCGCCCGGGGGCGCGCGCGCTTTTCGGCCGCGCACGGCATTGCACAGGACAAGAAGGTGGTGCTCTACGCGCCGACCTTTCGCCAGAAGGGGGGAAAGCAGGTCGTCTGGGACGCGCGGGTGGACTGGGCGGCGCTGTCCGAGGCCCTCGCGCCCGACGTGGTGCTCGTGGTGAAGCGCCATCCGCTCGAGACGACCATGCTCGTCTGCGGCGAGTACCCCAATATCGTCGAACTGGCGGGGGAAGGCGATGTGGACGCCTTGCCCGCCGCCGACCTGCTCGTCACCGACTACTCGTCCATCGTCTTCGATTTCGCCTTGATGGGCAAGCCCTTCGTCTTCTACTGCCCCGACATCGCCGAGTACGAGACGAGCTTCTACCTGAAGTTCCCGCAGGATTTCGGCGCGGGCCTGTGCACCGATCCGGGCGAGCTGGCCTCTCTGATAGAGCGGGGGCTGTCCGGCGCCTTCGCAGAAGAGTCGCAGCGCTTCAAGGAACGCTACATGGGCGCGTGCGACGGGCACTCGACCGAGCGCATCGCGGCCTACATCCGAAATGCCCTCGCCTGATGCGAGTCTGCTCTGTCTGTCGAAAGGTTTGGCGCAGCATCTGCGGAAAGCTGCGCTCCCTCGTGCAAGAGGATCTTTCGCGCGAGCAAACTCCGCTCGAGCGGGTCGACTCGATTTTTGCCGAGGCAGACGGACGGTCGCAGGCGGCCGGCTTGCCGGAGCCCGACATCGCGGAAATCTCCGCCCTCTGCAAACGGGTGAAACAGGAACATGCAACCTGAAGGACTCTCCCTTTCTCGGGGTCTCCATCCTAGGTCCTGCCGACTTCGTGCGCTGGTGGAAGGGGCGCTCGTTGTGACGTCCCGCCTGGCTCCAACACATCAAAGCTGTCGAATTTAAAGAGGCTTGAACAGGGCTTCTATGGCGTCGCAGATGCGCTCGCAGCACGTGCCGTCGCGGAAGGCGAAGGTCGATCGCATGTGCTCGAGGTGCTCGGGCGCCGGCTCGAAACCTCCGGCCGCGATGTCTTCGATTGCAGCGATTGCCCCGTCGAGAGTCTGTGCAACAGGTCCGAAGCCGTCGCGTTCGTTTTCGACCTATAGAGCATACAAGCTACTCGCCGTTCACCTCTCATGCAAGGCGCTTGCTCCGTCCGGTCTTTGCAGCCCCTTATCGCAGGGGATTTTGCAGCCGTTGGGAACGGCGTCCTAGTTCCCGGTATATGCGCTCGCATTGCCCGCTGTCGTAGTGGTAGAAGAAGTCTTCCATTTGCCGAGCAAAGCGCTCTTTCGGCTTGCCGCCGTTTTCGAGAATGTCGCGCAGCAGCCCGATGGCGCTGTCCGCGTCACGGGTCAACTCGCCAAACATGCCGTCAAGCGGCAAGTCAAGCTCGCGATAGTCCATAGTGCCGGCTTTGACGAAGTCCTCGTCGGGAAAGAAATAGAGAACGGCTCGCTTCAAGTACACGAAATCGAAGCGATACGAGGAAAAATCGGTGATGAAGACAGCGTAGTCCGCTTCATGGACGGACTCGGGCGCGATGCGCACCCGCTCGTGTGCCGATGTAAAGTAGGCGGCATACAGCTCCTGCAATATGGGATGCAATTTCAAGTCGAGGGTATAATCAAAATCCTCCAGCAGTCTATGCAGCTCCTCGTTTTCCAAGAAGGCCTTTGTCTCACGGTAGAAATCCGATTCCAGAAGCTGGGGTACAGTCGCCTCCCATTGCCCGTCTTGCGGTCTGTAACGAACGAGGAACTTGCGCCAAGAGGGGGCGAGCAAGATCTTGTGCTTCGGACGTTCGCTTGCGTCTATGAAGTCGTAGCGGGGCATCCCCGCAGGCACGATGTTCTCTGCGCTAAAACCGTAGTTCTCGCAGAGGTTTTCCTCCTCGAACGGCGTCGAGACGATCTCCTCATCGATGAGCAGGCGGTCGAGCGAGTATTTCCACGGCATGTGCGCGTGCAAGACGCCGTGTTGCAGATAGCTGATTTCTGCATGGAAAAGGTCTCCGTAGCGCCTCAGCCCAGATGCGTCGAGCGGCACCCAGTTCGCCCGTTCGACATAGGCGGTGACGATGCGCTCAGCCACGAGAAAGAGCTCCTTGTGCCGGCGCGACCCGAAACGCACGACCCTGCCCATCTGCTTGCGGGTGAAAAGATGGCGCTTCGCGGCCAAGTCGTCGTTGACCACATAGAAACGCTCCACGCCGTCGTTTTGTCCGATGTCGTGCATGTACTGGAAATAGGCGTTGTTCTTCTCCACGCCGTGGCAGTCGTGGTAGAGCCACACCCTGCGCCCCCTTGCGAGCTGCCAGCGCACGAGCCTGCGCATGGAATAGTTGCGCAGATTCGAGCTGCTTGCCCTGTCGTGTTCCCTTTCTGTCCGCGCCACTTCACCCGCGGCAAGAACCTGTCCAGAGATGATGCTTTTGTCCAAGCGGTAGGCATGCCCGAACAGCACGATGCTGTTGCGGACGGGCCTGGATGCGCAAAAGCCCGCCCTTGGCATGAGGCAATAGTATGTGCGGAACTGCTCGCCGCCAAAGCGGACGAAGAACTCGACGGATCCGCTCTTCTCGTAATCCAGAGTGAAGTTGAAGTCCCAGAAGACGTTCGTCTTGGTCTTGGACTTGTAGTAACTGTGCGATGACGAAAAAAGCGACAGCTCTCTTCTCTCGATACGGCCATCGACACATTGGCGCGCAACGAGAACCGGCTTTTCACCGAACTGGAAACAGGGGCTTTTCAGGAAAGCGGTCATTTCGAAACCGCTGCGGGTGGGCTTCATGCGCAGCAAGACGATCTCGACCTCTTCTTGCTCGTAGACGAGTCCCCCGTCGGCAAGCAGAACAATGCCCCCGGGGCCGTATAGGCAGCGCACGGCGCAGTTTCTCTTCATCTGCAGGAAATACGCCCTCTCGTAGTCGTCAAGGGCGGGATGGCGTGCGATCACGTCCGACTCCACCTGGTCGAGCAGGGAGAGGATGCGTCCGCACGCATGCTCGAACTCGGGTTTCGCATAATGGTACGGATAGAGAATGCCGCTTCTCGTCTTCCAGGCCAAGTCGGAAAGATAGAGCGCCTGCAGGTACTTCGGCGGCCTGCCGTGAAAGCTTGCAAACTCCTCCTCCCAAAAGGCCATGCTCCCCTCGAAGAGATGGTAGGCGTTGAACTTCATCCCGACAACGCCCTGCGGCCCTTGGTTGTAGTTGTACCTTCCCCGAGAGCAGAAGCCGATTTTCATCTTCTGCAAGAGTATGTCCGTGTTGTACTTCTGATCCTCGTGAAACGGCATTTCCTCGGAAAAGAGGATGTTTTCGGTGCCCTTGTTCTTTACGCAGACTTCGATGGTGGTAGCCGCCGCGAAGATGCCGTGTCCAGCGCTCAGGTCGTAGACGCCTTCCTCATCCAGAACTTTGCTGCGGTAATGCGGGGGCATCTTCCTGCCGTTGCGTATCCTCGTCAACGGGTAGATGACCAGATCGATCTCGTCACAGTGGGCGTCGAAGAAATCCACGACAGCCGAGACCGTGTCGGGGGCGAGAGTGTCATCGGGGTCGAGGTACATGAGATAACGACCGTGCGCGCGTCTGATACCGTAGTTGCGTGCGCTGGAAACCCCTCCGTTCTTCTTGTGGAATGCGCAAATCCACTCGCGGCGCGCAGCCCACGCATCGCACATGGCCGAGCTCTCGTCGTCGGAACCGTCATCGACGAGGAGGACCTCCATGTTCCCAGCGGGGATGTCTTGCGCCAAGAGGCTGTCCATCGCTTTATCTAGGCAGGCCTCCTTGTTGTAGACAGGGACGATGACGCTGACGCGATAGGAATAGTCCCCAGCTGGAAAAGGGCGGGAGGCGAGGTCTTCCGTGTTTTTCTTCAATGTGCCCATCTTTCGTGTCGCCCCTGTCTGCCCGCTGGTTTCAAGTGTCCGCCATGATAGGCGAACTCAGACTGAAGGACAAAAACCACACGCATGACCGCCTGATCGCCCCGCTCGAAACGTGCTTTCATACAACGGATCCGACGAGCGCGCCCTCGTCTCCTCGAGCCCGGAAGACAGGAAAATCCCGTCCCGACGGCCACGAGGGCCGACGTCGGCTGCGACATCCACCTCACGATGCCGTATACGTGTCTGGATTCAAGTCGGAGCCTCCAGGATGTGCTCTGACGGGCTTTCGCGCCCGCGCGTGCCGATTGCCCGCCCTTCAAGCGCCGCGCGGATGGAGCGTGCGCTATGATGGGCGAACGCAGGCCGCAGGCCCGTCGGAAGGCGGTGCCCGGCCCTTGCACCGAAGGACGGCAGCGAGGAGACGCGGATGAACTACGCGGGCATATTGGCGGGCGGCACGGGCTCGCGCATGGGAAACGTCGAGCGCCCCAAGCAGTTTCTGCACCTCGGCGTGCAGGGCAAGCCCGTCATCGTCCACACGCTTGCGGCCTTCCTGTCCTGCCTAGACATTGGCCCCATCGTCATAGCCTGCCCCGCAGCCTGGGTCGAGTACACGGAGGTGCTCCTGTCCGAGAACTTCACCGAAAGCGAGCGCGGGCGCATGCACGTGGTCGCCGGCGGTGCCGAGCGCTTCGACTCGCTTGCGCGCATCTGCGACTTCATCGACGGCGCGTTCGGGGTGAAAGACGACGACATCCTCGTCTCGCACGACGCCGTGCGCCCCTTCCTCACCCAGCGCATCCTGGCCGACAACATCGCCGGCGCGCGCGAGCACGGCTGCGTGGACACGGTGGTCCCCGCCACGGACACCATCGTCGTCTCCGAGGGCGGGAGCGCCATCGACGACATCCCGCCGCGCAGGCGCTTCTGGCAGGGGCAGACCCCGCAGAGCTTTCGCATAGCAGAGTACCGTGCGGCGTTTGCCGGGCTGTCCGCGCAAGAACGCGCGGGCCTGACCGACGCCTGCAAGGTGTACCTGCTCGCGGGCAAGCCCGTGCATCTCGTCATGGGGGAGTACAGCAACATAAAGATCACCACGAAAAGCGACCTGAGCACCTGCGAGAGCATCTTGGCGGCCCGCGGCGGCGCGGGCGTGCGTCCCGGCGGCGGGTGTGGCGACGCAGGCGCCGGGTCAAGCGGCGGGCGCGGCGGCGTGCAGACGCGGAGAGGCTAGGGGGACGAACATGGAAAACGCGGTTTACCGCCTGGTGAAGCCGGGCGCCTTTCGCATCGACGATGCCGGGTGCGACGTGCCGGACGGGCATGCGGTCGTCCGGCCGAGCCACCTCGCGATATGCGCGGCCGACCAGCGCTACTGGTCCGGGCGGCGCGACCCGAAGGCGCTGCGCGAGAAGCTGCCCATGGCCCTCATCCACGAGGCGGTCGGCACGGTCGTGGCCGACACGACCGGGGCCTTTACCCGAGGAGACACGGTCGTCATGGTGCCCAACCTGCCCGACGCGGCAGACCCCGACACGGCCAGCAAGGAAAACTACGCGCGCGAAAGCAAGTTCGCCAGCTCGAGCGCCGACGGCTTCATGCGCGACTACGTCGTCATCCCGGCAGAGCGCCTCGTCGGCTTCACCGACATAGACCCGCTCGTCGCCGTCATGGCCGAGCTGACCAGCGTGTGCTGCAACGCCTGGGAGGCCTTCGGGCAGGTGCGCCACGTGGACCGCTGCGAGACGATCGGCCTGTGGGGGGACGGCGCCGTCAGCTATCTCATGGCCTGCGTGCTGCGCGCCGAGCTGCCCGATGCGCGCCTGCTGCTGTTCGGCACGCACGAGCACAAGATGGCGAAGTTCGACTTCGTGGACGAGAGGCACAACGTGCGCCGGGACTTCGCGGGCGGCGTGCCCGCCGTGGATCACGCGTTCGAGTGCGTGGGCGGCATGGACGGCTGCACGAGCGCCATCGAGCAGATCATCGGCTGCATACGCCCACAGGGGGTCGTCAGCCTGATGGGGGTCTCCGAGCAGCCCGTGCCCGTGAACACGCGCATGGTGCTGGAGAAGGGGCTGACCTTGCAGGGCAACAGCCGCAGCTCCAAGGGGGACTTCGAGCGCGCCGTCGAACTGCTTTCGGATGCGGGCTTCGCGCGGCGCGTGCGCAACGTCGTCGCGCATGTCTCCAAGGTCGAAAGCGTCGAGGACGTGCAGGCGGCCTTTGCCTTCGACGAGAAGAACCCCTTCAAGACCGTCATGGAGTGGCAGATGCCCGCCGCCGCTTGGTGAAGCTGGCCTTTCCCACTTCCGCACCGCCGTTTACGTGGGGCTTGTGTGCTGTCGCGGGACGCGCGCGAGAGCCGGGCGCAGGTGCAGGGTATAATCCGCCGCAGCACGCTTCGCAAAAACGACGAGGAAGGGCGGAGGCCCCATCATGGCGAAAGTCGACAAATCCGAGAAGAAGAAGCGCAAGGAGCTGCGCGACCAAAACATCAAGCTCATCGTGGACGTGACGGGCGCAGGCTATTCAGAAGAGCTCGAGCGCGCGGTGCGCGACGACATCTCGAACGATTTCGTCGTCATATCGCGCGGGCACAAGACCGACGAGACCGACCCCGCCCTGCGCGTCTCCCTCACGCTCGACATGCCGACAGACGCCTCCATGGAGTTTTCCTCCTACTGCATCAAGACCGCCATGCAGGAGCTGCGCGAGGCGTTCATCAACAACGCGGGCGAGGAGGGCTGGCTTTCCCAGATCCGCCTGGTGCGCGACATGAACGACATCGAGATCAACCTCATGCACGACGGCAAGTTCGAGGCCATGCCGAAAAACATCGTCGACACCGTCATCCGCGCCCACGAGTTCATGCGCGCCGAGCGCGACCGCGGCCACACGGTCACGAGCCTGGCTTTTCCCAACAAGCTCACAGGCCCCGGCACCGCGGTGTGCGGCGAGGGCGACCAGAACCTGTGGAAGGTGCGCTGGCGCACGTGGAACAACGGCCAGCCGGTCTTCTACGATTCCGCGAAAGGCGAGTATCTAAACGACGTGAAGGAAGAGGCGTAAGGGCCGCGCGTCCCGCACAGCCCGCATCCGCGCTCGCACCCAAGGCCGCATCCATGGAACAGCAGCCCATAGCCGTCGCCGGCGCAGGCGCGTTCGGCACCGCCTTGTGCTCTTTGCTGGGGGGCAAGGGGCTGCCCGTCGCGCTGTGGTGCCGCAGCCCGCACGATGCCGAGGCGGTGAACGCCACGGGGAGAAATCCGCGGCGCTTTCCCGATGTCGAGCTGGAAAACGTGCGGGCAAGCAGCGATTTGTCCGCATGCGTGGAGAAAGCGCGGGCGCTCGTCGTGGCGGTGCCCTCCTTTGCCGTCGGCGACCTTGCGCGCGCGGTGCACGGCAAACTGGCGCCGGATGCGCCGGTGTTGCTGCTGTCCAAGGGCCTCGACCCCGCCACAGGGCGCCTCCTGCCCGAGGCGGCGGGCGAGATTTTGGGACATCCGGAACGCATCGCCTTGCTCGGCGGCCCCAACCATGCAGAAGAGCTCGTGCGCGGCGCGTATGCAGGGGCGGTCGTCGCCTCGGCGGGCGAAGAGTGCGCCTCCTTTTTCCAAAAGCTCGTCTCCTGCGCGTTCTTCCGCATCTACACGAGCAGCGACGTCGCGGGCGTCGCCTTGTGCGGCGCGGCCAAAAACGCCATCGCCATCGCGGCCGGGGTGGCGCGCGGCCTCGGATACGGCGACAACACGGTGGCCCTGCTCATCACGCGCGGCATCGCCGAGATACGCCGGCTGGTGCTGGCCTGCGGCGGCCTCGAGAGCACCTGTCTCGGGCTTGCGGGCATCGGCGACTTAAACGTCACCTGCTGCTCGCCGCATTCGCGCAACGGGCGCTTCGGCGAGGCGCTCGCGAAGGGCGCCGACGTCGCGGCCTTCGAGCATGCGGAAAACGTGGTGGTCGAAGGCGCCCACAGCGCCGGCCCGCTGCTGGCGCTGGCGGCGCGGGCGGGCGTGGAGATGCCCATCATATCCGTGGTGAAAAAGACGATAGAACATGAAATCGACGCCTACGGGGCAGTCGAGCTCTTGATGGGGCGCGCATTGGGGACGGAGTTCTAAGCCCGCGCGTTCGGACGCAAAATTCGAGCACGTGCGGACGCGTGCATGGACGCGTGCACAGGGTTTTCACCCTTCGGTTGAAAAGGCGCATGGCGCGCACGGTGAAAGGAGCGGCGAGACGATGACGACGACGCAGGAACGCTTCGAGCAGTGGCTTTCAGGTGTGGACGCGGGCGAACGCGCCCGTCTCGAGGCGCTTTCGGACGAAGAGCGCGAGGACGCGTTTTTCCAGGAGCTCGCCTTCGGCACGGCCGGGCTGCGCGGCGTCTTGGGACTCGGCCCCAACCGCATGAACGTCTACACGGTGGCAAAGGCCACGCAGGGGCTGGCCGACTACCTGAACGCGCAGAAGGCCGGCGCAGGCGAGGCGCCCCTCGTCGCCGTCTGCCGCGACAGCCGGCATGGGGGAGAGGAGTTCGTGCACACCATCGCGGGCGTGCTGGCCGCCAACGGGGTGCGCAGCGCCCTCTACCCGCGCGTCGAGCCCACGCCGGCGCTCTCGTTTGCCGTGCGCCACCTGCACGCCGACGCCGGCATCAACGTCACGGCCAGCCACAACCCGGCCGCCTACAACGGCTACAAGGTCTACGGCGCGGACGGCTGCCAGATAAAGACCGAGCAGGCGCGCGCCATACAGCAGGCCATCGACGCGCTCGACGCGTTTGCCGACGTGAAGTCCATGCCTTTCGAGGAAGCGCTCGAGGCGGGCCTTGCCACTTGGATGGGAGAGGAGGTGCTCGAGGCCTTCGTGGACGCCGTGGCCGCGCAATCGCCGGAGCCGCTTGCGGGCGAGGGGAGATGCGCTGACGGCGCGCCGGATGCGGGAGGCGCCGACGCGGCGAACGGCGTGCAGACCCCCCTGAAGGTCGTCTACACGCCCTTGAACGGCAGCGGCCTCGAGTGCTGCCGCGCCATCTTCGAGCGCGTGGGCGGCGTGGAACTGGCCGTGGTGCCCTCGCAAGAGGCACCGGACGGCGATTTTCCCACTTGCCCGTACCCCAACCCCGAGATACGCGAGGCGCTTTCCGAGGGGCTGAAGCTGTGCGCGCAGGTGTCGCCGGACATCCTCATCGCCACCGACCCGGATTGCGACCGCGTGGGCACCGCGGTCTTCCACGATGGAGAATGGCGCCTGCCCACGGGCAACGAGATGGGTGCGCTGCTGCTCGACTACATCTGCACGCGCCGCGCCGCGCGTGGCGAGGACCTGTCGCGCGCCGTCGCCGTCACCACCATCGTCTCGACGACCCTGGCCGACGAGCTGGCCGCCTTCCACGGCTTCGAGCTGCGCCGCGTCCTCACCGGCTTCAAGTACATCGGCGAGCAAATCGCGCTGTTGGAGGCCGCGGGGCATCCCGAGCGCTTCATCTTCGGCTTCGAGGAATCCTACGGCTACATGTCGGGCACGCACGTGCGCGACAAGGACGCGGTGAACGCGAGCATGCTCATCGCGCAGATGACGCGCTTTTTCAAGGAGCAGGGCATCGACTTGCTCGCGCGCATGGACGCCCTCTACGCGCAGTTCGGCTACCGTCTCACGCGCACCGTGAGCTACGAATTCGCCGGCGCGGCGGGCGCGGCACGCATGAAGGAGCTGATGGGGGAGTTTCGCGCGAATCCCCCCGCCGCCTTCGCGCAGGCCGCGGTGGCGGAGACGATCGACTACGAGTCCGGGCAGAAGATGCCCGTCGTGGGCGGCGCGGATGCAGGTGAAAACGGCGGGCGGCCCCAGACCCTGCCGGCGGCAAACGTCCTCGAGTACCGTCTGGACGGCGGGGCGAAGGTCTTGCTGCGCCCGAGCGGCACCGAGCCCAAGGTGAAGGCCTATCTCTTCGCCAACGGGGCGACGCGCGCAGACGGCGAGGCGCTGCTCGACGCGTTGGAGGCCGACGTGGCCGCACGCATGCGCTGAGATTTCTATTTGTCCTCGTAGCGGGGGATGTCCTCCACGACCGTCTCGTCGAGGTTGTCGTCGTAGACGAAGTGCTTGGTCTCGCGGGCGATCTGGCCGGACAAGAGCAAGATGAGGATGATGTTGGGGATGGCCATGAGCGCGTTGCCGATATCGCAGATCGTCCAGATGACGTCGCCCACGCCCACCGCGCCCAGCAGCCCCACGAGCACGTAGAGAACCTGATAGGGGAGCACCGCGTGCTTGCCGAACAGGAAGGTGACGCAGCGGCTGCCGTAGTAGCTCCACCCGAGGATCGTCGAGTAGGCAAAGCTCACCATGCCGACGACGAGTATGGGCACGCCGATCCAGGGTATGGTCGCGAACGCCGCGTTGGCCAAATCGGCGCCCTGCGAGAGGTTGCCGCTCGTGACGATGTCGGGGTGCGCGAGCATGGTCGAGACCAGCACGATGCCGGTGATCAGGCAGATGACGACGGTGGACCAGAAGGTGCCCGTCGAGGCGATGAGCGACTGGCGGGCGGGGTTTTTCGAGCTGGCGGCGGCGGCCACGATGGGCGCGGTGCCGAGTCCGGATTCGTTGGAGAACAGGCCGCGCGCGCAGCCGAACTGCAAGGCCGTGATCAGGCCGGAGCCCACGGCGCCGCCGAACGCGGCTTTCGCGGTGAAGGCGCATTCGAAGATGGTCGCGAAGGTCTCGCCCAGGTAGGGCGCGTTCAACACCATGATGACGATGCAACCGCCCGCGTAGAGCACGGCCATGATGGGCACGAGCAACTCGCACACGCGCGAGATGGAGCGCACGCCGCCGAAGATGACGAGCGCGACAAACGCCGAGATGACCAGGCCGACCACCCAGGTGGGCAGGCCCTCGAAGTTGCCGCATATGATGCCCGTCATGGCAGAGGACTGCACCGCCGAGCCCGTGCCCAGGGTGGCGATGGCCGCAAACAGGGCGAACGCCACGGCGCCGAGACCCGCCCACCAGGGAGTCGAGCCGTCTTCGCGCACGAAGGCGCGCTTCCATGCGTACATGGCGCCGCCGATCATCTCGCCCCTGTGGTCTTTCACGCGGTACTTGATGGAGGCGTAGACCTCGGCGTACTTCGTCGCGATGCCGAAGACGCCGGTGAGCCACATCCAGAACACCGCGCCCGGGCCGCCCGAGATGATGGCGGTGGCCACGCCCACGATCGAGCCGGTGCCGATGGTGCCGGCAAGCGCGGTGACGAGCGCGCCGAAATTGGAGACGTCGCCTTCCGCGCCCTCGTCGTCTGCGACGGACAGGCGTATGGCCTTCGGGATCTTGCGCTGGATGCCGCGCAAGCGAAAAGTCAAGAACAGGTGCGTGCCCAAGAGCACGACGATCATGGGAGGCCCCCACAGGAAGGCGTCTACAGATTCAAGGAAAGAGATGATATCCATGGGGCGTGACTTTAGCACTAAAGGGCTGCATCCGAGCTGCCTTTTCCCCGTGCGCGCGCGAATATCCGTGTTTCGGCGGATGTGAAACGTTATGATGTGGGCGTTCGAGAGGCGGATGGACGGGCCGACCCGAAGTCTCGAGCGGCAACGGCACGGCCCGGGCCTGCGGCGACGCGTTCAAGCGCCCGCCGGGCAAGTGCGACGCGAAAACGCCTCGCCTTCTGCATGTCTTGTGCGGCATGCGAAGGGCGCGGCGCCCGGCTCGGGGGCGAAGGAGGCACGCGAGATGGAGCACATGCATCATCTGGGGGCGGACTTGCTCGTGAAGCAAGAGGAGCTCGAGGCCTTTCTCGCGCATTTCGATCGGGTGGCCGTGGCGTTTTCCGGCGGCGTGGACTCGGCGCTCGTCTTGTGGGAGGCGCGAAAAGTGCTGGGCGCGCACAATGTCGTGGCGCTCACGGGCGACACCATGGCGTTGCCTGCCCGCGAGCTCGAGGCGGCGCGCGAGCTGTGCGAGGACTTCGGCGTCGAGCACGTCGTCTTTCCCACGCGCGAGCGCGAGGTCGAGGGTTTCACGCGCAACCCGCCCGAGCGTTGCTATCTGTGCAAGGACATGCTGCTGCGCCAGATGGAGGAGCAGATGGCCGAGCTGGGGGTCTCGTGCCTATACGACGGGTCCAACGCCGACGACGCAGGCGCACACAGGCCGGGAGGTGCGGCCGTGGCCGAGCATGGGGTGAAAAGCCCGCTTGCCGCCGCCGGTTTCACGAAAGCCGATGTACGCGCCGTCTCGCGCGCAGAAGGGCTTCGCACCTGGGACAAGCCGTCGTTTTCATGCCTGTACACGCGCTTTGCGCACGGGGCGTTTCTCGACCCGGCGAAGCTCGACGCCGTGGACCGCGCCGAGCAGGAGCTTTTGGGGCGCGGGTTTTCCAATCCGCGCGTGCGTTGCCACGGAGACCTTGCGCGCATCGAGGTCGAATCAGACGAGGTCGCGCGCCTTTGCGCACGGCCTGCAAGAGAAGGGGTGGCCGCAGCGCTGAAGGAAATGGGCTTTTCCCACGTCGCGCTCGACTTGGAAGGGTATCGCACGGGAAGCATGGACGGCTGAGCCCGACGCGTTTTTCGGAACCGGGCTCGAAGTGTTTTCCCGGGAAAAGAACTCTGTGTGCACTCGATGGAGAAACAGGCGCCGCTTCCACCGTTCCTACACATTTGGACAAAAATCAACCCCTTTGACCTGCCATTTTTTGGAGGATTCGTGGGATTGTGCCCGCACATGTTCCTTTTCGCGTTCCGAGGATGTATAACAATTCACGTGTTCTGATTGAAAAGCGATGTACCATTTGCTGATTGATCCCCTCCTTAGGACACACGCTTTTCGGAGAGCCCGGCTTGGACACCCGGGCTCTTCTCTCTTTTCACCCCGCACAAGCAATCGCCGCCTGCCGCCGCCTCAGTGACGTCGTCTAGAACCGAGACAGGGGTCGCAAGCTAAGCCGGCAAAAGGAAGAAAGTGCTCGGCGGCAGGCACACGGCAGCATACCCCCTCGTGCGGTCGCAAGCTAAGCCGCCAAAAGGGCAGCAGGTGCTCCTTTTATAAGTTCCCATAAGATACATTATCGTAATTTAACTGCAGCACACGTGAGAAGTATGGGCGCGAGAAGAAAGCGCGTTCTTTTGGATGCAGCGCACGTGCAGGACATGGACGCAAGAGGAAAGCATGTTCTGCTG
>CAVIIZ010000027.1:0-19315 GCA_963642995.1 bacterium | reverse complement strand
GCCACGGGGCGGTGCGGGTCGGGCGGGCGCGGGCCGTCCGGGCGGTGCGGGCCGAGCGAGCCGAGCGGGCGCGGGTCGTCCTTTGCTATCATCTGCGGCATGTCACTTGTAGTAGCCAAATTCGGCGGCACGTCGGTCGCCACGCCCGAGCGGATCAAAAACGTCGCCAAGCGCGTCGTCGCCCGCAAGCGCGCAGGGGACCGCATAGTCGTGGTCGTCTCGGCCATGGGCAAGTCCACCGACGACCTGATCGCGCTGGCCGCGCAGGTCAGCGACAACCCGCCCGCCCGCGAGATGGACACGCTGCTGTCCACCGGCGAGATGGTGTCGATGTCGATGCTGGCCATGGCGGTGAACAGCATGGGCGAGCAGGCCATCAGCTTGAACGGGCGGCAGATCGGGCTTGTCACCGACGACGTGCACGGCAAGGCCTCCATCCGCGAGATACACGCCGGGCGCATCACCGACGCGCTCGAAGAGGGCAACATCGTAATCGTGGCCGGTTTTCAGGGCATCGACGCCGCAGGCGACATCACCACTTTGGGGCGCGGCGGCTCGGACACGACGGCGGTGGCCATCGCGGCCGGCATCCAGGCCGATGTGTGCGAGATCTACACCGACGTCGAGGGCGTCTACTCGGCCGACCCGCGCGTCGTGCCGCATGCGCGCAAGATAGACACCATCTCCTACGAGGAGATGCTCGAGATGGCCGCGTCCGGCGCCGGCGTGCTGCACAAGCGCAGCGTCGAGTTCGCGCGCAACTTCAACGTCGTCGTGAACTGCCGCTCGTCGTTTAGCGACAACCCCGGCACCATCGTCAAGGAAAAGGATATCGACATGGAGAAAGCCATCGTCTCCGGGGTGGCGCACGACCTCTCGGAAGCCAAGCTCACGCTGCGCGACGTGCCCGACACCACGGGCGTGGCCGCCACGGTGTTTTCCGCGATGGCCGACGAGGGCCTGGCCGTGGACATGATCATCCAAAACGTCTCGGAAAACGGGCACACGGACCTCTCGTTCACCACGCCGGTCTCGGATTTGCCGCAGGCCCGCGAGGTCATGGAGCAGCTGGTGCGCGATTTGGGCGCGCGCGAGCTGATAGTCGCCGAGCAGGTGGCCAAGATCTCGATCGTGGGCGCGGGTATGAAGGTGAACTCGGGCGTGGCGGCGCTGATGTTTCGGACGCTGGCCGACGAGGGCATCAACATCACGATGATATCGACTTCCGACATCCGCACGAGCGTGGTGATCCCGGCAGACCGCGCCGAGGACGCGGTGCGGCATCTGCACACGGCGTTCGGGCTGGACGCGAGCGAGACTTTCGAGGAGACGCAGCTGTCGGCGGCCGAGATCGCGGCCAAGGCGGAGAAGGGGCGCTAGGGCAAGGCGGCGCGGCCGGGCGCGAGGTGCGGCGGCGGCATCCGGGCGTGTCCGGCGCCCGGGGCGGCTGCGGTGAAAGAGGCGGCGACATGGCGCGAGGGCGTCTGGACAGAAGAAGCTGCGGGCATTCATGGAACGCAAGTCGAATATACAGCTGACGCTTTCCGAGGGGCTGGCCGTCGAGCGCGACGTGCAGCCCGACGGCAGCTCGGAGGCGCTCGCGCACCTGCTCGGGGTGCGGCGGGCGTACTTGCTGCGGCGCTCGGTGGACGCGCGGCGCCGCGACGACGTGCATTTCGTGGCGAGCGTGGGCGTGTGCGGGGACGGCGGACGCGGCGCGGCGGACGGTGGAGAAGAGGAGCCGTCCGAGGTCGTGCCGTTCTCGCAGCGAGAGGTCCCTGCGGGCGATGGGGGCGGGCGCGGCGAGGCCGGGCGGCCCGTTGCCGGCGCGGGAAAGAGAGGCGGCGGCCGTGGCGAGGAGGACGGGCGCGGCGACCGTGGCGAGGCCGGCCGCCCTGTCGTCGTCGGCGCAGGGCCTGCCGGGCTGTTCGCGGCGTTGGAGCTGGCAGAGGCAGGCCGGCGTCCGCTGGTCGTGGAGCGCGGGGCATGCGTGCAAGAGCGCCGCGCGGACGTGGAGCGCTATCTGAAGACGCGCGTGCTCGATGTGGAGAGCAACGTGCAGTTCGGCGAGGGCGGCGCGGGCACCTTCAGCGATGGCAAGCTGACCTGCGGCAAGAACTCGCCGCTTTCGCGCCTGGTGCTGGAGAGCTTCGTGGCGGCCGGTGCGCCGCCGGAGATTTTATGGCAGGCGAAACCGCACATCGGCACGGACGTGCTGGGCGGTGTGGTGCGGGCTTTGCGCGAGCGCGTCGTGGCGTGCGGCGGGGAAGTGCTGTTTCGCACGCAGCTGGTCGGGCTGGAGGTGGATGCGGGACCGGGGCCGGGAGCCGGCGGCGGCGCGGGAGCGGGCCGGGGTGTGGACGCTCCCGCGGGCGGGCGTTTGCGGGCGGCGCTGTTGCGCGACGTGCGGGGAAAGGAGATGCGCGTCGAGTGCGGGGCGCTCGTCTTGGCCTGCGGGCATTCGGCGCGCGACACTTTCGAGATGCTGCGCGGGGCGGGCGCCGCGATGGAGCGCAAGCCCTTCAGCATCGGCGTGCGCGTCGAGCACCTGCAACGCGACGTCGACCGGGCGCAATACGGCGCCGCGGCCGGGCATCCCGCGCTGGGCGCCGCCGACTACAAGCTGCATTGCAAGACGGCCGGCGGGCGCGGGGCCTACACGTTTTGCATGTGCCCGGGCGGCACGGTCGTGGCGGCGGCAAGCGAGCAGGGCGGCCTGTGCGTGAACGGCATGTCCGTGCATGCGCGCGACGGGGCGAATGCGAACTCCGCCCTGCTCGTGGACGTGCGCCCCGAGGACTTCGGTGGAGACGCGGACGATGTGCTCGCGGGCGTGGCGTTTCAGCGCAAGTGGGAGCGGGCGGCGTTTGCGGCAGGCGGCGGAGATTGGAGCGCGCCCGTGCAATACGTGGGGGACTTCCTGGCAGCCACCGCAGGCACCAGGCCGTCGCGCGGTGGCGCACGAGCCCTGCGCCCTGCGCGGAAAGGAGCTGCCGCCTCCGCCCGATTGCAGGCGGCCTGCGCCGGGGCGTCGCGCGTCGAGCCGAGCTACCCGCTGGGCGTGCGCGAGGCGGACCTGCGGGAGTGCCTGCCCCCCTTTGCCGCCGACGGCATCGCCGAGGCGCTCTCCGTTTTCGGCCGGCGCCTGCGCGGCTTCGACGGCGCGGGCGCGCTCCTCACGGGCGTCGAGGCGCGTTCCAGCTCGCCGGTGCGCGTGCTGCGCGACGCGGCGAGCCTGCAATCCCCGACCATTGCCGGCCTCTATCCTTGCGGCGAGGGCTGCGGATACGCGGGCGGCATCATGTCGGCCGCCATGGACGGCATCCGCGTCGCCCGCGCCCTCATGCGCCCGAACGCCTGACGAGTTCGACGCCGCGCTCCCCGCCCCGCGCCTTCAGCCCTTGCGGCACAACTGCAGAAAACCCGCAGGCGATACGAGTTTCGGATAGGTCGGGAAATGACGTGCGTTGCCGCTGACGAGGATGGCGTCGCCTGCGACGGCCAGGTCGAGCACCGGCTGGTCTTTCGGGTCGGGAGACGTGAATTTCCTTTGGGCAGACGCTGCGACGACGTCTGCCCGCGCCCGCAGGGCGGCGACGAGCGCGGTGCACAAATCCGAATCGAACGCGAGCCTCGGACGCTGCAAGACGGCGCTGTATTCGGCAAGCAGGTGCTCGCTTGCCACCAGCTCGATTTCACCCGCAAGCGCCATGTCCAGCACGAGCCCGGGTTTCGACGCCGGCCTCAAGATCGCCGACACCACGGCGTTCGTGTCGAGAACGGCCTTCACATCTCGCCCCGAACAGCCTCGATTTCGGCATCTACCTCTTCTGCGGACATGCTGTCGAGCCCTCGTCTCGCCGCGTCTTTTCTCAGCGCTGCGAGGGCGGCTTTCGCGGCAAGTTCGCGCGCCAAGTCGACAATCTCGTCTATGTCGAGTGCCGAGACGTTGAAGACGATGTTTTGCGCCCTGCCGTTGTTCGTGACCACGACAGGTTCCCGTGCGGAAAGCACTGCCGACGGGCGACGCGAGATGTCTGCAACAGTGCATGTGTCCATACGTGCTCCTTCCGTATGATTATGGGAATAATAGCACGTAAAATCATGGGTATTCACACGAGGTGCTTGTGGACGCAGGAGGCGACCGGTTTTTGCGAGAACAGACATGCTCAGCCTCCCAGGGTCGCGGTGCATAGGCAGACGAGCATCCCCGGCGCAAGGGGGACGCAGACGCCGCGCAACTTTCGGCGCGCCAGCGCGAGGCCGACACCTGCGCAGGCGGTGAACAGCGAGCAGGCGAGCACGCCGCCGAGAAGCGCCGCGACATCGCCGAACAAGGCGAGCGCGGGCAGGGTCTTCAGGTCGCCGCCGCCGAACGCCGGGGCCGCCTTTTGCAGGCGGCTCGCGAGGTTGCACAGGCACAGCACGCCGAGGAGCGGCGCGGCGAGCAGCGCCCGCTCGAGCAGCAGCGGCGGCCCTCCCTGCACCGTGCACAGACACACGCCGCAGCAGACGAGGGCAAGCGACGCGCCGATGGGGATGATGCGCGCCATGCAGTCGCAGTAGACGGCGACGTGCAGCACGAGAAACGCGGTGATGCACAGCGCGCAGGCAGGCCACGCCACGCCGGCGGCGGCGAGCAACGCCCCGTACGCAGGCAGGCCACGCCACGCCGGCGGCGGCGAGCAGCGCCCCGTAGACCAGCGTGGATAAGCCCCTCGCGCATGCCACCCCCACGCGCACAAGGCAAGCCCGCCCGTACGTGGAAACCGCGCCGCATCCGCAGCCCGCGGGATGTGCGCCGCGTCGCGAGCACGGGCTTTTGTTTCGCGCGAGGGCAAGGAAGACGCAGGCGGCATGCGGCAGGCCTGCCGCGTGCCTGGCGGCGCGTGGCCGGTCCGCCGCATGTCGTCCGCCTTTCCCCTGCACGAGGGTAAAGGAGCCGCGGCCTGCCGGCGCATCCGGGACAAGCCCGCGCCGTGCGAGCAACGCGCCCCCCAGGCGCGGCACGCCCACGGCGCACAGCAAAGCCGCCGCGCACGAGAGAAGCATCTGTCCGACGGCAAGCGCCACGCGCCCGCTCCTTTCACCCGCATGTCACGTGCCATGCACTCTAGCGGGCGGACCTGTGCGTTTCACCGAACGGATCCCGAGCGAAACCCGAAAGCCTTCCAACTGGTTTTCATACGAATCCCGAGCAAAATCCAAATGCCCTCCCGGATTCACGTCCCGCGACCCGAAAACCCGGACGCCCTCCCCAGCTCCGCGCCCTGCGTTTTGAAAAGCCACCGGACGCCTTTCCCGGCTCCATGCCTCGCGCCTTCGCACCCGGAAAAATCCCGCCCCGGCCTACGGCATCGAGACGCCCGCACCCTCGCGCACGCACGCCACCATCGCACACACGCTCTGACCTCGGCTACTTTCAGATTATGGTGCTTCCTACTTTCAGATTATGGTTCACTCTACTTTTAGATTGTGGGGTGAGTGAAAAATGCGCCTGAACAGCCCGCGGCCGCCCGGAAGCGCGCGGCTACAAAGCGTTTTCGGAGAGGAGACGGCACGCTTCCTCGGGGTCGAGGCGCTTTGCCGGGCTGTTCTCGAATGCCCGCACGTCGCGGGAGACGATGCGGCTGCATGCGCACGACTGCGCCGTGACCCTGACTATGCCGTCCTCGAAATCCGGCTCGTCGGATGCCAGGGCGGCCTGTGCCATCTCCTCGGTCAGGTTCACCACGGAAAACATCTCCATGATGCGCGCCACCGCGGCCCGGGCGCTGCGCTCGTCGGTGTAGTTCTTCTGGAGGATGTAGTAGACGTCTTTCAGGCCGGCCACACAGACGCAAAGCTCGATGCCGCACCCGGCGGCGGCTCTGACCACCTCGCACGCCGTCTCGTGGTGCGCGCGGGTGTTGGCCGCCAGGTCGATGAGGAAGTTGGTGTCGAGCAGCCACCTGCGCTTTCTACTCTGCATAGCGACCCCCGACCACCGCGCGGTCGCCCTCCTTGCTTTCGTCGCCCGCGTACGCCCTGCACGCCATGGAGTCGAAGAAGGCCAAGCCCTCCTCTATCTTTTCCGGAGGCTTTTCCCCTTTCCCCGCTTTTTCCAGCTCGATGACGCCGTCGGGACGAGACGTCAGCACCATCTGGTCGCCGACGTGGATGCCGTGGGTCCGGCGCAGGGCCGACGGCAAGACGATGGTCGCGCTGTTTCCCGTCTTCGTGACGGTTGCGAATGTCGCCATCACGCACCTCCTTGTCGTAATGACCGTAATTATACTACAGCGACGCTGCGCCGCATCAATGCACACCAACGATGATGAACCCACTACAAGGTTACAGATAAATGCCTCCGATAAGATGCTCTGGGAAACCCTCGTGGCGCGCGCCGGCATAGGCAAATTTAGAACTATTTAGAAAAGTTTAGAGCTGTTTAGAAAAACGCCGCGATGCTCGAGAACGAGGGGATGGCGGGGCTTGCGGGAAAAGTTAACAGCTGCTAACATTCACGGAAACACGTTGAGCGGGCGCACGCGGGCAGGCGGCGCGCGGGCACGCACGGAAACGAGGCGAGGACATGAACGCGGCAAGTTGGATCATATTGGCCCTCATCGCGCTGTGGCTGGCGTGGACGGTGAAATCGCGCCTGTTCAAGAGCGCGGCCAAGCGGCGCGGCGGCTGCTGCGACACGGGGGATGCGGACGCGGGGTGCGCATGTGGCGGCTGCGCGGGCTGCGACGCCTGCAACGAGAGCGCCACACGCCGAAACGCCGTCGTCCCCATTGTGAAAGAAGCGCCCAAAGGGGATAATTCCCACAGCGCCGCCTGAAAAAGGCGGGCGCCGTCACGGGAAGAGCGGCTGCGGGAAAGCCCGTCACGAAAGGCCGCGCGCCGCATCCGGGCGCGGCGCAGGCGACAAGCGGGAGAAGAGCATGGCAGAGCACGGCGTCGACAGCGCGGATCTCACATCCTCCTACGAGGACTACATCGAGGCCATCTACGACCTCGCCAATCGCGGCGATGGTTCTGTGCGCAACGTCGACGTGGCAGAGGAGCTGGGCTTTTCCAAGGCAAGTGTCGCGCGTGCCACGAAAAACCTGCGCGAGGAGGGCTACGTCGAGCAAGAGCCCTACGGCGAGATCAGCCTGACGGAGAAGGGGCGCGCCTACGGGAAGCGCATCATCGCGCGGCACTGGGCGCTGCGCACGTTCCTCGTCGACGTGCTGGGCGTCGACGCCGACAAGGCCAACGAGGAGGCCTGCGCCATGGAGCACACCATCAGCCAGGACACCATGGACAAGTGGATCGCCTGGTTGGGCGAGCAGGGCGTGCCCATCGAAAGCGGCGGCCTGCACAACAACTAGCCCCCGCCCGCGCCCGCTTTACGGCAACGGCCATCTCGCGGCCCGCATGCCCTCCCGGCATCGCCTTTGCCCTCCTACGCCCCCAACGCCCTGAGCGGGATGACGTATATTCCCTCTTCGGCTTGGTAGGCATGCCCGCCTGTTCCCGTGATCGCGGCCATGAACTCGGGGGGCCGAGCCCGCCCCTTGGGGTTCGTGCAGACTTTTTTGCGCACGCGTTTGAGCGATGCGACCGCGTCTGCCTCCTTTGCAGAGCCCAACTTGAACTCGAAGGCGCACCAACGCCCGTCTGCGAGCTCGATCACGGCGTCTGCCTCGAGACCGCTGTCGTCACGGTAGTAATGCAGCGGTATTCGCGGTGCAGGGTCCAGCGCGCGCGCATATACCGAGAGGTCGCGTATGCACATGTTTTCGAAGACAAGCCCGAACGTCTGCCAATCGGCGAGAAGGGCCTTTTCATCCATGCCGAGAAGCGCCGTGGCCAGCGAAGGGTCGGCGAGATAGCGTTTCGGCCTGACCGCCAGGCGTTTGGGGGAACGCCATTGGGGCACCCACCCGGGCACCTCCTCTACGAAATAGAGCGATTTCAGCAAACAGAGATAGCTTGTCAGGGTTTCGGCCGTCATGAGGGGCGCTTCGCCACCCGAGATGTCGGATAGGATGGTTTTGCGTGTGACGGCCTGCCCGAGGTTGCGGGCCAGCGATTGCGCTATGCGCCGTGCCGGTTCCGCGCCCTTGCCATGCCGCGGGACGCTTTCTCCGAAAAGAAGATCCGCGTATTCACGTGTGACGAGCTGCCCTTGCGCAGGTGTTAGGTCGAGCGCCTCCGGCCAGCCTCCCCGGCACGCGATTGCAGCCAGTCCTGCAGCATCTGCGGCGGCGCTCGCACGTTCGAAACGCCCTGCGAACAATTCGGCGAGCGATACCTTGGCGTTCGAGTCGCCGGATTCTGCAAGCGTCATAGGATGCATGCGCACTCTGCCGATACGCCCGGCGCCGCTGTGCAATGATTTCGCCTTCTTGGCATCTGCCCCGAGGGGAGTGGACGACCCCGTGAGGATCCATCCCCCTCGAAGCCCGCGTTGCATGTCTGCGGCATGCCGTACGGCGTTCCAGATCCCGGGAGCCAGCTGCCATTCGTCGATGACATGCGGGCGGTCGCCCTCGAGCATCGATTGGGGGTCGGAGCGGGCGAGATCGAGGGCATTGTCCACGTAGCTCACGCTCTTGCCGTTGTGGCAGGCCGTCCACGTCTTCCCGCACCATTTCGGCCCCGCTATCTCGATAGCCCCGAAAACGTCGAGATAGCGCTGCACTTGCGCGTCTGCTATGCGGGGGATGTAGTCCTCTTCGTTTTGCAGGGGCGGGAATGCCATTCCTCCTCCTAAGGTGTGCTGCAGTAAGAGTATTCTATCTTGGAAAGCAGTGGTTGAGCAGCGGGATTCGATAAAATCCGAATATTGCATTCGATATTTTCCGAGTTTTCCATTCGACATTTTCCGCAGCAGCGACTCGCCTCGGCTCCCTTCACGCATATATGGCGGCCGTGTGCCATCCCCCCCTTCGTCTTTTGCGGGTGGAGCACGAGGCTTCGCGCCGCGCGGGCGTTTTAGAAGGAGGGGGGCGCACATGCGCGAAACATGCCCGAAACCGCACTTTAAAACGCGCGTAACGCCTCGTTCACCCACGTGTTACGCGCGCAGTCCACCATTTTCACCGTCATGCAGACTCGAGTGAAAGGGGTGAGCGCCATGGACACCGCGTTGACGGCATTCACCGTCATCTGCGCCGCGCTGGTGCTGCTGATGACGCCCGGGCTCGCGTTTTTCTACGGCGGCCTGAGCCGCAAGAAGAACGTGGGCAACACCATGATCATGAGCTTTCTGGCCATAGGGGTGACGACGGTCTTGTGGGTGGCCGTCACCTTCTCCGTGGCATTCGACGGGCAGTTCTCTCCTGAAAGCGGCTGGGTCGGCCAGTTCGTCGGCGGCTTCGGCCAGCTGTTCTTGAACGGCACGGACACGACGGCCTCCGGCAGCTTCGTGGACGGCCTGCCCGACATGGTGTTCGCGGCGTTCCAATGCGCGTTTGCCATCATCACGGTCGCCATCATCACCGGCGGCGTGTCCGGACGCATCAAGTTCGGCGCCGTCGCCGCCATACTCGCGTGCTGGGTGCTGCTGGTCTACGGGCCGCTCGCGCACATGGTGTGGGGGCATGGGCTGATCGGCGCCACGATCGGCGCGCTCGACTTCGCGGGCGGCGACGTCGTCCATATCTCCTCGGGCACTACGGCGCTCGTGCTGGCCGTGCTGTGCGGGCGCAGGCGCGGCTACGGCAGCGTGTCCTACCGCGCGCACAACGTGCCCTTCGTGGCGCTGGGCGCGGGCCTCTTGTGGTTCGGTTGGCTGGGGTTCAACACGGGCTCGGCGCTGGCCATCGACGACGGGGTGGCGGGCATCGCGCTGGTGAACACCGTGGCGGCCTCGGCTGCGGCGATGCTGTCGTGGATGGTCGTGGATAAAATCGTGACCGGGCACGCCACGCTCGTCGGCGCGTGCACGGGCCTCGTGGCCGGCCTCGTCGTCATCACGCCGGCGGCCGGGTTCGTGGCCGCGTGGGCGGCGCTTGTCATGGGAGCCGTCGTCAGCCCGTGCTGCTATTTCGCCATCAGCACCCTGAAGCGCAGGTTCGGCTACGACGATGCGCTCGACGCGTTCGGCTGCCACGGCGTCGGCGGCATCGTGGGCGGCGTCTTGACCGGGCTTTTCACCGTGCCCGAGCTGTCCTGGACCGGGTTCGGCGGCCTTTTCTATACGGGGGACCCGTCCTTGCTGCTCAGCCAGCTGGCGGGCATCGGCGTGACCATCGTGTTCGTCGGGGCCGCCACGCTCGTCATCGGCCTTGCGGTGCGGGCGGCCTGCCATGGTTCCTTGAGCGTGGAGCCGCAAGAGCAGGCGCAAGGCCTCGACATCGTGTGCCACGGCGAGAACGCCTACCCCGCGTTCGACGGGCTCGACTAGGGGCACAACGCGCGGCCGGCGCGTGCTGGTATGCGCTCGGCAGGCGGCGCGCGGCGAAGGCCGTTTTTCACAGGAGGCGGACAGGCGAGTCCGCGACGAGGAAAGGGACGCGAAGACGATGAAGAAGGTCCAGGCGATTATCCGCAACGAGAAGCTCGAGCCGCTCAAGGACGCGGCGATGGCGGCCGGCATCGGCGGCATGACCATCAGCATGGTGCACGGCTGCGGCACCCAGAAGGGCTGGAAGGAGTACTACCGCGGCTGCGAGATATCGATGAACATGGTGCCAAAGGTGGAGTGCGAGTTCGTCGTCGACGACGCCGACGTGGAGCGGGTCGTGGACCTGGTGTGCGCGATCTGCCGCACGGGCGAGGTGGGCGACGGCAAGATATTCGTGAGCCCCGTCGAGACGGCCGTGCGCATCCGCACCGGCGAGCGCGGGGCGGATGCCATCTAGCGGCCGCCGTGCGTGCCGTGCGCCGCGTCGGTGCGGCCTTTGCGCCATGTACGGCGCGGCGCCTGCTAGTCGCGCAGGTCCTCGAAGCGCATGACGAGCCATTGCGCCCAGCGCTCCATCCCGTCGCCTTTCGTGGCCGACACGGCGAAGATAGGCGCCTTCGGGTTCAACGACTTCACCGTGCGGCGAAACGCGTCCTCGTCGAAATCGAAGACGGGCATCGTGTCCACTTTGTTCAGCACGATGGCGTCGGCCGCCTCGAAAATGCCCGGGTACTTGATGGGCTTGTCGTCGCCTTCGGGCACGGACAAGATCATGGCCCTCGCGTTTTCGCCCAGGTCGAAGTCGGTGGGGCACACGAGGTTGCCCACGTTTTCCACGATGATGATGTCGATCGCGTCCAAGTCGAGCACCTCGAGCGCTCGGCGGACCATGTCGGCCTCGAGGTGGCACGAGCCGCCCGTGTTGATCTGCACGGCGGGCACGCCCGCGGCCTTCACCTCCTGCGCGTCCACGTCGCCGGCGATGTCGCCTTCGATGACGGCCAGGCGGTAGCTGTCCTTCAGCGCGGCGATGGTGGCCATGATGGTCGAGGTCTTGCCCGCGCCCGGGCTGGCCATGAGGTTGAGCATGTAGACGCCGCGTGCGGCCAGCAGCGCGCGGTTTTCCGCCGCAAGCTCGTCGTTTCTGCCGAGGATCTTGCTGTCCAGCTCGATGTGCGCCATGGCGCCTTTCCTTTCCCTTTTCGCCCGCTTTCCTGCGGCCCGCCCGCCCCGCGCTCCGTCGGGCCGGCCGCTCCTTCGGGCCGTGCGCGGCGGTCTTGCCCCGCGTCCTACGAGTTCGCCCACTCCGCTTCCTCGGCGGCCTCGCGTTCCTGCTGGCGCTTTATCTTTTTCGCCAGGGCGATGCGGGCGAAGGCCAGCGCTATCTCGTAGAGGGCCACGAGCGCGGCGAACATGATCAGCATGGTCACGGGCGAGGCGTCCGGCGTGACGACGGCGGACAGCACCATGAGCGCGATGTAGACGTAGCGCCACGACTTGCGCAGCTTCTTGTAGGGCACGATGTCGAAGAGCACGAGGAAGAACACGACCAGCGGCAGCTCGAAGGCGATGCCGAAGGCTATCTCGAACAAGATGACGTACTTCACGTAGTCGCTGGCAGAGGGCAGCAGCGTGGAAAAGCCCATCGCCTCGCCGGTGAGCCACTCGAAGGCCGCCCCCAGGCAAAAGCAGTAGCAAAAGACCATGCCGACGATGAAGAGGACGACGGCCACGAAGAACGTGGGCAGCACGTAGCGGCGCTCGTTGGGCTTGAGCGCGGGCAGGAAGAACGCGAACAGCTCCCAGAAGATGATGGGGCTCGTGACGATCAGGGCGGCAAAGGCCGAGACCGCGAACTTCAAGGTGAAGCCCTCGAAGGCGCCCGTGGTGTAGATGTCGCCGTCGGGGATGTAGGGCGCGATGGGCTGCTTCAGGAAGTTGATGAGCTGGTCGGCCACGGTGTAGAGCGCGACGACCGCGATGAGGAAGCACACGACGATGATGACGACGCGCCGGCGCAGCTCGCCTAGGTGGTCGAGCAGGGGCATGCGCGCAGGTCCGATGGGCATCGCTCATTCACCGTCCTCGTCGTCGAGGCCGTACAGCGAGGCGGCGACCGTCTTCTCTGGGGCGGCGCCCGCGGCGGCCTTGGTCTCGGGCAGCGGCTTTCTCTCGCCGGCGGGCGTGGCGGGCGCGGCGGCTTCAGACGATGCGGCATCTGCGGATGGCGAGGCGGACGGCTCCTTTTCGGCGCCGGCGCCCGCGCTCGCGGCCGCCTTCTCGCGCGGCAGCCGGCCTGCGCGGTCGCGTATCGCCCCGTCGGCGTCTCCCGTGGGCGCGGGCCCCGAGGCGAAGGGGTCGACGCTTTTCTTCATCTCGTCGGTCTGCGCCTTGATGTTCTCGAAGGGCTCGTTGACCATGCTCTTCGTGTCGTCGATCATCGCCTTCACGCTGTCGATGTCGTCTTTGTAGGGCTCCATCTTCTTCTCGGCGGCCTCCTTCACGGGCGTGACCGCCTCCTGGAAGGGATCGTAGACCTCTTCCTTGAATTTCTCGTTCATCTGCTCGGAGGTCTCGCGGAACTGGCGTATGGCGCGCCCCAAGGTGCGGCCTATCTGCGGCAGCTTGTCCGGGCCGAACACCAGGAAGCCGAAGAAGAGTATGAGTGCGAGCTCTGTTCCGCCTATGCCAAACACCGTCTGCCTTGCCTGTCTCGTCGTCCGCTGCGTCCGCCGTCGGAAAACGGGCGCGCCGCGCGGGCATCGCCGCCGCGTGAAAACGGCGGGAAACGTCACATGCGCTCGGTACTTTACCACGAGGGAAAAACGCGCACCTACCAGACACGCGAGAATACCGCCACGCGCACAGATTCCGCACGGGCGGCGAGCAAGGCGTCTGCGGCGGCAGAGGCGGTGGCGCCCGTGGTCATCACGTCGTCGAGCAGCAGCAGGCGCGCGCCGGCCACGTCGGCGCATGCGGAAAACGACCCCGTTCTGTTGCGGCGCCGCTCCTCGGCGGACAGGTCGCGCTGGTCGGCGCTCTTGCGCGAGCGCAGCGCGGCCACGACGGGCAGCCCCAGGCGCCGCCCCAGCCCCTCGGCCACGAGCCCCACGTGGTCGAAACCGCGCCGGCGCCGGGCGGCGGCCGTGCAGGGCACGGGCACCACGCACTCCGCCCAGGCCGCCCAGTCGCCTGCCTGCCGCGCGCGCGCCGCGAGGTCGCCCGCAAGCTCGCCGCGCAGGCCTCCCCGCAGCGCGCAGGCCAGCTCGTCGGCCATCAAGCCCGCCAGGCGCCGCTCGCCGCCGTCCTTGTAGGCGTGCACGACATCGCGGGCGACGCCGCGAAAGCTCGTGGCGGCACGTGCGCCGGCAAACGGGAAGGGCGCGGGCAGGGGGCGTTCGTCGCGGCCCGTCGCACCCGGCGCGGGGCATTGCGTGCAGACGATGTGGCCGAAGGGGGCGCCGCAGCGCGGGCAGGCCAGGCGCTGGTCGATGCGTTCCAGGCGCCCGGCGCAGCTCGCGCACAGCAACGCGCCCGGCTCCTCGCAGCCGACGCAGCGCGTCGGCCACAGCGTTTCCGCAAAAGATGTGGCGAGTTTTTCGAGTATATGGTTACAATCGTGCACCGGCGAGCCCCCTTCGGGCCCCTTCGCCGGTTGCGTTTTTCCCTCTCGAGGGCTTTAGTATAGAGCGTGCGGGAAGTGTTCGACCGAGAAAAGGAACGTCTTTTCATGGAACTCATCATCACCGAGAAAAACGACGCCGCCGGCCAGATAGCGCGGCTGCTCGCAGACGGCAAGGCCACCAAGGACACGGTGTACAAGACGCCGGTGTACCGCTTTGCCCGCGACGGCCACGACTGCGTGACCATCGGCCTGCGCGGCCACATCCTGGGGGTCGATTTTCCCGTCGAGATGGTGTGGGGCAAAAAGCGCGGCTGGGTGGGCCTGACCGCCGAGGGCGAGATCGTCGAGGCGCCGGACGTGCCCGACACGCTGCCCACGCCGCCCTGGGAGAAAAAGCGCAGCCCCTTCACCGCGGAGGGCATCGCCTTGAAGACGTGGAAGATCCCCGCGCTGCCCTACCTCACCTATGCGCCCATCATCAAGCTGCCCGCGGAAAAGGAGATCATCCGCGCGTTGAAGAACCTGGCGAAAAAGGCCGACTCCGTCGTGATCGCCACCGACTTCGACCGCGAGGGCGAGCTGATAGGCCTCGACGCGCTGTCGATGGTGCGCGAGGTGAACGCCTCCGCGCCCATCAGCCGCGCGCGCTACTCCGCCTTCATCAAAGACGAGATACGGCAGGCGTTCTCGCAAGACGGCCTGGTCGAGCTGGACTTCGACCTCGCGCACGCCGGCGAGACGCGCCAGCACATCGACCTGGTCTGGGGCGCCGTGCTCACGCGCTACCTCACGCTCGCGCGCTACTCCGGATTCGGCAACACGCGCAGCGCAGGCCGCGTGCAGACGCCCACGTTGGCGCTGGTGGTGGCAAAGGAGAAGGAGCGCGAGGCCTTCGTGCCGGAGGACTACTGGGTGCTTTCCGGCATGTGCGCGCCGGACGGCACCGGCGACGACGGGGCGTTCGCCGTCACGCACGCCACGGCCCGCTTCAAAGACGAGGCGGCGGCAAGCGCGGCGCATGCGGCGGTGAAGGACGCGACGCGCGCGACCGTGACCTCCATAGAGAAGCGCCGCCGCAAGAGCCGCCCGCCCGCTCCCTTCAACACCACGTCGCTCATGGCGGCGGCAAGCGGCATCGGCATCCGCCCCAGCCGCACGATGCGCATCGCCGAGTCGCTCTACATGGCCGGCTACATCAGCTACCCGCGCGTGGACAACACGGTCTATCCGGACGGGCTGGACTACGCCGGGCTGCTGAAGATGCTCGGCGCGGGATACGCCGCCTACAAGCCGCACGCCGACGCGCTGCTTGCGGCATCCGGCGCAGGCGCGGGCTTTCACCCCACGCGCGGCAAGCAGTTCGACACCGACCACCCGCCCATCTACCCCACCGGCCCTGCCAACCCCGACAAGCTCAAGCCCGAGGAGTGGAAGCTCTACAACCTCGTGGCGCGGCGTTTCATGGCCACGCTGTCCGACGAGGCCGTGGTCGAGGGCACGAAGATCGGCGTGGACGTGGCAGGCCAGCCCTTCACCGCGAAAGGCGACGTCTTGGTGGTGCCGGGCTATCGGGCCGTCTACCAGTACGGCATGAAGAAAGACGAGCAGATGCCGCAGCTGGCCGAGGGGCAGGTGCTGGGCTTTTCCGAGCCGAAGCTGGAGGCCAAGCAGACCGAGCCGCCCGCCCGCTACTCTTCCGGGCGCCTGATCCAGGAGATGGAAAAGCACGGGCTGGGCACGAAGGCCACGCGCCACGACATGATCGAGCGCCTCTACAGCCGCCGCTACATCGTGAACGACCCCATCGAGCCCACGCAGCTCGGCGAGGCCGTCATCGACGCGCTGCACCGCTACGCGCCGCACATCACCTCGCCGGACATGACCGCCGAGCTGGAGGCCGAGATGACGAGCGTGGCCGAGGGGCAAAAGGAGCGCGACGAGGTGGTGCTGCACTCGCGGCGCCTGCTCGCGGACATCATGGACGAGCTGATACCGCGCAAAGACGAGATGGGCGAGGCCATCGCCGACGCCGTCACCGCCGACAGCCGGGTGGGCGCCTGCCCGAAATGCGGGGGCGATTTGTGCGTGAAGAGCAGCGCGAAGACGCGCTCGAGCTTCGTGGGCTGCAACAGCTGGCCGGATTGCGACGTCACCTACCCGCTGCCGCAGGGCAAGTACGAGGCCGTCGAGGAGCCCTGCCCGCTGTGCGGCACGCCGCAGGTGAAGGTCACGCCGTTTCGCGCGAAGGCCTACGTGCACTGCCTGAACCCGGAGTGCGAGAGCAACAAGATGCCCGAGCTGGTCGTGGGGGAGTGCCCCGTGTGCCGCGAGGCCGGGCGCGAGGGGCGGCTGGTCGCGCAGAAGAACCCGCGCACCCTGAAGCGCTTCATCCGCTGCGAGCATTACGACGAGTGCGGGGTCAGCTACCCGCTGCCGCAGCGCGGCGAGCTCTCGGCCACGGGCGAGACGTGCGATGCGTGCGGGGCGCCCGAGGTCGTGGTCGAGACGACGCGCGGGCCGTGGCGCATCTGCGTGAACATGGACTGCCCGAAGCGCGAGGAGGCGGCCGCGAAGAAGGGCGCGCGGGGCGCCAAGGGCAAGGGCAAAGGCAAGAGCGCGGGCGCGAAGGCCAAGGGCGCCAAAAAAGGCGCGGGCGCGAAGGCGAAAGCCGGCAAGGCCTGAGGCGCGGCGAAACCGGGCGGCGCCGTCGAGCGGCGCCGGGGCGGAGAGCGGCTGAAACCGGTCTCGGCTAAAGAAACTAAGCCCGGCTAAAATGACTAAGCCCGGCTAAAGAAACTAAGGCCGGCTAAAAAAACTAAGCCCGGCTAAAAAAACTAAGCCCGGCTAATGAAGTTCGCCCTTCCGTACCTCCGGGAGTACCTGCCGCAATACTGCGCCTGAGATGCGCTGTCCTTTTTGCCGCGCGCGGATGAGGGGTAGAATAGCCTCCATATGCTTCACGGATGAAAGGATGCGAGATGGCGCGCGTGTGGAATTTCTCGGCAGGGCCGGCCACGTTGCCGGAGGAGGTGCTGGCCCGGGCGGCCGACGAGATGCTGGAGTACGGCGATGCGGGCATGTCCGTCATGGAGATGAGCCACCGCTCGGCCGCGTTCAAGGGCATCATCGAGGGCGCCGAGGCCGACTTGCGCGAGCTTGCGGGCATCCCCGACAACTACAAGGTGCTCTTCTTGCAGGGCGGCGACAGCCTGCTGTTCGCGAGCGTCTTCATGAACCTCGCGAGAGGCGGCAAGGCCGACTACATCGTCACGGGCAACTGGTCGAAGAAGGCGTTTGCCGAGGCGCAGATCCTGGGCGACGCCAAGCTCTTGGCCAGCGGCGCCGACTCCAACTTCACCCGCATCCCCGACCTGTCCGATTTGGGCGTGCGCGACGACGCGGCCTACGTCTACATCTGCCAAAACGAGACGGTCCACGGCGTGCGCTATCCCGAGCTGCCCGACGTCAAGGGCCACGTGCTCGTCTCCGACCAAAGCTCGATGTTCCTCTCCGAGCCGGTCGACGTCGAGCGTTTCGGCCTCATCCACGCGGGCGTGCAGAAAAACGTGGGGCCGGCCGGCGTGCAGGTGGTCATCGTGCGCGAGGACCTGCTCTCCGACGATCTGCCCGGCGTGCCCACGATGCTGCGCTTCAAGACGCATGCGGACAAAGGGTCGCTCTACAACACGCCGCCGTGCTACGGCATCTACATCTGCGGCCTGGTGTTCAAGTGGATAAAGGCGCATGGCGGCCTTGCCGCGATGAAGGAGCGCAACGAGGCCAAGGCGCGCCTGCTCTACGGTTTTCTCGATGAAAGCTCCATGTTCTCCGGCACGGTCGATCCGGCGTGCCGCTCGCTCATGAACGTGCCCTTCGTCACCGGCGACGAGGAGCTGGATGCGAAGTTCGTCGCCGAGGCGGGCACGGCCGGGCTGGCAAACGTGAAGGGGCACCGCAGCGTGGGCGGCATGCGCGCGAGCATCTACAACGCCATGCCCATCGAGGGCGTGCAGGCGCTCGTGGACTTCATGCGCGAATTCGAGCGCGTCAACGGCTGAGGCCCGCCCCGCGGGTGCCGCCGACCCGGTCCCATGCGCGGCGCCGGGTGGCAGCTGCCGTCGAATTTGCGGGCGGGCGAGGTGTTTTGGCACCTCGGAGGCCGTGCGGCGGCGGTCTATTATCCTGGCAATTTAATAATTTACACCCAGATTCATGCGGCCTAAGATACATCATATTTATCTTTCGGAGAAAACAGTTCTCCGCCATCGCGGAAGCTGCGGTTTCTCGGGGAGGACACGGTGTATTTGCAGGGCTTTTCGCATCGAGGAAGGGAGCGGGCATGAGCAAGAGGAAGCTGTCGGAAAACGTGTTCGGGAGGGGGTCGCTGCACAAGCTGCTCGCGGTCGTGTGCTCGCTTGCGCTGTGCATATCGTTTTGCATGCCCTCCGCGCAGGCGATAGCCGCCACGGCGAAGGCGGCCGCCGGGGCAGACGGCCAGGCGGCTGGCGACGCGACGAAGGCGGACGCGCAGGCATCTGATTCAGGCGCCGACGTCGAGGGCGCGGCGGACTCCACCTACGCCCTGCGGGCCGTGGCCAGCGCCGACATCGGCTTTTTCAACTACCGGCTGGACACGGGCGACAAGACGGCCACAATCAACAAGTACGCCACGGGCTACAGCATCTCGAACGTGCCCGACGACCTTATCATCCCCTCCACCGTCGAGTTCAGGGGCACGACGTTCACCGTCACGGCCATGGAGGGCGGTACCTCCGGCAAGAAGAGCACCACCATTCCCGCGACGGTCACCTACGTGGACTGGCCCTTTGCCGATCCGAGCGAAGGCGGGCCGGACTTCTACTTCCTCGGCGCCGCGCCCGGCTGCGACGCCTTGGACGAGCTGGGCGACGGCTCTCCGCTCACGGACAACGTGAACAGCACCATTTACTACCTTTCCGAAAACGCCGCCTCGTTTGCCAGCTGGCAGACCGGAAACGTGGCGAGCCATTTCGGCACGTTTTCCGTGCCCGCCTCGATGAAGATCACGTCCGGGGGAGAGGACAAGACGGGCGGTACCGTCACGGCAGACGCCGGCAAGACCGTCTCCCTGTCCGCCGCTTTCGAGCCTTCCGCGTCGGCATCCTCGTTCAAGAGCTGCCACACGGCAACGAGCTGGGCATCGAGCGACGAGAGCGTGGCGACGGTCGCCGCCGACGGCACCGTCACGGTCGCGGTGGGCGCGACGCCGACGACCAGCGCCACCATCACCGCCACGAGCGCCCTCGGGCTGTCCGCCTCCACAACGG
>CAVIIZ010000026.1:2818-21074 GCA_963642995.1 bacterium | reverse complement strand
CAAGCGCCGCCAGCACGACCACGGCAAGCGCCGCCAGCGCGCGCCTCGCCTTGCGCGAACGCGGCCTGCGGCTCTTCGAGTATCCGAGCTGCGCACCTTTCGCGGCCGGCTGCCTTTCCTCGTCTGCCCTGTTCGTCTTCTCCATGCACATCACCCGCCAAAACCATCGTCTCGAAAACACGCCGGGCGCGAGCCTGCGTCCGCAAGCCCGCGAAACCATGCGCCGCGCATCCGCCCGCCGGCGCAGCCGGCAAACGGGGGGCGCCGCGATGCAGCGCGGCACCCTCTTCAAAAAGCTAGATTTTCCCAGTTTATCACAGTGAAAAAAAAGCGCGACCCGCCGCTCGGCCCACGCTCGGCGCGAGACGCCGCACGACACAACCACGCGCCGCGTCTAGAAATCCTCGCCGGCTGCCATGAAATCGACGATGTTCAGGTGCTTCACGCCGTTTCTCCTCTGCAGCAGCCGGTCCATCGTCAAGAGGTACTTGGGATAGTTGTCCCTGATTTTCTCCAAGGGCGCGTATTCGCGCTCTTCGGTGGAAGGATCTGCGATGGTCATCGCGACCTGCACGTACGAATATTCCTCCCGCGATCCCCTCAACACGAAATCGCATTCCAAAGCCCCGATGCGGCCGACGCTGACAGCGCAGCCTTTCGAGCGCGCGGCGTGGTAGACGACGTTTTCGAGCGCAGGCCCGTAGTTGATCCTGTTGTCGGTGTTCCCGGCAAAATAAAAGCCGAAGACGCCGTCGTCGGCGAGTTCTTCTGCAATTGTCTGCATGATGCACGACTTGCCGCAGCGGCGAACGCCGACTATGACCTTGATCATCTCCTCGTCGTGGAAAAAGGGTCTGATCTTGCCCAAGTACTTCTCTCGCCTGTACAAGTTCATCGAAGCCTCCGTGCTGCTTCATCGGCGTCCCCCGCATTGCTTGCCGTCGCTTGGCGAGGAGGTGCTTGTTGGGTTGGCGCTAGTTAACGGGGTACTTTTCGTATTTTTCTTGCTATTCTACCCCCTTAACTCGGCACATGCCACAAGGAAGCCGAAGGGGTTTCGCGTGGCCTTCGTCTCGGCGATCGAACCGGCGGCTCTCCTCGTCTACGTTGCTCGCGAGACGCGTTTCCTCCCCCTACAGAAACATCGCCATGTACAAAGGAAGGTAGACGACCTGCCCCTCGCGGCTCACGTCCTTCGTGTGCACGACGACCTTCTCGTCCATCTTCAGCCCCGAGTACTTCTCGGAGAGGTAGTCGAGGGACTTGTGCGTCTTGTAGCCGGAGGACTAGCGCTCCTTTTACGAGAATCGAAATTTCAAATCGCCCGTATTCTACGAAAACACAAATTTCATTCAAGCTGTTTTCGACGAGAACATGAATTTCATCCAGCCGATTTTCTACGAGAACACGAATTGTTGCGGACGGCGGCGCAACGGGGGCGGTGTTGCGGCTTGCGGGAAAGCGCCGAGCCGGGGAAAGGAGCCGCGTCCCGCGTGAAAACGGGTCAGGCCTGCGCCGGGCCGCGCCGCTCGAAGGCCTCGATGCGCTCGGTTTCCGCGGCCGACGCGTCGCGCAAAAGCTGCTCCAGCGCATGGACGTCCCTGTTTTCCAGCGCCTTCAGGTACTCTGCGCGCTGCTCTTTTCTCACGACGGCGGGCGCGCACCCGGAGGCCATGAGGCCGCGTTGGAGCAAGATCCTGCCCGTGCGGCCGTTGCCGTCCTCGAAGGGGTGCGTGAGCTCGAACTTGACGTGGAACTCCGCCTCCCGCTCGAACGGGTCGCGGCCGGCGCGCACGTCGCGGTTGTAGAGGTGCACGTTTTCCGCCATCTGCAGGCGCACCTGCCCGGGCGCGGGCGGCACATGCTCCGCGCCCACGATGAGGATCTGGACGGCCCTGTAGTCCGCCGTCTCGTGGATGTTCTTGTTCACGAGCGCGGCGACGCGCTTTACCAACGGCTCCGAAAGCTCCGCCCCCGGGCCGGACGCCATCGCCGCCTCGAGGGCGTACTTGTGGTTGATCGCCTCGTGAAGCTCGCGCGCGGTGGTGTGGACCGTCATGGAGTTGTCGTTGAACTGTATGGCGTAGGTCTCGGCAAGCGAGAGGGTGTTGCCCTCGATCGCGTTGGAATGGTACGTCGCGCGGGATATGAAATCCTCGAAATACGCCCTGTCGCCGCGCATGTACTCGTATGGGGTCATCTGCCCGCCATGCCCTTCTGCCGCCGTCTTCGAAACGCCGCGCGTTGCGCGTTGCGCGCACCAGATGCGGCGCCTCGCGTGCGCGGCAGATGCAAAGCGTGCCACGCCCCGGATAGGGTAAATGGCGGCAGGCGGCGGGTCAACCGAGGCGCGGCTACTTCGGCGCCTTGGCGGGCTTTGCCAGGGGCAGCTTCACCGTGAAGGTCGTGCCGGACGCGCCGTCTGCGCCGGATGCGCTGCCCGCGCCCGCGCCCGCGCCGCTTGCCACGCAAATGGAGCCGCCGTGGGCCTGCACCGTCGCCTTCGCGATGGAAAGCCCCAGCCCGAAGCTCGCGCTCTCGCCGGCAGCCCCGCTCGCGCGCGCCTTGTCCGAGCGGTAGAAGCGGTCGAAGAGGTGCGGCAGGTCCTCGGCGGGCACGGGGTCGCCGTCGTTGCGCACGGCAAGCACGGCATGGCCTTTCGCCTTGGAGAGGCGCATGTCCACGTGCCCCTTCTCGCCCGCGTACTTGCAGGCGTTTTCGAGCAGGGTCTTCACCAGGCTCTCGAGCTTGCGCTCGTCGCCCGAAACGTGCAGGCCTTCGTCTGCCTCGCTGGAAAACTGCAGCCCGCGCTCGAAGGCCACCGCCTCGAACTGCAGCCCCACGCCCAAGACGACGCGGCTGAAATCGACGTCGCACATCACCTGTTTCACGTCGACGCCGGCGTCTGCCTGCGCCAAGGTGAGCATGTCCTCGGTCAGCTGCTGCATGCGCGTCGCCTCGGCCTCGATGCTGTCGACCCAGGCGCGCTGCTCGCCCACGGTCTTGTCGGGGCTGGCCTGCAAGATGGACGCGTCGGCCAACATGACGGTCAACGGCGTCTTCAGCTCGTGGCTGGCGTCGGCGATGAAGCGCTGCTGGTCTTCCCACGCGCGCACGACCGGACGCGAGACGTAGCGCGAGAGAAAGAAGCTGACCACGACGATGGCCGCCATGAGGGCAAGCCAGCCGGCGAACAGGGCGGCGATCTTCGTGAACGCGTCGTTTCGCAGCTCGGAGATATCGGCGAAGGCCACGCGCCTCTCGCCGTTCGGGGCCGTCTCGCCTATGCGGTAGCAGAGGCCGTAGCTGGCAAGCTCGCCGCTTTGGGCGCCGCCGCCCAGGGCCTGCGCGACGACCGTCTCGCGTATGGCGGCGTAGATGGAGGCGGTGCTGCTCTTCGCCATGGACACGTCCCCGTCGGCGTCGACCACCATCACGCAGACGGGCACGCTCGAGAAGGCGCGCCCGGCGCCCGTGTCCGAATTTGCGCTCGAGGAAGAATCGGAGGAGGAGGAGCCCGAGGCGTCTGCGGAGCCCGCAGACGAGGAGGAGGCGTCGGAGGCGCCCGAAGACGAGGAGGCCGCGTCGTCGCCGCCCGCGTTTTGCAGGTCCGTCGCGGCGAAGAAGCCGAAACCCAGATGCGGAGCGGCGCTATTGTCGAAGCCCGCGGAGACCGCTTTCTGCAAGGCCGCGTCCATCTCGGCGCGCAGCCCCTGCCACACCACCACGCCGGCCACGGAAAAGCCGGCAAACGAGATGACCCCCACGAGGGCCACGGTGATGAGGATGAAGCGTCTGCGGAAATGCTCGAGAATCTTACTCGCCCTCCAGACGGTAGCCGACCTTGCGCTGGGTGACTATCTTAGTGGCCGAGCAGAGGAAATCGAGCTTTTTGCGCAAGAAAGATATGTAGGCCTCGACGTTGTTGTCGCCGGCATCGGACTCGACGCCCCAGATGCGGCTGATGAGCGTGTCCTTGGAGACGGTGCGGCCGTAGTTTTCCATGAGCAGGCTCAAGACCTCGAACTCCTTGTAGGACAGGCGCACCGTCTTGTCGCCGCAGGACAGGTCGTAGGTGGACAGGTCCAGCTCGAGGTCGCCTTTCTTCTGCTCGTCGACGACCACCTCGCCCACGCGGCGGGTGAGGGCGCGGATGCGCGCGAGCAGCTCGGCCGGCTGGAAGGGCTTGGTCAGGTAGTCGTCGGCGCCGGCGTCCAGGCCGGTGACCTTGTCGGCCAGCGAGGTGCGCGCCGTGAGCATGATGGTGGGGGTGTTCACCCCTGCGCGGCGGGCCTCGCGCACGATGGAGTAGCCGTCCATGCCGGGCAGCATGACATCGCACACGAACACGTCGTAGTCGCCTGCCGTGACGTAGTCGAGCGCGCTGCGCCCGTCGTAGACGATGTCGACCTGGTATTTGTGCTCTTTGAATATCTGGCCCACGGCATTCGCGAGCCGCTGCTCGTCTTCTGCCAGCAAGATGTTCATGCTCGTCCTCGCTTTCGGAGTGCGGCGCGGCTGCGGGCGGCGCGGTGCGCGACAAGACGGTGCGACATGCGGCGCGGCGCGCCCGCCGGCCTGCTCTCGGTTTATACCACGCACTCTAGGCGGAGGCGCTGAAACTTCTCTGAAAACGTCGGCCTCCGGAGAGGCGGCAGGCGCTATACTCGGTGAAGATGCGCGGGGGCGGGCACGTCGGCCGCCAGCTTGCACACGGCGCGCCCTTCGGGGCACGCGATCCGGCCGGCTCGCAAGTTGCGGGCGCACATGCGGCGCACCGGGTTTTCACGCATCTTCCACAGCGCATGCACAGCTCTAGCGCGGGGTGAGAGTCCGCACGGGGCTGCGCGAAACGCGCGACAACCACATCATCAATCAAGCAGCGTCTCTTCGGGGCGGCGCATACGGCATCTGCGCGCCGGACACCACATGGCACGCGAAACGCGCGGCATCGAGTCGCGGGCACGAGCCGCACGGCATGCGGGATATGCCATGCGCCGCATCGGAAGACGACGCACAGGCACACGAAGGGGGCGCATGATGAATCTGCGCAAGGGGAAGGCGCGCACGCGCGCGAACACGCAATTGAAGAGACGGCACGAAAGAGCGGGGGTCGCGGCGGCGAAGGCGCGGCGGCGCAAGGCGCCGGGAGGGCCGCGGCTTCGCAAGGCGCGCCGAATGCGCGGGCACAAGGGGCTCGCGGCGGCGGTTCTCGCACTCGCGCTCGTCGCGGGCTGCGGGATGGCCGCGACGGCGATGGCGCGGGCTGCGGGCGCGGCGGCGGCGCGGGGAGACGGCGACACGCTGGAGGCGCGGGCGTTTTCCGTGGCCGAGAAGCTGTCGGCCGAGGTGGACACGACGGGAGCCGTGCACGGCGCGGACGTGGACTGGTGGACGGCGCTTCTCGCCCGCTTCGCAAGCGCGCAGCTGGCCGACACGGGAAAACGCGTGCGCACGAAGGCGACCTTCGTGGACGCGGCGAAATACTCGGACGGGCAGGGCGTCGACGAGCTGATGGCGGACCCGAAGGCGGCCGCAGACGTCTTCTTGACGCAGCTGGAATGGAAATCGGCGGTCTACGAGTTCGGCGACGCGGACTTCTACGCCGCCAAGCTCGACGCCGTGCACGAGACGAAGATGGCGGGCGCGGCGAGGGGCTGGGCGTTTGCGCGCGACACCTACGACGGGCAGGCGGTGGACGGCGTGGTCTACGACGCGGCAAGCGGCATCGCCTACATCCCCAAGGCCGCGGTGGACGGCTACACGCCGGCCGACGAGACCCACGAGCAGGGGTGCGCCATGCAGGCGCAGCTGCTCTTCACCGCCGACGCCGATGCGGCCGCCACGACCGTCTCGGGCACGGCGCGCGTCGTCGACTCCGCGACGGGCGAGGCCTTCACCGCGGCGACGGCGGGCAGCTTCTTCGGCAACGAGACATACGTGCAGCTCGCCTGCGCAGAGGAGGCGTCGCTCATCGAGGCGCAGAGCATCAGCGTGAGGGTGAACGACGGCGCGGCGGCCGTGGCGGGCAGCGCGTCCGGGGCGGCCGGCGCGGGTGATGCGGGGGCGGTGCAGGCAGACGCGACGGTCGCGGGCTACGACGCTTCCACGGGCGTGCTCGGCATCTCCGTGCCCGCAGCGGCGGCAGGCAGCATCGAGGTCTGCTACGAGGCGCACGGCGCGGACGTGCCCGCCCTCTCGAGCGGGCGGGCCTTGCTTGGAGCCGCGGTCTCCGAGATGGAGTGCGTGCCGGGCGTCGAGTTCTCCGGGCTCGACCTCGACAAAATCGGAGAGGGCTGGACCTTCGGCTCGACCGTCTACGTCGACTCGTCCGGCTCGAACACGTTTCCCGGACGCGACGTCGACCACGTCTACTACCCCACCCCGCTCAACGGCGTGTCCGTGAGCCAGCAGGCATGGGACGAAATGAACGGCGACTCGAACTTCGAGCGCATAGGAGACCGCTACCCGACGGGCGCGCGCATCGCCTACAACATGTCCTTCCTCATCCCCGAAGACGACGCCGGCGTCGTGGACGTCGGCTTGGACACGGCGGGCTACAAATACGGGATCGAGAACGGCTGGACGGCGAGGAGCCTGCGCATCTCGCACGAAGACGCCGGCAACGAGGGCGTCACGAGCCTTGACTGGCGCTTTTCCGAGACGGCGCAAGACGGGCAGAAGCCGTACATGCGCATGTTCTCGGCCATATGCACGCACGCGGCAAACCCCTTCGATTTCTCCGCGGACGGCGGCATATGCACCTCCTACACCAAGGTCGTCGCCATAGACCGCGAGGCTTCGACCATCACCATGGCCTTCATGGCAAAGCTCGGCGGCGACAACGGCGGGCAGACCTGCTCGCAGGTGGCGAGGTTTCGCGTGGCAAAGCAAAAGGGCTGGATCGAGCTGCGAAAGCACAGCGGAAACGAGGACATCACGAATGCGAACGCCTGCTATGCCCTCGGCGGCGCCGTCTACGGCGTCTATTCCGACGAGGCATGCACGCAGCAGGTGGCGCAGCTTTCGACCGACGACAGCGGATACGCGAAAAGCGACGAGCTGAAAGTCGGGCAGTACTGGGTGAAGGAGATATCGGCATCGACGGGATACGCCCTCGACGTGCAGGCGCACGGCGTGGAGGTGAGGAGCAAGGAGACGTCGGGTGTGGACAGCGTGCAGACCGTCCCGAACAACCCGATAGACCTCGTCGTGAGAAAAATCGACCGGGATACCGGCGGGGCGGCGCCGCAAGGGTCGGCGAAGCTCGCGGGCGCCGAGTTCACCGTGAGCTACTACGACGGCTACTACGAGAAGGGCTCGCTGCCGAAGAAGGCGACGCGCTCCTGGGTGCTGAAGACCGACGGAAACGGGCAGGCGCGCCTCGACGACGCGCACAAGGCGGCAGGCGATGCGTTCTACCGCAACTCAGCGGGCAGGCCCTGCGTGCCGCTCGGCACCGTGAGCGTGGAGGAGACCCGGGCGCCGGAAGGCTACGAGCTGGGGGACGCCGGGGCTGTCGTGCAGCAGATCCGGGGCAAGGGGGATCGGGCGACGGTGGAGACGGTCGAGGCCTTCAACGCGCCAACTGTGCCCAACCGGGTGAAGCGCGGCGGCGTGGAAATCGTCAAGCGCGACGCGGAGCTGGGGGAAAGCGAGGCGCTCGGGGGCAGCGCGCATGACAGCGCCGACAAGGAGCACAGCTCGCTTTCGGGCATCGTCTTCACCATCACGAACATCTCCGCGCACGACGTGCGGGTGGACGGCGCCGATTACGGCAAGGGGCGCGTGGTGAAGCGCATCGAGACCGCCTGGGACGAGCAGCGCCGCTGCTACCGCGCGGCGACGAGCCTCGACTGCCTGCCGTATGGCGACTACGAGATAGCCGAGACGGCCACGAACCGCTCGTATCTGCTGAGCGACGGGGCGGCGCGGGCCTTCCAGGTGCGCGAGGGCAAAGCGTTCGCGAGCTTTTCCAACGTCTTCTCCAACTATGTCGCGCGCAACGACCTGCGCCTGCAAAAGAAGGGCGAGGGCAGCTCGGAGGCGCTCGCGCACGTGCCGTTCGCGCTGGTGAACGAGGGGACGGGCGAGACGCATGTGCTGGTGACCGACGGCAACGGCGCCATCGACACGGAATGCGGGCTCGCACTGCACAGCACGGCCACGAACGCATTCGACGCGCTGCTCGTGCAAGGCGCGGCGCAAGACGGCGCGGCGGACGGCGCCGAGACGCAAGGCGATGAGACGGCAGCGCCCTCGCTCGAGATGGTGAAGGCGCTCGTGAACAGCGAGGTGCGCATATCGGGCGCTGCGATAGAGGCCGCGGGCGAGCCGGGGCGCACGGGCACGTGGTTTGGGCTTGGCGAGGACGGCGGGCAGGCGGCAGCCGATGACGGGCGGGGCGCCCTGCCGTATGGCGACTACCTGCTCTACGAATTGCCCTGCGAGGCCAACGAGGGCTACCGGCTGTTCAGCACCCAGCTGAGCGTCTACGCGGACGCCTCCGTCTTCGCGCGCGGCTACGACCTGGGGACCGTCATCGACTACCGCAACCCCCAGCCGCCCACGCTGCACACGACGGCGACGGACGCAGGAGACGGCGACAAGTTCCTCGTCGCAGGCGACGCGGCGCGCATCGTGGACACGGTGGCCTACGCCAACTTGGAGCCGGGGGAAAGCTACCGGCTCGAGGGAGTGTTGATGGACAAGGCGACGGGCGAGGCCGTGCGGGGGGCAGACGGCGAAAAGACGGGGGCGTGTCTCGAATTCGAGGCGCCCGTGACCGACGGGCACGTGGAAGTGGGCTTTGAGGTGGACACGGCAGAGCTGGCAGGACACGAGCTGGTCGTGTTCGAGACGCTTTTCGCCGGCGAAGAGCAGCTTGCCGCGCATGCGGACCTCGACAGCGCAAGCCAGACCGTGCGCGTCGTCTCCCTGCAGACAAGGCTCGCGCGCGTCGAAAAGGCCGGCAACGGGCAGACAGGGACCGAAGACAAGAAGGACGGCGCCGACGGAGGCGAGGACGCGGGAAGCGACGAGAGCGCCGATGGAGGCGAAGACGCGGGGGAAGGCGAATCCGCGCAAGCCGAAGACGAGGAGAAGACGGCAGGAGAAACGCAGGAATCCGAAAAGGGGAATGCGGGAATGGAGCAGACGCAGGAGCAAGGAGACGAAGAAGGACAAACGCGGGAGCAGGAGCAGGAGCAGGAGCGAGGACAGGCGCGGGCGCAAGAGCAGGCGCACGCAGGTGCGGGCAAGCCGGCGGACAAGATGCTGGAGACGGGAACGCGCGTCACGCTCGTGGACACGGTGGCCTACACCGGGTTTGCGCCCGGACAGGAGCTTGCGGTGAAAGGGGTGCTCATGGACAAGGAGACGGGAACACCCGTGCTCGACCAGTCGGGCGAGGAGGTGCGCGGGCAGGCCGACTTCACCGCGCAAGAGGCAAACGGCACGGTGGAGGTCGCCTTCGACCTGGACACGACGGGACTGGCGGGCAAGGAGATAGTCGCGTTCGAGACGGCGAGCGCCGCAGACGGCGCCACGATCGCCGAGCATGCCGATCTGGACAATGCGGACCAGACCGTCTACGTGCAAGATGAACAGGCCTCCCCGCCGCAAGAGCCGCAAGAGCCCTCAACCCCGCAAGAGCCCGAGGCCCCGCAAGAGCCGCAAAAGCCGCAAGAGCCGCAAGAGCCCGCGACCCCGCAAGAGCCGCAAGCAGAGCAGCCCATGGCGGACACGACGGCGGAAGAAGGAACCTCGGACACGGCGGCCGCCACGGGAGACACGGCACGGCGGGTATTGCTCGTCGCCATAGCCGCGGCTGCAGCCGCAAACCTCGCCTACCTCTACGCCTCGCGCAAGCGCAGGAAAGAAGGCGCAGGATCTGAGCACGAGGAGTGAGCGGCGCCGGGCAAGATTCGCGCGCCTGCCGCATGCGCCGCCGAGCCGTCCCGCGCGCGTCGCCGAGCCATGCGCCCCGCGCGCGTCGCCCGCGCGTGAGAATTGGGGCATAATAGCGCGGAAACCGTCCCGTCCACGAGGAGCGCACACGTGTCGACACGAACCCGCAGGAAAAGGCGCGCGAGCAGAAAACAGAAAAAGCCGCTCGCGTTCCTATGCGTGTTCGGGGCGGCCGCGTGCCTTGTCGGCGCCATGGTCGTGGCCGTCTTGTTCGTGGGCAGCGCCTGGCTTGTCGACTTGCCCGACTACTCGAAGATCGACGTCTACGCGAAGAGCGGCTACACGACGGTGCTGGCCGCCGACCGCCAGACGGTGCTCGGCAAGTTCTACCTCGAGAACCGCATCGAGATAGGCGACAACGAGGTGACCGCCGACGTGAAGAACGCGATCGTGGCCACGGAAGACGAGCGCTTCTACAGCCACGGAGGCGTCGACGCCATGGGCATCCTGCGCGCCGTGTTCGTGAACACCGCGGCGGGCAGGTCCTCGGAAGGCGCCTCGACCATCACCCAGCAGCTCGTGCGCAACACCATATTGCTCGACGAGATGAACGATATCTCCGCCAAGCGCAAGATCCGCGAGATGTACCTGGCCTGCAAAGTCGAGGAGATCTACAGCAAAGACCAGATACTGATGATGTACCTCAACGTCGTGAACTTCGGCGACAACTGCTACGGCGTCGAGGCGGCGGCCCGCGACTATTTCGGCTGCTCGGCAAAGGACCTGACCTTGAGCCAGACGGCGATGCTCGTGGGCATCCCCCAATCGCCCACGGCCAACAACCCCAGGGTGCACTACGACGCGGCCTTGAAACGGCGCGCCACCGTGCTCGAGCGCATGCTGCGCAACGGCTACATCTCGCAAGCCCAATACGACGCGGTCATCGACGACCGGCCGCAGCTTGCCGAGAAGAAAACCGACGACGAGGAGATCAGCAACATCGCCCCGCATTTCGTCGACTATATACGCTCGACGATAAACAACGACACGCGGTTCTCGTCTTCCGAGATAGCGCAAGGCGGCCTGACCGTCTACACGACGCTTGACGTGAACTGCCAGAACGCCGCCAACGACGCCATCAACAGCAGCCTCGAGTACCGCAACAACAACCTCGACGCCGCGCTCGTGTCCATCAACCCCGACAACGGCTACATAGTCGCCATGGTGGGCGGCAAGGACTACGAACGCGACCAGTTCAACCTCGCCACCCAGATGAGCCGGCAGGCAGGCTCGGCGTTCAAGCCCTTCACCTTGCTGGCCGCGCTTGCCGAAGGCGTCAACCCCGCCACCACCTTCAACTCGGACTCCCCCGCCTACATAGAGCAAGGCGAGAACGCCGAGGCGTGGGTGGTGCGCAACGTCGAGGGCGAAGGCGGGGGGCGCATGTCCATACGCAGCGCCACCACGCAATCCGTCAACACGGTCTATGCCCGGCTCGTGCACGCGCTCGGCGCCGACAAGGTGGTGAGCATGGCCAAGGCCTGCGGCATCACCTCCGAGCTGAAGGCCTACGACTCGATCGCCTTGGGCGCGCAGGGGGTGAACGCGCTGGAGATGGCCGACGCCTATGCCACCATCGCCAACGGCGGCATCCACCACGACCCCGTCGCCATCACCGAGATCGTGGACAACCGCGGCAATACCGTCTACGAGGCCGAGCAGGACTCGGGCACGCGCGCGATCAGCGCGGCGGTCGCCCAGGAGGCCACGAAGATGCTCGAGAAAGTCGTCACGAGCGGCACGGGCACGGGTGCGCAGCTGTCGAGCGGGCAGGAGGCCGCGGGCAAGACGGGCACCTCGGAAAACTCGCGCGACCTGTGGTTTTGCGGCTTCACCCCCCAGTACTCCACGGCCATATGGTGCGGATACCGTCAGGAGAAGAGCACCGGCATGTACGGCGGCACGATATGCGCTCCCATGTGGCGCAACTACATGAGCGCCGCGCTCAAGGGCCAGCCGACGCGGGACTTCCCCACCACCGACGAAAAAATCGAGTACCACGACGACGCGTTGAAGACCGACAACTCGAGCAACGGCTATCGCACGAACAGCAGCTCGGGCACCACGGGCAGGCGCAACAGCTACGACGACGACGAGTAGCGCCGCGCAGGCGGGCTCGCGCAGGCGGCGCCGCATGAAAAGGCCGCCCCGCGCGAGCAGCATCGCGCAGGGCGAAGAAGCGAGAAGGCGAAAAAGGACACGCGGTTTCCTTGAAGAAGAGGGTTCTTGTCATAGGCGCCGGGCCTGCCGGGCTGGCCGCCGCCCACGAGCTCCTCGCGCGGGGCGGCGGCCGCTACGACGTGACCGTGCTCGAGGCGTCGCACGAAGTGGGCGGCATCTCGCGCACCGTCGTCTACGGCGGCCTGCGCATGGACATGGGCGGGCACCGCTTCTTCTCGAAGGAGCCGCGCGTCGTGAAATGGTGGCACGAGCGCATGCCGGTGCAGGGGGCGCCCTCCAAAGACGACATCGCCTTGGGCCGCGCAGTGCCCCTCGCGCCGGGCGGCCCGGACCCCGAGGCCTGCGACCGCGTGATGCTGCACCGGCAGCGCCTCTCGCGCATCTACTACGACCGGGCGCTGTTCGACTACCCCCTCTCGCTGTCGGCCGCGACGATGCGGCAGCTGGGGGCGGGGCGCATGGCCAAGGTCGCCGCCTCCTACCTGGCCGCGCAGCTGCACCCGCTGCCCGAGGACTCTCTGGAAAACTTCTACATCAACCGCTTCGGGCGCACGCTCTACGAGATCTTCTTCGAGGGCTACACCGAAAAGCTCTGGGGGCGCCACCCGCGCGAGATCGACGCCGCATGGGGCGCGCAGCGGGTGAAGGGGCTGTCCGTCGCGGCCGTGCTAAAAGACGCGTTGGCCTCCCGGCGTCCGCAGCACGAGGGCGCCGGCGGGCAAGCCGACGGGCGCGAACACGGGGGCGCCCGGCGCGAAGACGGCGACGGGCAGGGCGAGGGGGCCTGCCCAGACGCAAGCGTCGAGACCTCCCTCATCCACTCGTTCGAGTACCCGAAGCTGGGACCGGGGCAGCTGTGGGAGCAGGCGGCGCGCGAAGTGGAGGAAATGGGCGGCGCCATCGAGTTCGGCAAGCAGGTGCGCGCGCTGCACGAGGGCGCGCCACACGAGGGCACGCCGGCGGCGGCCGCGAGAAGCGGCCAAACGGAAAACGGGGCCGCCCGCAGCGCCGGCACGCCCGCCCCCGTCACCCTCCTCTGCGACGACGGCAGCTCCTACGCGGCGGACTTCGTCGTCTCGACCATGCCGCTCAAAGACCTCGTCGCCGCCATGGACGACGTGCCGGGCCGCATCGCGCGCATCGCCGCGCACCTGCCCTACCGCAGCTTCCTCACCGCGGGCCTGCTCACGGACAAGCTCGCGCTACAGCCCTCGCCCGCCTCGCGCGGGCTGGGCGGCCTCGTGGGCGACAACTGGATCTACGTGCAGGACACGCAGGTGAAGCTCGGGCGCATCCAGGTCTTCAACAACTGGTCGCCCTATCTTCTGCCCGATCCCGCGCACACGGTGTGGCTCGGGCTGGAGTACTTCTGCGACGAGGGCGACGCCTTCTGGAACACGGACGACGCCGCGATAGTCGCGCAGGCGCACGCGGAGCTTTTGCGCATCGGCGTGCTGGCCGCGAACGCCCCCGTCCTCGACTCGCACGTCGCGCGCGTGCCGAAGGCCTATCCCGCCTATTTCGACAGCTACGCGCACATCGGCGAGCTTGCCGCCTGGCTGGACGCGCACCCTTGGCTTTTGTGCGCCGGACGCAACGGCCAGCACCGCTACAACAACATGGACCATTCCATGATGACGGGTTTCCTCGCCGCCGACGCGCTGCTCGACCCCGGTTTCGACCGCGCGCGCATCTGGCAGGTGAACACCGAGCGCAGCTACCAGGAAGGCACGGGCCGGTAGACGGCGCAGGCCGGCAGCGGCGAGCGCGGGCGGGGCGGGCAGCAGACTCCGGGTCCCGGCCATGCAAGCGCTGCCCTAAAGGCAAAACCCCATGTAGAGAGGCAAATAGACACGCTCTGCCTCCACCTTGAGCTGCTTGGGGTGGAGCACGTACTGCACACCGATCTTCTTGCCGAAACGCCCCTTGAACTTGTCGAGCGACGATGTCCCGTACTGTCTGGGCGACTTCACCTCGACAGGCGAGATCCTCGGTTTGCCGGCGGCATTCACATAAGGCCTTTTGACCAGAAAATCTATCTCCATGCGTTCTTCGCCTTGGGCTTTGCCGGATTGCGAGTAGAAGAAGAGCTTGTGGCCGCCGGCGACCAGCATCTGAGCCACGATGTTTTCCGTGAGCATGCCCTCGTTGACGCCTATATCGCCCCTCAACACAAGGCGGTAGACGCTCTCGTCTGTATGGATGTCGTCGGCAAAGGCAAGGCTCACCAGCAAGCCGGTGTCTGCCATGTAGCACTTGAGGGAAGTCTTGTCCATGTTCAGCGACAAGCCCACAGACGGGTCGCACGCCGCATAGCAGACGTTTGCGATGCGCGCGTCGGCCAGCCAGAAGAACGCCTCCTCGTACGACCTCATGCGGGCGTTGACGCCAAGGGAGCTGAGCTTGAATTTTTTCTCGTGTTTCGACAGCTGGCCGGGTATGCCGTCGAGCACGGACGCCACCTTGAATTCGTGCCCATGCGCGAATCTGGCCACATCGTTTCGGTAAAGCGCCAATATGCGCCTCTTCTCGGCATCGACGGGCTCGAACTTCCTTTGCGCGGCGTACACGTCGACGGGCTTGGGCATTCCCCCCACCAACATGTACTCGCGCAGCAGTGCAGACGCCTTGCGATGCAGCGCGTCCGGCAACGGCTCCAACGCCTCGAAGCGATCTTTCACCAGATCGGCGAGCTGCTTTTGCCCCATCGCCCAGCAGAACTCCTCGAAATCGAGCGGGTTGAGCTCCAAGGCCTCTTCCTCGGAGGGCACGATGATGCCCTGCACGTTTTGGCGTATGGACAAAAGCGAGCCCGTCTCGATGTAGTCGAAGCGGCCATCGGCCACGAGGTACTTGACGGCGCCGCGAGCAGCGGGGCACATCTGGACCTCGTCGAAGATCAGAAGCGACCTGCGCTCGAACAGCTCGACCCCGTAAAACGTGGACAAGTACAGAAACAACGTGTCCAAATCGAAAAGCAGATCCGAGAAATAGCCTCTCACCTCTTGCGGCGCCTGGAAGAAGTCGATGACGAGGCAGGAATCGTACTCCCTTTCCCCGAACTCCCGCACAAGCGTGCTCTTGCCGACGCGACGCGCGCCCTCGACGAGCAATGCCGTGGAGCCGTTGCTGCGATTCTTCCACGACAGGAGGTCCTGATACGCCTTTCGCTCGAGCATTGCTTGCCTTTCTTTCTACACCTATTCTCACCAGCATTTTAGCACGAGGCGCAGAACTTCAAGGCAAGAATTTTGCACGAGGCGCAGAACTTCGCTGCATCGATATTGCACGAGGCGCAGAACTTTTGCACTTGACGAGCTTCGCAACCGCTTCCGGTTTTCCCTCGGGCAGGCTGACACGAAAGACACGTTCGCCCCCTCCCCCGGAAAGCGAGCGCCGGACCGCATTCCATCCGCCGCCGAAGGCGCGGCCGCATCGGCATCGCAGACACGAACACGGTGCCGTCACGGGCACTTGCTATACTCGCGCACGCCGCGCATGCCGCGCAAGTCGCTGCGGCGAGCTGCACGCCGCGCGCCACACGGCACGGGACGCGAAACACGGACGCGAACAGCGCGAGCAGGCACGAAAAGCGAGGAGAAGGCACGTCCATGAAATTGGGGAAGCTCATAGCCCAGATAGTGAAGTTCGGCATCGTCGGCTTCATCGCGTTTTGCATCGACTACGGCATCTTCCTCGCCCTCACCTACCTGTTCCAGGTGAACTACCTTCTCGCCGCCGCCATCTCGTTTCTCGTCTCGACCGTCTTCAACTACGCCGCCTCGATGCGCTACGTCTTCCAGGGCAAGGAGACGCAGACGGCGATGCAGCAGTTCGCCATCTTCTTCGTCTTGAGCGTCGTCGGGCTGGTGTTGAACCAGATCTTCCTGTGGGCGTGCGTGGACGTGTGCAGCATCGCCGAATGGGCGGGCAAGCTCGTCGCCACCGCCCTGGTCATGGTCTACAACTTCATCACGCGCAAGATTTTCCTCGAACAGCACGACACGCCGGCCGACGATCGCCCGCCCCGGCGCCCGTAGGCCCGTCCGAATTTCCCCGAAGCGCCGAATGCCGCGTCAGTTCTCGTCTATGCCGAGGTAGTGCTTCCAGAATGCAACCGATGTGAGCTTTTCGCGTGCCGCCGCATACTCTTTTTTCAAGCGTTCCTTGCCGTTTCGATAAGCCTTCAGGTCGTCTCTGTAGCGCTTCCACAGCTCGTTGAAGCGCTCGTGGTCCATGCGGCGGATCGCGACGCGTTTGCGCTCGATGTCGACGGCGACGATGGTGTCGTGGTGGTCGATCTTGGCGCCCGGGTCGTAGAAGCCCTTGCCGTCGATGACGATGGGGGCCTTGTCGTCGTAGTATTTACCGCCGGCGAAGCGCTGCCCGGTCAGCTGCTCTTTCACCACGCGCCGTTTGAAGCGCTCGATATAGCTGCCCTTCGTCTCGCTGGACAGCTTCAATATGTCGCAAGTCGTGATCTTGTCGAGGTCGATCCCCAGACCCGCAAGCTCTTCGCGGGCCTCGTCGAAGCTCATGAACTTCTCCTGCTTCTTCAACGCCGCAAGATAGCTTTTCTCGGCCTGGCCGGGCGTCGCGATGAAATCCGGGCCTTTCAGGAAATCCTCGAAGCCCTCGAGTGCCAGCTCCGCATCGTCGTAGTCGAACTTCTTGATGTCCAGCCGGAACGTGCGCTTGAATTCGCGGTGAAAGTCCGACATGGAGGCCATGCCCGTGGTGAACTGGGCGAGGTTGACGTTGCGCATCATCTGGTAGCGCTCGACGGCGGCGCTGTAGCGCATGTTGAAAGGCTCGTGCCACACGCAGATACCGTTCATCGTCATGAGGCGCGGGCGGCAGCGCAGGTTGTACTCCACGTCGTCGCAGCGCACGAACACGGGCAGCGGCAGGCCGTTTTCCTCGATGGCGGCCACGGGGATGACGCAGTACCACCAGGCCGCATAGCACTGCTCGACCATGTCGGGGCGCTCCGAAACGCTATCCGGCACGGTGAAGGTCTCGTTGTAGACCATGTCATGCAGCACGCTCATGCGCTCCCACGGCTTGAGCGGGAAGTACTTGCCGCACACGTCGACGTAGCCGACGTCTTCCGTGCGGACCTCGGGCTCGTCCATGTTCATCATGGCGCCGGACAGAAACGCCCCGGCGTACTCGTCGTTGACGATTCTGAGGAGCTGGTAGCTGCGGATGATGCTCTCGGCCGAGATGCGCACGTCATCGTCCATGAGCAGCACGTGCGTGGCGCGCGGCTCCTGCTCCATGGCCTCGATCATGCCGCGCGCGAAGCCGCCCGCACCGCCCGCGTTGGGGTTGGGATGGACGCTGATGTGCTCGGACTCCAGCGCCGAGGCGTCGAGCGTGCGCCCGTTGTCGACGATGTGCATGTGGAAGTGGCCTGCCACGTCTTCACCCGAGGCGAGCAGGCGCTTGCTGATCACATCGACGTTGCGCTGTATGTACTCCTCCTTTTTGAAGGTGGTCGTGCACAGGGCAAGCTCGACGTCGCGCAGGCGCGAGGAGTCGACTTCGGTGTAGTAGTAGCCGTTGCGTATGCAGACGCTTCCGTTCGTCTCGATCGAGAAGGCATGGACCACCTCGGTGGCGTCCAGGTCGAGCTCTATGTCGAAGGCCTGCCATTCGTCCGAGGCCGCGACGTCCAGCGCGCTGCCCGGCACCTGCTCGGGATGGTAGGTGTAGGAGTCCGCCCGGGTCTGCACGAGGCCGGCCGCCGCGCCCTTCAACTCGACATGCAGCCAGATTTTCTCGACGTCTGCGTAGCGGCGCCATTTGAACACGGAGGCGCTGTTGAAGAAGGTGGTGAAGTCGAAGGTGCCCGGCCCGCGCAGCTCGCAGGCATCGCCGTCGCCGCCTTTGACGGGGGCGAGCACGGCCTCCTCGCCGTCCACGGCGCAATACAGGGTCGGGGCCTTGTGGAACTGCCAGGACGTGTGGAGGAGGACATTGGACAGCTTGAACTGTTGCATCGCGTTCCTTTCTGCCGGTGCGGTTGCAAAACCGTTGTACGCATGATTGCCGTGAAGTCTATCCTATCGCGCCGCGCACGTGCGCGACCTTTGCGATTCGG
>CAVIIZ010000026.1:0-2808 GCA_963642995.1 bacterium | reverse complement strand
GCCCTGCAGGGTGTCGTGCAGGCGTTTTTTATCTTCCGCGCCTTCTGCTCTTGCCGGGACACGGCAGCTGGAACGCGGGCGGACTCGGTTTTTTGATCCTTCCCGCCGCCTGTCGCGTCTGGAGGGGCGACGCGAGATGGCCAGAGATGAAAGCGGGATGCAGATGAAAAATGGCGCCAGGTAGAGGCAGTTGTAGATGTAGCGTCCCTGGCAGGCGGGTGCTATGAGGATGACGCATAGGGAGGCGAAAAGCGGGATGAGGGCAACGAAGGCTTTCCAGCTTCTCTTGCGCAGGCACAAGGCCAGCGCGATGAGCGGCAAGACGATGGTGTAGGTCGGATGGCGCACGAGCAGGCCCAAAACGGGTGTCGTGGCCCAAGTGTTGCCCAGGTACGCGCTTGCCGTGCGCTGCCCGGCGGTCTGGGGGTAGACACCCCCTCCGTCCCATGCATCGTAGTTGGGCAGCAGGTCGTTTCCGCCCTTCTCCGGCCAACCCCAGCGCACGGACGGCATCTCGCCCACGGTCTGGGCTTGCGGGTCGGCGGTGTAGAGGTACAGCGGCCTCTGAAACCTGACGGCGGCTAAGTAGAGGCGCGGATAGGCGATTCCCTGCTTGACCCATACCGCAAGATAGGCGAGCTTGTCCCGAAGAGAGGCGTCGCGCTTGACCGCCCTGTCCTTTACGTTGTCGGCCGACTCCTCGTTGTAATTCTCCTTTGCGGTGTCGATGTCGAGCACGCGCGCTATCGTCTGCAGATCGTCTTGCGGCACCTCCTCCCAACGCTCTATCAGCACCTTGGTTGTCTGCTGCACCGGGATGGCGAGCATCTCCTGAGAGCCGCCCGGCGCGACGTTGAGGGCGGGCAACACGAGCTTGGGGACGACGAGCATGACGACGAGGGCCAAAACCGCCATGCCCCCCAGCACCTTCTTGCGATTGCCCTTCAGCGCGAAAAGGGCGACGAGAAGCGCCAGCAATTCGATGTACACGAGTGTCTTGCGCAAGAGGGCGCCCGCTATCCCGAACACAATCAGACAGACGAGCACTCTCGCGGAGACCTTGCCCGCGTCGCGTGCCTGGTGGATCATGGCCAGATAGCAGCCCGTCCAGCAAATGAAAAAGGGCATCGAGGTCAGATCTTTGACGATGGCCTGGGAATTCATGGCGAATACGGGCACTATCGCGTAAAACGCAAAGGCAATCCAGCCCGCGGCTTTGGGCGCCTGCAAGCGGCAGACGCAATAGCATGTCAAGGCCATGAGCGCTGCGGCCGTGAGGACGGCCTGGCAGGCACCGCAGAGCATAAGACCTATCGCGTCGTTGCCGAGCAACGTGTGCCCTATCCAGTCGAAAAATCCGTAGACGAGCGTCGCGAGGTAGGGATGGTGGTCGCTTGCCGTATAGCCGGGCAGGGTTTCGCGCGATGAAGGATCGAAGGCCGCGTACCCGCGTGACCACAGCAGCTGCGCCACCGTGTCGGGGGCGATTGACGTGGGCTGCACCATGATGATCAGGGGAAGCCAGCACAAGAGCAGCGCCGCCGTGAGGAATGCGATGTGGGCGGCGTCGAAGGTGAAAGCGCGCGAGAGCGAGGCGAGAAGGCGGCGGCCCCGAGGCGAGTGCCCTGCGCCCCCTTTTCCCCGGGCGGCAAGCACGGGTCCCGACTTTTTGCTCATGGCCGATCGATCCCCTCGTCTATATTGAAGGGAATCCCGCGGGCGAGGGCGTAGCGCTGCGCGTTTGTGCCAGCGCCGACGACGAGCTGCGTCGTCTCGGAGGCGAAGGCATCGTCTTCGATCTGGCAGTCCGGAAGCGCCACGCGGATCTCGCCGTCTGTCAGGAAAGCCTCAGAGGAAACGCTTTTCACGGAGGCGGGAAGCTCGCAAGATCGCAGGGCAGAGCACTTGTAGAAAGCGCGCTTGCCGATATAGTCGACACCATACGGCAAGGCCACGCGCTCGAGCTGTGCGCAGCCCTCGAAGGCCCTGTCCGGCACAGAGCATCGGGGGAAATCCACGAAGCGCAGGGCGCTGTTTTGAAAAACCCCCGTGCCCATGCTGTTCACCTGCGAGGGGATGGAAAGCTCGTTCAGGCTGCCCGTGCCGTAAAAGGCCCGCTCGCCGATGGAGGAGAGGGTGCTGGGCAAGGAGACGTCGGCGAGGCTTTTGCAGCCCGCAAAGCAGTTCGGGCCTAAAGAAGCGACGCCTTCGCCGACCATAACCCGGACGAGGGAGCCGTTTGTCGATTCGAAATAGGACCCGTCTTCGAAAAGGGCGGGCAGCTCTCCAACGGAACCGGGGATGCTCAGCTCTTTGATCTGCGTCCCCTGGAACATGTGTGCGGCGAGCTGCCCGATTCCGTCGGCAATGTCTACAGACTCGAGGCCTGCCCCCTGGAAGGCGTGGGAGCCGACGCTTTCCAACCCGGCGGGCAACGACACGCTTTTCAGGCTTGTGCAGCCGGCAAAACTGTAGGACCCGAGCGAGACAAGGCTTTCGGGCAGGGCGATGCTCGAAAGCGAAGCGCAGTTCCTGAAGGAACGCTCGCCGATGATTTTCAAGCTGTCGGGCAGGGCGATGGAGGCAAGCTTGCCGGCACCGTCGAAGCTTCCGTCTATCTTCTCGATGCTCCTGCCCAGATCGACTTCGACAACGGGCGAGTTGGCAAAAAGCATCGTCTTCGCCTCGAGGACGGTGTCGGGAAACACGACGGAACGCAAATTCGGGCAGTCTGCGAGGCAGGCGTCTTCGAGCAAGGTGAGTGTGTACGCCTGCCCGTTCGCCTCGATGGTCGCGGGAATGGAAAGC
>CAVIIZ010000025.1:9437-23149 GCA_963642995.1 bacterium | reverse complement strand
ACCGACGGCCCCATGGCTCAGACCCGCGAGCACATCCTGCTCGCCCGTCAGGTCGGCGTTCCCTACATCGTCGTCTTCTTGAACAAGTGCGACATGGTCGACGACGAGGAGCTCATCGACCTGGTCGAGATGGAGACCCGCGACCTGCTGACCGAGTACGAGTTCCCCGGCGACGATGTGCCCATCATCCGCGGCTCCGCGCTGAAGGCCCTCGAGGGCGACAAGGCCTGGCAGGACAAGATCTGGGAGCTCATGGACGCGGTCGACGAGTATGTTCCCACTCCCGAGCGCGACGTCGACAAGCCGTTCCTCATGGCCGTCGAAGACGTCATGACCATCACCGGCCGCGGCACCGTCGCCACCGGCCGTGTCGAGCGCGGCGTGTGCCACATGAACGACGAGGTCGAGATCGTCGGCATCCGCGAGACGCAAAAGACCGTCGTCACCGGCATCGAGATGTTCCGCAAGTCCCTCGACGAGGCGCAAGCCGGCGACAACGCGGGCATCCTGCTGCGCGGCACCAAGCGCGAGGAGATCGAGCGCGGCCAGGTTCTGTGCAAGCCGGGTTCCGTCACCCCGCACAAGAAATTCAAGGGTCAGGTCTACGTCCTGACCAAGGACGAGGGCGGCCGCCACACGCCGTTCTTCACGAACTACCGTCCGCAGTTCTACTTCCGCACGACCGACATCACCGGCACCGTCACCTTGCCCGAGGGCACCGAGATGGTCATGCCCGGCGACAACGTCGAGATCACCGGCGAGCTCATCCACGGCGTCGCCATGGAAGAGGGTCTGCGTTTCGCCATCCGCGAGGGTGGCCGCACGGTCGGCTCCGGCCGCGTCACCGAGATCATCGAGTAAGACGCGCGCGAGCTTGCGAGCTTGACGCATGACACGAGCCCGGCGGCTCTTCACACGAGGGGCGCCGGGCTGGTTTGCGCTTTAGGAGGAAGAAATGGTAGCAACCCTGGTCACGTTGGCCTGCACCGAGTGCAAGCGCCGCAACTACACGACCAAGAAGAACAAGCAGAACACTCCCGATCGTATGGAGAAGAAGAAGTACTGCAAGTGGTGCGGGCATCACACTCTGCACCGCGAGACTCGCTAGGTGTGCTACCCTGTAGCATCGTTCGCATGCGGCATACAGGCCAGTAGCTCCAATTGGTAGAGCGCCGGTCTCCAAAACCGGATGTTGGGGGTTCGAGTCCCTCCTGGCCTGCCAGATGCGAGACGCGAGATACGCGCGACGGCTCTTTTTGGTCGTTGCCGCACCAGAGAACAGCGCATGCCGCAGACGGCATGCGTCCATGAACGCACGACGGATGGAAAGTTTTCTACTATGGCTTTGAAAAAAAACGACGACACCGCCAAAGACGCGAAGGGCGCCGCCGGCGAGGACGCGTCGAAGGGCGCCAAGGGCGCGAAGGCTGCCAAGGCCAAGTCCGAGAAGTCCCGCAAGAAAACCGGCAAGACCGGCACGGAAACCTCCATCTACGCAAAGAAAAAACCCACGCAAAAGACCACTGCCACGTCCGCCTCGAAGCAGACGCCGGCACGCGATGCATCCGGCAAGCCCAAAAAGGTCGGCATCTTCACCCGCATAAAGAACTACCTGGGCGAAGTGCGTGCCGAGATGCGGCGTGTCACCTGGCCGACCCGCCAGGAGCTGATCAACGCGAGCTTCATCGTCGTGGGCGCGCTCATCTTCTTCGGCGTCTACATCGCCATCATCGACAACATCGTCGTCATTCCGCTGGACTGGATCGCCGGTTTGGCGTAGCGGGGAGTAGGTTTTCATGTCAAAGAAGTGGTACGTCATTCACACCTATTCCGGATACGAGAACAAGGTCAAGCAAAACATCGAGCGCATGATCGCGACCCAGGGCTTCGAGGACAACATCTTCGAGGTCTTGATCCCGACCGAGGAGGTCACCGAGATCCGCGACGGCGGCAGGCGCGTGACGACCGAGAAGAAGGTCTTTCCCGGCTATGTCTTGCTGCGCATGGATCTCGACGATCGCACGCAGGTGGCCGTGCACAACGTCAACGGCGTGACGGGCTATGTCGGCGCGGAAGGCCAACCCGAGCCGCTGTCGCGCGAGGAATTCGAGAAGATGACCAAGCGCGGCGCTCACAAGACGGGCGGCACCGTGGCGAAAAAGACCACGACCGATCTGGTGGAAGGCCAGGTCGTGCGCGTCGTTTCCGGGCCGCTGGCCGATTTCGACGGCACGATTTCCGAAGTCAGCCCCGAGTCCGGCAAGGTCAAGGTCATGGTCAGCATCTTCGGGCGCGAGACGCCGGTCGAGTTGTCATTTGAGCAGGTGGCAAAGATTTAAGGTGAAAGAACTCGCGCATCCTCTCGCGTGCCGCCCATGTGGAGGGCGGGCTTCTCGCGCGTAAGAGGGCGCGTTTTCCATAAAGAGTGCAAACCGCGCGCGCAAGCCGCGTGCGCGAGATGAGTGAGGACAAGGCAATGGCAAAAGAAGTAGATAGCATCATCAAACTTCAAATCCCTGCGGGTCAGGCAAACCCGGCTCCCCCGGTAGGGCCTGCCCTCGGCGCCCACGGCGTGAACATCATGCAGTTCTGCCAGGCGTTCAACGCTGCGACGCAGGACAAGGGCAACACCATCATCCCGGTCGAGATCACCGTCTACGAGGACAAGACCTTCGACTTCATCACCAAGACGCCGCCGGCTGCCGTGCTGATCAAAGAGGCGCTGAAGCTGAAGAGCGGCTCGGCCGTGCCGCAAAGCGAAAAGGTCGGCCAGCTGTCGAAGGCGCAACTGCAAGAGATCGCCGAGACGAAGCTGCCCGACTTGAACGCCAACGACGTGCAGGCCGCGATGAAGATCGTCGCGGGCACGGCGCGCTCCATGGGCGTGACCATCGAAGAGGGCGCGCTCGACTAACGCGTTCGACTTGCAGGGCAATCCGCGGCTTTTCACGAGGAAAGGCCGCATGAGAGTGGGAGAGCGCGCGTGAAGCGGCTTGCTTGCACCACGAAGGAGGTTTTTGGAAATGGCAAAGCACGGAAAGAACTACCGCGAGGTCGCGGAAAAGGTTGAGGCGGACAAGCTCTACACTCCGCTTGCGGCCGTCCAGTTCGTGAAGGACAACGCGAAGGCCAAGTTCGACGAGACCGTCGAGGTGCATTTCCGCCTGGGCATCGACACGCGCCAGGCCGACCAGCAGGTGCGCGGCTCGATCAGCTTGCCCAACGGCACGGGCAAGACCGTGCGCGTGGCCGTCTTCGCGGAAGGCGAGAAGGCCAAGGAGGCGCAGGCCGCAGGCGCCGACATCGTGGGCTCGGACGATTTGGTCGCCGATGTGCAGGCCGGCAAGATCGACTTCGACGCCACGGTGGCCACGCCGGACATGATGAGCAAGGTCGGGCGCCTGGGCAAGGTCTTGGGACCTCGCAACCTGATGCCCAACCCCAAGCTGGGCACCGTCACGCAGGACGTGGCCAAGGCCGTCGCCGATTTGAAGGGCGGCAAGGTGGAGTACCGCGCCGACCGCTTCGGCATCTGCCACGTGATCATCGGCAAGGCAAGTTTCGAGCCGACCAAGCTCGCCGAGAACTACGGCGCCCTCTACGACGAGATCTTGCGCGCCAAGCCGAACGCGGCCAAGGGGCGCTATGTGAAGAGCGTCTCGATGTCGTCTACCATGGGGCCTGGCGTGCCCGTGAACCCCGACGTGACGAAGGGCTACACCGAGGCCTGAGAGGTCGATGCAAGCTTCGAGCCGGCTGTCGCGGCCGGATGGCAAAAACGCGGATCGCTGCGGCGGTCCGCGTTTTTTTGTGCGCGGACGAGAAATGATCCATGACGTGGAGGGGAGAAGGCACATCCGGTGATGCATGCTGATCCCCCCCGATAAGTCGGCGGGCGCTTTTCGCCGGATGCGGTTGCATCACAGACTTTGACGTCGATTCCACCAAGGATTGGTGCTCAATGAGGTATACTGATTAGGTATACTCTTTGGGAAGGAAAGGAAGCCGATAGTGGTCAGAGTTCACGGGAACGCCCTCAGGCATGGGCTCACCCGAAGGGAAGTGGCGTATGCGTGGGAGAATCCGATCAGGTGCCGCCAACGCAACGGCACCGACGACCCACCGCTTTGGATTTCCGTCGGCTCGCTTCCCGACGGGAGCTTTGCCGAGTTGATAGGGTTCATGGATGTCGACGGCGCGTGGTGCGTGTTCCACGCGATGACGCCGCCGACGAAGAAGTTCAAACGCGAGCTGGGATGGAGGCAGGCATGAGCGAGATTGTCGCCGAGAACGGCAAGGTCGTCACCGATGAGATGATCGCCGGCTGGGAAAGCGCTCTGGAACGTGACGAATGGCCCGACGGATGGGTCAACGTCGGCGATGTCGTCGAGGGCAGGCTTCCGAAATCTACGCCGGAGACGGTGACGCTTTCCCTCAAAGTCCCTGTCGCCATGAAACGGGCGCTCGAGAGGGAAGCGAAGGCGGAGGGCAAATCCACGGGCGCATATGCCCGCGCGATTCTCGCCGATGCCCTCATGGCCACGGCGTGAACAGGCGAAAATCCGCCGTCGGGCACCCGGGCACGCCGCTTTCTCGCAATCGCCTCCGTTGACCGAAGCCGCCTTTTCAGGCGTCCTAGGCCGGCGTGCCGTCAGCGCAGGTACTTGTAGAACGCGGCGCAGCTGCCCTCGCTGGAGACCATGCACGGGCCGACGGGGTTTCCGGGTGTGCACGTGCGCGCGAACAGGGGGCACTCGTCGGGCGCCATGCAGCCGCGCAGCACGTCGCCGCAGCGGCAGCCGCGTGGCTCGACGGTCGGCTCCACTGAAGGCGAGAAGCGCTTCACCGCGTCGAAGGCGGCATATTTCTCGCGTAACGCGTATCCGCTTGCGGGTATGAGGCCCAGCCCCCGCCAGACGGCGTCGCACGGTTCGAAGACCTCGGCGATCGCTTCTTGCGCGGTGACGTTGCCCGCATCGGCGACGGCGCGGGAATAGTCGTTCACCACCTTCGGCTCCCCTTCGGCGAGCATCTTCAGCAGCAGCAGAAACGAGCTGAGCAAGTCGATGGGCTCGAAGCCGGTGACCACGCCCGGGATGCCGTGCCGGGCGGCCAAGAACTCGTAGGGCCTCACCCCGATGATGGTGGAGACGTGCCCCGGCAAGATGAGGGCGTCGAGCGCCACCGCCGGGTCGTCCACGAGCGCGGCCAGCGTGGCGGGCACGGTCTTGTGCGCCGCGAACACGCTGAAGTTTTTCAGCCCCATCCCCTCGGCACGGCGCACGGCGGCGGCGACCAGCGGCGTGGTCGTCTCGAAGCCGACCCCCACGAACACGACTTCGCGCTGCGGGTTGTCGGCGGCGATCTTCAACGCGTCGAGAGGCGAGTACACGATGCGCACATCGCGACCGGCCGCCTGCTCTGCCGACAACGAGCTGGTCGAGCCGGGCACGCGCTTCATGTCGCCGAAGGTCGTCAGGATGAGGCCGTCGATGCGGGCAAGCGCGATGACGGTGTCGATATCGCTGTTGGCCGTCACGCACACGGGGCATCCCGGCCCGCTCACCAGCTTCACGCAATCGGGCAAGATGGAGCGAAAGCCGTTGCGCGCGATGGCCACGGTATGCGTGCCGCACACCTCCATCAGGTGCACTGTGCCGCCGCACTCTCGCGCCGCACGCGGCGCCGTCTCGCGTATGGCCTCTATCAGCTCGCGCCCGAGCGCCGGGTCGCGAAACGCCGTCAAGTCGAGCGCCATGTTCGCCCCCTCCTTCAGCTTGCCGTGAAAACGCCGCCGCCCATGCCCGGGTGATCGGCGTCCACGAGGTCGGGCATCTCGCGGATGAGGTCGAGGGTCTCTTGCGCGTAGCGCTCGTCGACCACCTCGATGGCGTATCCCGCGTGCACGAGCACGTAGCCGCCCTCCTCCGCGCGCGGCACGAGGTCGAGGCACACTTCGCGCGTGACCCCGAGGATATCGACCTCGGCCATCCCGTTTTCTTTTCTATCCAGCACTTTCGCCGGTATCGCCAGGCACATGCGCCCCTCCTTCGTCTTGCGTTTTGTCGCCGCCCCCATCTGCGATGCGCAGGCCCGCCGGCCAGACGCCTGCCGGCGCGGGTTTCCAACCGGCTCCGGCGTCAACCGGCCCCGGCGCCCGCGCCGCCTTCCACGAGACGCGCCTGCGCGACGACCGCCTGCCCGTATGACAGGCACGCGTCGTTTGGGGCGAGCTCGATGTTCTCGTACACGGTGAAGCCGTGCTGCTCGAGGCCGCCGACGAGCAGCGTGTGGACGATGCGGTTGACCATGCACCCGCCGCCCAGGGCGACCCGCGTAAGCCCCGTGTCCTCTCGGGCTTTTCCGCAGGCCTCGATGATAGTCTGCGCCACGAGCAGGTGGACGGCGAAAGCTGTGAGCGGTTTGCCCGCGGCAAGGCGCGCAAGGCAGGATGCGGCTTGCCGCGCGATCTCGCGCGGCGCGGGCAGGGAGACGCCCGTTTCCTCCAACTCGCGGGCGGCTGCCGCCTCGAGCAGGCAGGCGGGCTCGCCGTCGTAGCCTATCCGGCCGCCGTCTGCCGCGTCGAGCAGGACGGCGCTTGCGTCGAAGAGGCGGCCGAGCGAGGAAGTGGACGGGCAGTTCAGGCGGCGCTCGACCATCTGCGCGTAGAGCCCTCGCCCGCAAAGCGCGTCGAGGAAGGGCTGCCACTGCGGGTTTTCCATGCTGAAAGCCCGGTTCATCCAGGCGGCGGGGTCGTCGTCTGCCACGGGGTCGGTGCTGCGGGCGGAAAGCAGGCCGAAGGCGGCGCGCTCCGGCTTCAGCACGGCGGCCGTGCCCCCGGGCAGGGAAAACGCGGGCAGGTGCCATAGGCGGCGGAAGTCCTCGCGGGAGGCGTCCAGCAGCTCGCAGCCCCATATCGTGCCGTCCGGCCCGTATCCCGTCCCGTCGAGCGCCACGCCGAGGACGCGCCCGCCGAGCGCGTTTTCTCCCATGACGGCTGCGATGTGCGCGTGGTGGTGCTGCACCTCCACTAGGGGCAGGCCCGTCTCCCGTGCCTGCGCGCGCGCCCATTTGCTTGCCAGGTACTCGGGATGGAGGTCGCAGGCCAGCGCGTCTGCGTGCAGGTCGAAGAGCGCCTCGTAGCGGCCCTTCGCCTCCTCCCAGGCGCGCCATGCCCCCACGTGCTCCAGGTCGCCCAGGTGCTGGGAGACCCAGGCGCGCCCGTCGCCGTGCGAGGTCGCGAGATAGGCGAAAGTGGCCTTTTGCTCGGAGCCGGCTGCGAATATGGTGAAAGGGGGCGCGGCGTTTTCGGCCGCATCGCCGGCTTTTGCCGTAGCGCCGGCGCCCGCCTCCCCGCATGCCGGCCGCACGGACAGGGGCAGGGGCGCGTATCCCCGTGCCCGGCGCACGAGCTGCACGCGGGTCTTGCCGACAGCGCCGTTTTCCACGCCCACCCCGCATGTGCCGTTTTCCTCCGATGTTTCGCTTGCCCCGTTTCCGCGTTGCACGCGCACCACCGAGTCGTCGTAGCGGGCCACGATCGCGCGGTTGTTGCCCAGGAAGGCGCCGGCGATGCCCGAAAGCGCGCCGAGCGCCTCGCCGTCGTCGGCCACTATGGGCTCGCCGCTGCGGTTGCCGCTGGTCATGACGAGCACGGCGCCGTCGCCCAGCGCATCGAGGAGCAGGTGCTGCACGGGCGTGGAGGGCAGCATGACGCCGATTTCGGGCAGCGCGAGCGCCACACCCGCCGCCAGCCGGGCGCCCTCGCGCTTGTGCAGCAAGACGATGGGACGGGCGGGCGAGCGTAGAAGATGCGTCTCCTTTTCGCCGATGTGGCACAGCTCCCGTGCCGCCGCGAGGTCTTTCACCATGACGGCCAGCGGCTTTGAGGGACGGTGCTTGCGCACCCGTAGCGCAGACACCGCCTCCTCGTCGCGCGCATCGCATGCCAGATGCCAGCCGCCCAGGCCCTTCACCGCGACCACCTCGCCTGCGAGCAGCGCGTCTGCCGCAGCGCGTATGCATGCGTCGGATTTTTTGCGCAGAGCTTTTGCGCCGCGCCGAGTGCCGCCGGCGCTTGCGCCGCCATTGTCCGCCGCGCCGCCGTCTCCGCGCGTCGCCGGGCCGCCTGTCCCCTCGGCGAACCACAGCGCAGGACCGCAGGAAAAACAGGCGTCGGGTTGGGCGTGGTAGCGGCGGTCTGCCTCGTCGGCGTATTCGGCGGCGCACTCCGGGCACATCTCGAACTCGTGCATCGAGGTGGACGGCCTGTCGTAGGGCAGCTCGTCGATGATGGTGAAACGCGGCCCGCAGTTCGTGCAGTTGATGAAGGGGTAGTGGTAGCGGCGGTCGTCCGGGTCGAACAGCTCGGCCAGGCATGCGTCGCAGGTGGCGATGTCCGGCGAGACCAGCGTCGTGCGCGTCCCGCCGCGTTTCGAGGCGCGTATCTCGAAGCCCTCGCAGCCCTCGGGCGCCGCCTCGCGCATGTCCGACGAGACGATGCGCGCGGCGGCGGGCGCTTGCGCGCGCAGGGCCTCTGCGAACGCGTCGAGCGCCCCTTCCGCATCCGCTCCCGCATTGGCCGCCGTCGTGCCGTCCGCGCCGCCTGCCTTGCCGTTTTGCACTGCAGGCGCCTCGACGTGGATGTCGACGCCGTCGGGCGCGTTTTTCACCCAGCCGCGCAGGCCTCGCGCACGGGCGAGCCGCGCCACGAAGGGACGCAAGCCCACCCCCTGCACGATGCCGTCTACGTGTATGTCGCGTGCCCGGATGTCCATGTGCGCATTGTGCCACGCCCGCAAAGGCCGCGCACGGCGCCGCGCGGCTTTGCGCAAGCCCGTCGGCAGGCGTGTTCTAGACGAAGTGGAACCAGTAGTTCAGGATGTAGAGCACGACGGCGACCAGCACGGCAAACGAGACGATGGCGATGAACTTCTGGCCACCGCCCATGCCGTGCTCGTCGAGGCCGTGGTAGTCGCGCTCGTCGGAGGCCGTGTTCAACGCGGGCGCGCCTTTCCCCCCGCGCTCTCCCGCGTTCTCCGCCGCGGCTTTCCCCGCGGCCCGCGCCGCCGCCTGTCCCGCCGCTTCTTCCGGTGCCGTTTTCCGTGGCCGCACGTCCGCCCCGCCGCGCGCGCCGCCCCTCTCGTCTTTTTCCTCGAAATCGTCTATATGCGACAGCTTCGCCATGTTGCTCGCGCGCCTCCTCGTGGGTGCCACCTGCGCCTTCGCGGCTTTCCCCCCGCGCTCTCCCGCGTTTTCCGCCGCGGCTTTCCGCGCCGCCGCCTGCCCCGCCGCTTCTCCCGGTGCCGTTCCCCGTGGCCGCACGCCCGCCTCGCCGCGCGCGCCGCCCCTCTCGCCTTTTTCCTCGAAATCGTCTATATGCGACAGCTTCGCCATGTTGCGTGCGCGCCTCCTCGTGGGTGCCACCTGCGCCTTTGCGGCGCGCCGGGCAGGGCTTTCCTCGTGGCGGGAAGTATAGCGCCGCATTGCGCGCGCCGCTTGCGGATCAAGCTGAAAGAAAGACTTCACAAACCCTGTATTTTCTTGAGTTACAATACCCGCCACTTGTCCGCAGACAGATAGGAGACATGCCCTTTCGCACCGCAAAGGGGCATAGAGACGATATGGCGAATTTCGTCAACACATTCAACCTCCTGCTCTTCTTCCTCTTCAGCCTTTGCTACATGTACCAGGTGGTCTATGCCGTGATCGTGCTCGTGGCCGACCACCGCCGCCTTCCCAAGGAGCGCGCCGAGCCGCCTCGCCGCTACGCCGTGCTCGTGGCAGGCCGCAACGAGCAGGCCGTCATCGGCGAGCTGGTCACCAGCATCAAGGAGCAGAACTACCCCTCGGAGCTGGTGGACGTCTACGTGGTGGCGGACAACTGCACCGACGACACGGCCGGCGTCGCGCGGGCCGCGGGCGCCGAGGTGCTCGTGCGCAACGACCGCCTCGTGGTGGGCAAGAGCCACGCGCTCGATTTCGCCTTGAACCGCATCCGCATGCTCGAAGGCGACGAGGACGGCCGCACCGGCTACGCGGGGTATTTCGTCTTCGACGCCGACAACATCCTCGACCCGAACTTCATCGCGTCCATGAACGCGACCTTCGGCGAGGGCTACAAGGTGGTCACGAGCTACCGTAACTCGAAGAACTTCGACTCGAACTGGGTGGCCGCCGGCAGCGCGATGTGGTTTTTGCGCGAGGCGAAATTTCTCAGCAACGCGCGCTACCTGCTGGGCAGCAGCTGCGCCATCGGCGGCACGGGCTTTCTGATCTCCGCCGACATCTTGGAGGAAAACGGCGGCTGGATCCACCATCTGCTCACGGAAGACATCGAGTTTTCCACGGACTGCATCGCCAACGGCATCACCATCGGCTACAGCCCCGACGCCATCATCTACGACGAGCAGCCCACCACCATGCGCGACTCCTGGCGCCAGCGCCTGCGTTGGGCCAAGGGCTTCTACCAGGTGCTGCTGAACTACGGCGGCCGCCTCTTCACCGGCATCTTCAGAAACGAGCGCGGGCACCTGTCGTGCTTCGACATGTTCATGACCATCGCGCCGGCAATGCTGCTCACCATCATCAGCTTCCTCGCCAACTTCATCTTCTGCGTCGTCGGCTTCGTGCAGCTCGCGGGCATCGCCGCGCAAGTGCAGGCGGTCGCGGGGTCGGGCACCCTGCTCTCGATGAACGCCGACGCCAACTGGCTCACCGCGGGCATCGGCATGATGACGGGCTCCATCTTCCAAGGCGACGCGCTGTCCAGCTTCAACACGGCCAACGCCAACATCCTGCTCACCTACGCCGACGCGCGCGCCACCATCGTCACCTCCGTGCTCTCGCTGGGCGCGTGTTTCCTGAGCTTCGCGGGCATCATGTTCTTGTTCGGCGCGCTCACCACCGCGACCGAGTGGCATCGCATCCACGCAAAGCCCTCCGACAAGATCCGCTACATGTTCACCTTCCCCGTCTTCATGCTCACCTACGTGCCCATCGCGCTCGTGGCCGTGTTCAAGAAGGTGGAGTGGAAGCCCATCAAGCACAACGTGGTGCGCTCGGTGGCCGACGTGGTGGGCAAGGGCGAGTAGCGGCCGCAGGGCAAGCGAAAAGGAGATGAGTTCGTTGGAGAAAAAGGACTTGGACTGGGGCGCGCTCGGCTTCACCTACATGCCCACCGACTACAGCTACGTGTGCGACTACGCGGACGGCGCATGGGGCGAGGGGCGCCTGACAAGCGACCATTGCGTGCGCCTGAGCGAGTGCGCGGGCATCTTGCACTACTGCCAGGAGGTCTTCGAGGGCCTGAAGGCCTACACCACGCGCGACGGGCGCATCGTGTGCTTCCGTCCCGACCTGAACGCGCAGCGCATGCACGACTCGGCGCAGCGGCTGGTCATGCCGCCGTTTCCGCAAGAGCGCTTCATCGAGGCTGTGAAAGAGGTGGTGAAGGCCAACGCCGCGTGGGTGCCGCCTTTCGGCAGCGGCGCGACGCTGTACGTGCGCCCGTTCATGTTCGCGACCGGCGAGGTCATCGGCGTCTCCCCGGCCGACGCCTACCAGTTCCGCATACTCGTCACGCCGGTAGGCCCGTACTACTGCGGCGGGGTGAAGCCCGTGAAGCTGCAGGTGCCCGACTTCGACCGCGCCGCGCCGCACGGCACGGGCAACATCAAGGCGGGTCTGAACTACGCGATGTCGTTGTATCCCAGCGTGGCCGCGCACGAGGACGGCTATGCCGACAACATGTTCCTCGACCCCGAGTCGCGCACTTTCGTCGAGGAGTCCGGCGGCGCGAACATCCTGTTCGTGAAAGCCGACGGCACCCTGGTGGTGCCGCAATCGGCCACCGACTCGATCCTGCCGTCCATCACGCGGCGCTCGCTCGTGCACGTGGCGCGCGAGATGCTTGGCATGCAGGTCGAGGAGCGCCCGGTGCGCTTCGACGAGATCGGGCAGTTCGTGGAGTGCGGCATGTGCGGCACGGCGGCCGTCATCTCGCCTGTGGGCGAGGTCGACTGCGGCGAGGAGAAGGTGGTCTTCGGCGCCGGCATGGCCGAGACCGGCCCTGTGATGAAGAAGCTGCGCGACACCCTGACCTCGATCCAAGACGGCGAGCTCGAAGGGCCGGCCGGCTGGGTCGTCGAGATTTGCTAGGAAGTGCGCGATGCCGGATTTCGATTTCATAAACAGGTACTTCGACTTCTTCGGCCTGACGTGGGGCGTGCTCATCATCATCGGGGTGGGCGTGCTCGTCTTCCTGCTCGTCGCCGTCATCTTGGAGCGGCGCACGAAGCTCATATTCCCGAACCGCGCCGCAGACGGCGACGACGAGGATTTCGACTTCGATTTCGAAGACGACGACGAGGAGGAGGAGAAATGATGGCGAGGCAAGAGGCGATGGGAGCTGCAGCCACGCGCGCGGCCGTCCTTCTCTCGGCTGCGGCATTGGCGTTTGCCTGCCTTTTCGGGCTTGCGGCCTGCGGCGGCGGCGACAAGGACGCCTTGAAGGGCGAGTGGAAGGTGCAGGGCACGCAGGTGACGGTCGTCTTCACCGACACGCAGTGGAAGATGGTGCAAAGCACCTTCGACTACCAGCTCGACCAAGGCGCCAAGACCATCACCTACACCGCCGACGGCATGAGCGGCTCTGCCACCTACGAGCTGTCCTCGGATGGCAAACAGTTGACTTTGAATGAAGATGACGGCAACGGCGGCACAAAGACCACCGTTTTCGATAAAGTATCCGACGACACGCAGGCGCAGCCGAGCGCGGGGACGGGCAGCTGAGTTTTCCCGTGCGCGGCGGTGCGAAGGCGTCGATGCGGAACACGGCGGGGGTTGGGCAAGTGCGTCGTGTGGGCTTGGGCGGCATCACGTTCCGAACCTGGTCAGGTCCGGGAGGAAGCAGCCATAAGGGGCCTCTGATGGGCGCCCGGGTCCACAGGGCGCACTTGCATGTTCAAAGAGGAGCGCGTACGTGGAGATAATCCAGTTCTTCATCGATCTTCTGCGCGATCCGCGCGGTTTCATCGCGCAGTGGATCGTCGATTTCGGCCCGGTGTGGGTCTACACGCCGCTGTTCATCATCGTGTTCATCGAGACGGGGCTGGTCGTCACGCCGTTTCTGCCGGGCGACTCGCTGTTGTTTTGCGCGGGCATCTTCGCGGCCGACGGCGGCGGCCTGAACATCGTCGCCCTGATCGTGTTGATGAGCCTCGCCGCGATTTTGGGCAACACCTCGAACTACTGGATCGGCCGCAAGGTGGGCGAGGCCATAGTCCGCAGCGGCAAGGTGAAGGCGCTGTCCGAGGAAAACCTCGCGAAATCGCAGCGTTTCTTCGACAAATACGGCAGCATCGCCGTGTTCCTCACGCGCTTTTTCCCCATCATCCGCACCATCGCGCCGTTCGTGGCGGGCATGGGCGAGATGCACTTCGGGCGCTTCACCGTGTTCAACGTCGTGGGCGGCATCGTGTGGGTGTCGCTGTTCTCGTTGCTGGGATACTTCTTCGGCGGCGTGCCCTTCGTGGAGCAGCACTTCGAGCTGGTCATAGTCGGCATCGTCGTCATATCGCTTGTGCCGGCCGTGGCGGGCGCGGTGAAGGCGAAGATCTCGAGCGGCAAGAAGAAGCGGGCAGCCGGGGCGGATGGCGCGGCAGGCGCAGATGCGGCGGACGCCGGCGTGGACCCCGAAGAAGAGCCCCGTG
>CAVIIZ010000025.1:1063-9373 GCA_963642995.1 bacterium | reverse complement strand
GCCGGTCGCCGGGCGGCATGCGAGCCGGGAAGGAAAGTGACGCGAGATGGCGGTTTCGTTGTACCGCAAGTACCGTCCGGAGGTTTTCTCCGACGTCGTGGGGCAAGAACACGTCGAGCACACGCTGGTGAACGCCCTGCGCAGCGGCGCCCTCGCGCATGCCTACCTCTTCTGCGGGCCGCGCGGGACGGGCAAGACCACGACGGCGCGCCTGCTGGCAAAGGCGCTGCTATGCGAGAAGGCGGCGCAAGCCGGCGAGCCGGACGGCAGCTGCGAGGCCTGCATGCAGATAGCGGCGGGCTTGCACCCGGACGTCTACGAGCTGGACGCGGCAAGCCGCACGGGCGTGGACAACGTGCGCGAGGAGATCATCAGCCGCGTGCAGTTCGCGCCCATACACGGCCGCTACAAGGTCTACATCGTCGACGAGGTGCACATGCTCTCGACGGCGGCGTTCAACGCGCTGCTGAAAACACTCGAAGAGCCGCCCGAGCACGTCGTCTTCGTCTTGTGCACGACCGACCCGCAAAAGGTGCCGGCCACCATCCAGTCGCGTTGCCAGCGCTTCGATTTCCGCCGCCTGTCCGTGGAGGAGATCGCCGGATACCTGCGGCGCATCTGCGACGGCGAGGGGTTTTCTGCCGAAGACGAGGCGCTGGACTACATCGCCGACGCGGCGGCGGGCGGCATGCGCGACGCCACGACGGCGCTCGAGCAGGTGGCGGTCGCCGCGGACGGGCAGGTGACGCTTTCGGCGGCGCAGTCCCAGCTGGGGCGCACGAGCGCATCCGAGCTCTTCGAGCTTGCCGGATGCGTGGCGGCAGGCGATGCGGCGGGCGCATTGCTGCGTCTGGCCGCGCTCGTGGACGCCGGCGGCGATGCGGCGCAGATCGCGGCCGATATGGCGGGGCACGCGCGAAACCTCTATGTGGCCTCGTTGGCGCCCGATGCGGCAGCCGGATTGCTGGCGTGCGCGAAAGACGACGCGCGGCGCTATGCGGAGCAGGCGGCCGCGTTCGGCGGGCCGGCGCGGCTTTCGCATGTGCTGGAGACCTGCGACGAGCTGCGGCGCGCGACCCGGTCTGCGAGCGACGCGCGCCTGTCTGCGGAAGTGGCGCTGGTGAGGATGTGCCGCCCGCAGGTGGACGTGACAGACGCCGCCCTGCTCGCGCGCATCGAGCGTCTGGAGCAGCTCGTGGATGCGCAGACGGAGCCGGCGGCTCGTCCGCAGCCGACGGCCGGCGCGGTCGTGCCCGAGGCGGCTTTCGCGCAGTCCGGGAAACCTGCAACGCAGGCGCGGGCAACGGCCGATGCGGACGGGGGCGCGCACGCGGCGCAGGCGGCATCTGCCGGGGCGGGCGAGGAGACGGCGCCCGTGCAGACGGCGCACGTGCAACGGCAAGAGCCCGCCGAGACGGCGGCGGGCGCGCAGGCCAGCGCAAAACAGCAAGCCGCGCCCACCATGTCGGACGCGCGCCTGACGGCCGCCGTGCTCGCGGCGGTGAAACACGCAGACGTGGCCACCTCGACCATGCTCACCGGCGTGGTCGTCTCCGAAGCGGGGGAAAACGCCTACAGATTCACCTTCCCGAAGGGCGCCGAGTTCGCCATGAAGCTCGCCTCGCAGCCGGACGCCTCGCGCCTGATCGAACAGGCCCTGCGTGACGTGGTGGGGCAAAACGCGCGTCTGACCATGCAATTGGACGCCTCGGAGGCGGCAGGACCGCAGGCGGCGACAGGCCCTTCCTTTGTCACCGTGGCACATGAGGAGCCTTTTTCGGGGGGAAGCGGCGCGGACAGGGCAGACGCGGGCGCAGGCGGCGGCGCGCCCGCCTCCTTCGACGAGCCTGCCGAGGCCATCCCCTTCGACGACCCGGCTGCTTTCGACGTGGCAGGCGCCTTCGACCCATCGGACGCCTTCGACCCGTCCGACACGACGCGGGTTTTCGACGAGGGGGACGCTTACGCCATGTTCGACGCCCCCGGCGATTCCACCGCGGCGCGAAAGCCCGTCGACGACGCGACGGCGCAAGACCTCGGTCGCGCGCTTTCCGCGTTCGGGCCGGGCGTGAAGATGAGCGAGATAGAAACCCACGACGAAGACGGCGAATAGAAAGGACACGCACATGGGGATGAATCCGCAGGCCATGCTCAAACAGGCCAAGAAGATGCAAAAGCAGATGGAGGAGGCGCAGGCCGCGGCGGCGGCCGAGGTGGTAGAGGGCACCGCGGGCGGCGGCATGGTCGTCGTGCATGCCGGCGGCGACATGCAGCTGCGTGACATCTCCATCGACAAGGAAGCGGTCGACCCGGACGACGTCGAGATGCTGCAAGACCTCGTGCTGGCCGCCGTGAACCAGGCGTTGGAAAACGCGCAGGCGATGACGGCGGAGAAGATGGGCGCCGTCACAGGCGGCCTGAACATCCCCGGCCTTTTCTAGGTACGGCGGGCGGCATGGGGCAGGCGCGGTTTTCACGATGAAGCAGGCGGCGGCCATACAACATGCCCTCGAAGAGCTGGAGCGCATGCCCGGCGTAGGACCCAAATCGGCGCAGCGCATCTTGAACTGGCTGCTCATGGGCGACGACGAGACGGCACAGCGCCTGGCTCGGGCCATATCCGAGGTGAAACGCGTCATCCACCTGTGCCCGCGTTGCCACAACTTCGCCCAAGGAGAGGTGTGCGAGGTGTGCGCCGACCCCGAACGCGACGAGACTTGCATCTGCGTGGTGGCCGAGCCGCGCGACATCGACGCGATAGAGCGCACGGGCAGCTACCATGGCCTCTACCACGTGCTGGGAGGCGTCGTCGATCCGATGGCGGGCGTCCTTCCCGACGACCTGCACATCGCCGACCTCATGGCCCGCCTCGGAAGCGAGCCCGTCTCCGAGCTGATGATCGCGACAAGCCCCAATGTCGAGGGCGAGACGACGGCGAGCTACCTCGTGCGCATCGCAAAGCCCCTCGGGGTGAAGGTCACGCGTCTGGCAAGCGGCCTGCCCGTGGGCGGCGAGCTGGAATTTGCCGACGAGGTCACGCTGGGGCGGGCCATCGAGTCGCGCCTGGAGCTGTAGGGTGGACGCGCGCCGCCCGTGGCAGCTGCGGCTTGCCCTGGCCGTCGCATGTTGCGCGCTCCTCTCGGCGGCGGTCGAGCTCGTCTTCTTCAACTTCGATTTCCTGAACACGCTGGGCGTGCAGCCCGTGGATGTGCAAAGCGCGCAGGGCGAGGGCCTCTCCGAGGATGCGGACGGCTCGTTTTCCACGAACATGTTCATCGACCCGGGGCAGGCGGTGCGCGATGCCGAAAACGCGCACAACCCCGAACGCGGCCTTGTCGTCTCCGGGGAAGAAGCCGTGCAGACGGGCGTCTATGACGACGGGTCGCGGCTTGCGGACGGCGAAGGCGACGCGCAAGGCGGCGGGGACGCGCAAGACAGGCTTGCGGACGGCGAAGGCGACGCGCAAGGCGGCGGGGACGCGCGAGATATGCAAGGCGCGGGCGCCGCGAAGAGCGCAGACGAGGCGGCCGCGCGCGAAGAGCGGCTTTTGTCCGGCGACGAGGCAAAGCGCGACGAGCCCTCCAAGAACAAGCGCAGCTACACCTTCGAGCTGGCAGAGGGCGCGCAGCTGCAGACCATACGCTTTGCGTACGCGGCAGAAGGCGACGTGCAGGTGGAAGTCGAGCTGCGCGACGAGGGGCATGCGCTCTACCAGTCGCAGGGCGGCGTCTCGTTGGGGCGCACGAACTCCACGGGCAACGAGGATGCGGAGCGCATCGTGCGCCTGCACCCGACGGGCATGGCGTCGAGCGTGCGCGTCACCTTCGACGCCAACCGCTCGTGGCGCGCGTCCGTCTCGTTCAACCAGCCCATCCCGCTCGATTTCAATCTGCAGCGCTTCCTCACCCTCGCGCTCGTCGCCTTGTGCATCTTCGCCGTGCGCCCCGCCTCGGCCCTGCGCCGCATTCCCGCGAGCAAGGGCCTCTATCTCGCGCTCGGCACGGCGTCGTGCGTCTTCATCGTGGCCTATGCCTGGCTGCGCAGTTCCTGTCTGGGTGTGGACGGCACGGCGGAAAGCCAGTACTTCGAGCTGGCGAAGGCGCTCGCGCACGGGCAGCTCTTCCTCGACGACGTGCCGTCTGACGCGCTCGCGGGGCTGTCCAATCCCTACGACACGGCCTTGCGCGACGCCGTCGGCGTGTCGGCGCGCTGGGACACGGCCTATTTCCAAGGGCGCTACTACGTGTATTTCGGCGTGTTGCCCGCGCTCTTGTTCCACCTGCCGTGCTATCTGCTTTCCGGCGTCGCCTTTCCGAACTGGCTTGCGGCGGGGCTTTGCACGGCCGCCTTCGCGGCGGGGGTGCTCTTCCTCGCGCATGCGGCCGCGCGCCTGTGGAAGCGCCCGTTGTCGTGCGCGGAGCTCGTCGTCGTCTTCGTGTGCGTGATGGCCGTCTCCTTTGCAGGCGATGCGCTGCGCTTTCCCGCCATCTACGTCGTGCCCATCGCCGCCGGGCTCGCGTTGGTCGCGTGGGGGCTGGCTTTGTGGTTGCGCGCGGTGGACGCGCCGGGCGGACGCAGCGGCGCGGGATGGGCGCTCGCGGGTTCTGCCTGCATGGCGGCCGTCGTGCTCGCCCGCCCGCAACTGCTCGCGTTTTCCCTGCTGGGGCCCGCGCTCGTCGTGCCCGCCCTGCGCCGGCAACGCGATGCGGCGCGCGGCTTGCGGCTGCTCGCATGCGCGCTCGCGCCGTATGCGCTCTTCTTCGCGCTTGCCGCCTGCTACAACGCGGCCCGTTTCGGCAGCCCCTTCGACTTCGGCGCTTCCTACAACCTGACCAGCAACGACTTGACGCATCGCGGCTTCGACGTGCAGCGTGCGCTCTGCGGGGCCTTCGTCTACCTCTTCCAGTTGCCGAACTACTCCGTGAGCTATCCCTACATCGCCGGCACGGACGGCGTGCAGGGCTATTTCGGCACCATGTCCCTCGAGCGCCCCGTGGGCGGGCTGCTCGCCCTCTTCCCTGCGGCGACGTTTGCCTTCTTGCTGCTGTTCTCGAAGGATGTGCGCGCGCGCTTGCGCGAGAAGGGTCTGCTCGCGGCTTGCATCCTCTCGTTTGCCCTCGCCGTCGTCTTGGCCGCTTTCGACGCGAACGGCGGCGGCATCATCGAGCGCTACTACATGGATTTCGGCTTCATGCTCGGCGCCGGCGCGCTGTTCATCTTGGTCGCGGTGAACATGGACGGGATGCCCGCGGGCGCGGTGAAGGGAAAGGCCGTGCCCATGGAGACTGCGGCGGCCGCCGCGGACGCGGACGGGGGGCGCGTGCGGGGGGCGGCCGCGAAAGACGACCGCGCGGAGGGGGTGCGCGCGGGGCAGGCCCTCGTGTGGCGGCGCGTCTTCACCGTGGCCTTCGCCCTCACCCTGCTCGACGCGGTCATGTGGCTGGGCAGCTCCTACAGCGTCTTTTCCTGAGGCGGCTTCAAGCCGCGTTGCTTTCCGGCGGGCGCCGCGCGCCCCGCCCCTTGCGCCTCGCAACTTCTGCGGTCTCGTTCACCATGCCTTTCACGCAGCCGTCATGCGCGTGTTTCATCCCGCGCCTCCTCTTCGTGCTAGGCTTGCACGAAGATGGAAAACGGATTCGCGCCCGCGCGCAACCAGGCGGCGGCGTGCGGGACACGGAGGCGGATATGTGCGCAAACGGAGTGAACACCCAGCAGCTGCAAGACACGGTGAAGCATATCGACGAGACGATCGCGCTCACGCGCCGTTGGACGCACCAGATGTACCATCTGGCCGATGGCGGCAAGATGGAGCGCTGCGCCGCGCAGTTGCAGAAGGTGCAGGCCGCGCTCGACGATGTGCGCGAGATGCTCGACGAGGCGCACGACGCCATCGAGCGCGACGACCGCGACAGGGGCGTGACCGTTGCGGCCGTCTAGCGCGGCCCGCCGTCCTTTTCCGCCGCGCCGCGCGGACGCGACACGGAATCGACGCCGAGTTTCCTGACCATGCCTGAAAGCGCAGACCCCACCCTGCTCGTCTTGTGCGAGGCGCGCCCTGCCCGCGAGGTGCGTGCCGCGCTCTCGTCTGCATGCGAGGCGCTCGGGCATCCAGCGGGTTTCGCCATGTGCGAGGTGGGCGGCATGGACGCGGAGAGGGCCGCCGCAATCATCGAGCGCGTCGACCCCTGGAGCGTCGTCGCCATAGACGGCACGTCGGCCGCGTTGCTCGCGTTGTCTTTCGGCAAGGCATCGGCTCCCCTTGCCCCCGACGCTCCCATGTGCGTGGACGGCTATACCCTCGTCGCCGTGCCCGGTTTCGCGGAGTGCCTGCACGACGAGCAGGCCAAGCGCGTGGCATGGGGTCGGCTGAAGGCCGCCCGCCACCCGGGCAACCCGTTGGGGTAGGCACATGCGTTTGTGTACATCAACGAAGCGCTCATCTACAATAGCCCGCATGTTTTCCATGGACAGGCACATCACGCGCCGCGACGTCGGCTTCTACACGCTCGTCTTCGCCGTGTGCGCGGTTGCGGCTTGCATGATCCTTCCGCTCGGGGGGTGGCACACATTTGTTCGCTCTGGTGATGCCTTCAACCAGCATTTGCAGGCGCTCGCCTATTACGGCATGTGGTTGCGCGACCTCGTGCCCTCGCTTTTGCGCGGCGATGGCGTGCCCGCCTTCGGTCTGTCCATCGGCTACGGTACCGACGTCGTCGGGGTGCTCCATTACGAAGTGGTGGGCGACCCCTTTGCCCTCCTTTCTGTTTTCGTCCCCGCCGAACATGTTCACATCCTGCATTCCGCCCTCATCTTCGCCCGTGTATATCTTGCCGGCCTCGCGTTCATGGTCTTTGCCAAGTGCACCCTTTCCTGCTCTCGTGCTGCGTTGCTCATAGGGGCGGCAGGCTACGCTTTCTGCGGGTATTCCCTCTACACCGGGTTTTGCCATCCCTTCTTTCTCAATCCGATGATCTGCCTGCCGCTTGTGCTTTTGGGGCTCGAGCGCCTGCTCGCCGGCCGCGGCCCGCTGTCCTTTGCCGCGGCGGTCGCGCTGTCCTGTATCTCCAACTTCTACTTCGCCTACATGATTGCCCTGGCTGTGCTCGTCTATCTCGCGTGGCGCCTTTCCTGCAGGTTCAAGGTGCGGCGCGCGGCGGGCACGGCGGCAGACCTGGGGCGTGCCGTCGGCGCGGGTGCGCTCGGCATCCTCGTCTCGGCGTGCGTCCTCCTGCCTGTCGTCCTTTTCTTCTTCCAGGGGGCACGTCAAGGCGTGTCATCCGGCTTCGACTTGTTCTACGACTTCGATTATTACGCGGCGCTGCCTGCCGCCATGCTTTCCCCAGTCGTGAATCTGGAGACGTACACGTACACGTTCCCTTGCGTGGGGCCCGTTTTCCTGCTCGCGTTCTTCTCCCTCTTCGGCGGCGGCTGCAAGGACGGCAAGAGGGTGAAAGTCCTTGCCTGCATGCTGATCGTCTTCCTTCTCCTTCCTGTCTTCGGATTCGCCTTCAACGGGTTTTCGAAGGTGCAGAACCGCTGGTCATGGGCATTTTCCTTTTTCGCGGCCTGGCTCGTCTCGCGGCAGTGGGATTTCCTGGTGGCCTCCGTCCGCGTGAAGGCGCGCGGGTGGTGCGCCGCCCTCGTCTGCGCGTATGCCGTTGCGGCCTTCCTGCTCTTCTGCTCCTTTGGCTTCGACTGCTCCGAGTCAAACGTGGAGAAGGCCTGCTCGCTTCTTCCGGGATTCGTCTTGTCCTTGGCGATGCTTCTCGCGATCTCCCGCTCGGGCAAGTTGGGAGCCAGGCGAGCGCTGCTCTTGTCTCGGAGCGCAGCCTGTCTTGCCTTGCTCGTCGTCGTGTCGGGTGTCGCGACGTGCTTCGTATGCTACGGTGGGAGGTTTCTGACTTTTGAAGAGCTAGCTCAGAAGGTGGAGGGAAACCCTTATGCAAAGCTCGCCGACACGATCGAAGCCGAAGGGGAGGGCGACGATTTTGTCCGCGTCTCGTGCAGTTCCCGCCTCAACGAGCACATGACGGAGGGACTCTCCGCCATCGGGTACAACTGGAGTCTCGCGCAAGGCGAGCTCGCGCGCTACTGGTCAGATCTTTCCATCCCTGCGAGGAGCGCGGGAGGGGGCTTCACGAAATTCCACGACCTCGACGGCAGAAGCGCTCTGGATGAGCTTTCAGGCGTGCGCTACTTTCTGGCAACGGATGGCAAGGCGCTGCCGCGTTCTGCGCAGAAAGTCGCGGACGGTTTTTCCGGAGAGCTCGGCCTCTACGAGGACACGCAGGCGCTGCCCTTCGGCTATAC
>CAVIIZ010000025.1:0-1053 GCA_963642995.1 bacterium | reverse complement strand
AGCGCGAGCTCGAAGGGGGCTGGTACGGGCAGGCAAGTCCGCTCGAGCGCGAGCAGGGGATGCTCGACGGCGTTCTGGTCGAGGGTTCTGAAGCCGGCGCGGGCGGAGGCGAAGACGCAGGTGAAGGCAAGGGCGAAGACGAGAGCCTTCCCAAGGTGCAGCCGGTCTCGGCGGCTCGAGACGTGCCTTTTGAGGTTTCCTGCGGGAAGGGGACGCGCCAGGAGGGGAATTCCTTCGTGGTCGAAAAGGACGGGGCGCAGGTCACCCTCTCTTTCGAGGGGGATGCGGATGCGGAGACGTATCTGCAGATGAGCGGGTTGCGGGCCGAGGGAGAGCCCAGCAGCATCTCCATCAAGACGGCGTTTTCATCAGGTGCATCGAAAAAGTTCACGTATTTCACCCCTGATGCCTATTACTACTATGACCAGCACGACTTTGTCATCGACGGCGGCTATAGCGAGACAGCTCAGACTTCCGTGACCATCACCTTTTCAAAGAAGAGGACGTACGCCTTCGACAGCTTGCGCGTGGTCTGCCAACCGCAGGCGGGGCAGGTTGAAAAGCTCGACGCACTGCGCGCCGATTCCCTGCAAGACGTCGACTTCCACAAGGCGGGCGACTCGGCCTCCACGAACCGCATCACCGGGCGCATCGAGGTGCACGACGTGCGCAAGTTCCTGCTGGTGAACCTGCCCTACTCGGACGGGTGGACGGCGAAGGTGGACGGGCAGCCGGCAGAGCTTCGACGCGCGAACACGATGTTCATGGGGTTGTACCTCGAGCCGGGCGAGCACGAGATCGAGCTGTCCTACACCACGCCCGGCTCCCGCATCGGCCTGGCGGCCAGCGCCGTCGGCGTGGCCGGCGTCGTGCTGTGGTGCGCCGTCTCGCGCCGCAAGGAAGAAGGAGAGACGACCTCAAGCCTCGTGGGGCGCAGCATGTCCTAACCCGCTGGGGCAGAAGCGTGCGGGCGCGGGAGGCTGCGGCGCCGCTAGCCGTGCGGGTTGTCGAAATCCTTGACGAAACGGTAGCCGTAGCCGCGCACCGTCTCGA
>CAVIIZ010000024.1:0-23850 GCA_963642995.1 bacterium | reverse complement strand
TGTGGGCTGTTTTCGGCCGAGCGCGGGAGCGCGAGGTCTGCGCGACGCGCAGCGCAAATCATGGCGTATGATGCAGAGCATATGGCATGGAGTGCCCTGCGCGGGCAAGGCGCGGGGCACGGCGGGCGAGGAAAGGACGGGATGGACATGAAGGTTTTGATGGTGAACGGCAGCCGCCGCGAGAAGATGTGCACGTACACGGCGCTTTCCGAGGTGGCAGGAGAGCTTGAGGCGCACGGCATCGACACCGAGATCGTCTTCATCGGAAAGCGCGCGGTGGACGGCCACATCGACGAGCTGGTGAAGGAGACGGCCGCGAAGGTCAAGGAGGCCGATGGCTTCGTCTTCGGCGCCCCGGTCTACTATGCCTCGCCTTCTGGCGAGATGGTCGCCTTCATGGACCGCCTCTTCGGCACCGCCGAAGCCGACTTGCGCTTCAAGCCGGCGGCCACCATCGCCTCGGCTCGCCGCGGCGGCACGACGGCCACGCTCGACGTGCTCGACAAATACATCGAGTTCTGCGAGATGCCGCATGTGACCTCGCGCTATTGGCCGATGGTGCACGGCAACACCCCCGACGAGGTGCGCCAAGACGAAGAGGGCATGCAGGTCATGCGCGTGCTCGGCCGCAACATGGCCTGGCTGCTGAAGAGCATCGAGGCCGGCCGCGCGGCGGGCGTCGAGCAGCCGCAGGCTGCAGACAAGGTGCTCACGAATTTCATACGCTAGACGCATGGACGACAGGGGCGTTGCCCGCGCTGTCCGCGCGGAAAGGCGCCGGCAACCTGCCAGGGGGGAGCGCATGGGCAACGACACGGCCAAACTAGACGAGATGCTGAAGGCGGCGGGCATTTCCGGCGGCGCCGCACCGGATGATATCGACCCCGCCACCTTCCGCAGCGGTTTCGTCACCCTTGCAGGCCGTCCCAACGCGGGTAAATCCACGCTGCTCAACGCCATCATGGGCGAAAAACTCGCCATCACCTCCGACACGCCCCAGACGACGCGCCATCGTTTTCGCGCCGTATTCGACACCGACGACATGCAGATGGTCGTCGTGGACACGCCGGGCCTGCACAAGCCCGAAGACGCGCTCGGCGCCGCGCTCGACGATTCCGCGTTGAAGGCCATCGAGGGCGTGGATGTCGTCGCCATGCTCGTGGACGCATCCAAGCCCGTGGGCAAGGGCGACGAGTGGGTGGCCAAAGCCGTGGCGGCCGCCCCGGCGCGCAAGGTCCTCGTCGTCTCGAAAACCGACATCGTCTCGCGCGAGACGGCCGAGGCGCAGGTGCTGGCTGCGAAAGACCTCGCCGACTGGGACGCCATCGTGTGCCTGTCGGCTGTCGCGGGCAAGAACGTGGACGCCTTCGTCGAGGAGGTCGCCCGCCTGCTGCCGCATGGACCGCGGTGGTTTCCGAAGGGCACCGGCCTCGACCAGCCCGTCGAGGTGGTCGTCGCCGAGTTCATCCGCGAGAAGATCTTGCGCTCGATGCGCGACGAGGTGCCCCATGCATGCGGCGTGGAAGTCGAGCAGATCGAGACGGACAAGCGCACGGGCTTTCGGCGCATTTGGGCCGTCGTCTACGTCGAGCGCGACAGCCAGAAGGGCATCATCATCGGACGCGGCGGGCGTGCCATCAAGCGGGTGGGCAGCGAGGCCCGTGCCGACCTCGAGCGTTTCTTCGGCGCGAAGGTCCACCTCGACCTTTCGGTGAAAGTGAGGAAGAACTGGCGGCGCGATGCCAATCAAGTGAAGAGGTTCGGCTATGGCGAGGGTCTATAAGCGGACCTGCATAGTCTTGAAACGCACGAAACTCAAGGAGACCGACGCGATACTCACCATGCTCTCCGATGACGAGAGCCGCCAGGTGCGCGCGGTGGCGAAGGGCGTGCGTCGCCCGGGCAGCCGCTACGGGGCCAGGCTCGAGCCCTTCAGCGTCGTGGAGGCGCAGCTGCACCCCGGGCGCAGCTTGGAGACCTTGGGCGAGGTGCGCTGCCTGGAGACGAACGCGGCGTGTCGCGAGGACCTCGTGCGCACGGCGTCCTGCGACTGCATGGCCGAGCTTTTGGAGAAGGCGGGCCGCGACGGGGCGGGCGGCGACGCGCGCATCTTCTCCCTCACGCGGGTGGCTCTTGCCGCCATCGGAGGCGCCGCCCCGGCTGCCGCCCCGACCCTGGCTTGCGCCCACATGTTGAAGGCATGCGCGATGCTGGGGTTTGCCCCCTCGCTGCACGCGTGCGCCTCGTGCGGCCGCCCCCTGCCCGAGCCGACGCGCTACGGCGTCTCGGCGGGCGGGGCCGTCTGCGGGGAGTGCGCGGCGCTCGTGGGCGGCGGCGATGCCATCGATCTGCGCGTATGGCAGGCGGTGGACTTTCTTTTGCACACGGCTTTCGCCGATATGGGCTGCGCCTGCGGGGCGCCCGGCGGCGATGCGGCGGGCGGCGCCGGGAAAGGCGGGGAGACCGAGAAGAGCGAAGCGGGCGGAGAAGGCAGCAGGCGCGCGGGCGCCGTCTTCGACATGCCGCCCGCGCGCCTGCTCGATTTCGTCCAGAGATGGTGCCGCGAGCACCTCTCGCTGAATCTGCGCTGCGTCGATTTCCTCAGGTCGCTGCCCGCAGATTAGCCCGAGGCGCCCTCCGTGCCCGCGTTATTTCCCGGTGCCGGCGCCCTGCGCGCCGGATTCCTTTTCGCCGCCCGCGACGGCGTCCTTTTCGAAGGCCGTCGCCTCGTCTGCTCCGGCGTCTTTTTCCGGCAGCTTCACGGGGTCGTCGTCTTCACCGGGCTTGAACGGAAGGCCTGCCTTCAAGCGCGCGCGGTACTCGGCCACGGCGGTGAACAGCACGTCCGAGCTGGAGTTGATCGCCGTCTCGCAGGAGTCCTGGATCACGCCTATGACAAAGCCCACGCCCACGACCTGCATGGCCACGTCGTTGCCGATGCCGAACAGCGAGCACGCGAGCGGGATGAGCAGCAGCGAGCCGCCTGCCACACCGGAGGCGCCGCATGCCGAGATGGCGGAGAGCACCGACAAGATGACGGCGGTGGGGATGTCGACGGAGATGCCCAGCACATGGCAGGTGGACATCGTCATCACCGAGATGGTCACGGCCGCGCCCGCCATGTTGATGGTCGCGCCCAACGGGATGGACACGGAGTAGTTGTCCTCTTCAAGCCCGAGCTTTTCGCACAGCTGCATGTTCACGGGGATGTTGGCCGCGGAGCTGCGCGTGAAAAACGCCATGACGCCGGAGTCCTTCAGGCAACGCAAGACGAGCGGGTAGGGGTTCTTGCGTATGCAGATCCAGGTGATGAGCGGGTTGGTGACGAAGGCTATGACCAGCATGCACCCCACGAGCAGCAAGATGAGCAGGCCGTAGGTGGTGAAGATCTCGATGCCGGAGCTGGCGACGGATTTGTAGATCAGGCCCATGATGCCGAACGGCGCGAGGTTGATGACCCAGCCGACGATCTTTCCCACGGCGCCCGCGACGTTTGCGAACACTTCTTTCGTGTGCTCCTTTGCGGCGCGCAGCGCGATGCCGAGCACGACGGCCCAGCACAGGATGCCGATGTAGTTCGCGTTCGCGAGGGCGTCCACCGGATTTGCCACCGCGTTCATGATCAGCGTGGTCAAGACCTCGGCGATGCCGCTCGGAGCCGTCACGTCCTCTTCGGGGGGGTCGGCAAAGACCATGTCGATGGGGAAGATGAACGAGGCCACGACGGCGACGAGGGCTGCGACGAAGGTGGAGACCAGGTAGAGGATGATGATCGCCTTCATCGTGCCCGCGCCCTTGGCGTTTGCCAGCGCGGAGATGACGATGAAGAAGACGAGCACCGGCGCCAGACCCTTCAACGCGCTGGTGAACAAGGTGCCGAGCAACGTGATGAACTGCGAAAGCCCGGCGAGAAAGCCGTTGAGGGCGCCCGCGTCCGCGTATCCTGCGGCCTCGACGACCGAAAGCGGCAAGGCCACGCCCAGCATGGCGCCTATCGCCAACCCGATGACGATGCGCAAGATCAGGCTGATCCCGCTGTATTTTTCCCATATACGTTTCATATGACGCCCTTCCCTGAAAGCGGATAGCATAAACGCCGCGTATCATACCCCTATTCGGATAAAACGTGGTTTTCGTGTGTGTTTCAAGTGGCGGACGGTGCGGCGATGCTCGAGGGCGGCTCCACGGCGCCTTCGTCGACGGCGCGGCGGCGCCTCTAGATGAGTTTCGACTTCTCGGTCTTTTCCACGAAGCGCTCGTTTACCTTCACGAAGGGGCGGCGCAGCAGCAAGCCGAGCGCGGCCATGGGCACGGTGAAGACGAGCAGCTGGCCTATGTGGACCCAGAAATCACCCTGGTAGACGCCGAACATGGCCGCCCGCATCGCGCTGATCACGTAGGTGGCGGGCATGAGCGGGCTCAAGATGGTGGCGAAATCGGGCAGCAGCTGCAGCGGATACGAGCCGTTCGAGCTGGTCACCTGCACAATCAGCAGCAACACGGAGACGGCTTTGCCCACGTTGCCGAACGAGGCCACGAGCGTGTACATGACGAACTGGAAGACCAGCCCCGAGACCCAGAAGCACACGAGGTAGAGCACCGGCTCGCTCACCTGCACCTGCAAGAAGAGCATGTTGCCCGCGGCCATGACGGTGCTTTGCAGAAGCGAGATGATGGCGAACAGCCCGAAGCGCCCGAGGAAGACCTCGTGCAGGTGCGGCTTTCTCCTGCAATGCGAGAGCGTCTTTTCGTTGGGGTTGGTCTTGATCAAGACGACGGACAGCAGGCTGCCCACCCACAGGGCCAGCGTCGCGTACAGCGGCGCCATGGACGACCCGAAGCTGTTTGACGCGAAGACGGCCTTGCGCTCGATGCTCACCGGCGCCGCCAGATTGGCCGCAAGCGTCGACGTGTCCTCGCCGATCAGCTCCTTGACCTTGTCCACGCCGCCGCTGTCCATGGCCGCGGCGAGCTTGTCGTGGGAGTCGTCCAGCTCGTCGGCGATCGCGGCGAGCTTTTGCGAGGCCTGACCGATGGACGCCTTTGCCTCGTCGAGCTTGGCCAGGCCCTCGGACAGGCCCGCAGACATTTCCGCTTGCGCGTTCGAGAGGTCCTCTCCCGCCCCGGCGACCTTGTCCGCGGCGTCCGCCAGATTCGACGCCAGCTCGCCGATCGCAGATTCCACATCCGCGTGATAGGAATCTTTCAGCTGCTGCAACGAGGCCGCCGCCGTCTGCGCCTTCTCTTCGATTTGGCCGCGCTTCTCGGCAAGCGTCGAAGCCCCCGACTCGATTTGCCCGATCGTCTCGACCAGCCCCTCGGCGCTCTCGCGCTGCATCTTCGCGTTGAAGTCGAGGAGGCTGCAGAACTGCTCGACGTTTTGCGCCTGCGCTTCGGGCAGCTCGGAGGCCAGCCCCCTCAGGGCGCTGCTCACGTCCTCGAGCTGCCGGGCCTGGTCTGTGAGCATGTCGGCCGCCTCCTGCAGCGCCGCGCTCGTGCCGCCGGCGTTTTGCGTGCTCGAGTCGAAGGCGCCCCGTATGGTATCCGCGACCTCGTCATACCCTTGCGTGCAGCCGTCGATCGCGCTGGAAAGCGTCTCCACGGCGCCGTCCAGAGAATCGCGCAGCTTGCTCGCCTCCTCTTGTTCGGACGCGATCGAATCCTCGGTCTTGCCCGCGCTTTCCTGCAGCTTGGCGAGCAGGCCCTGCGAGTTTTCGACGAGCGCGCGGCACGAGTCGATCATGTCCGCATAGCTGTCGAGCGTCTTGCAATGCTGCCGCACCTGCGAGGCCGTCTTGCCCACGTGCTCGACCAGGTCGTTCACGCGCCTGGTCGTCTCCTCGTCTCCCGCCACGTCGAGCATGGTCTCGAGCTCGTTCAAGGCGATCTCGCTCAAGGTTTCGCTGAACTCCTTGTTGATGGTGTAGGAGATGGTGTCGGCGCCCTGGTCGGTCACCTTCGGCGCGATGGCACTCTTCTTCTCGTTGGAGTAGTAGACCAGCGGTGCCGCGGTCGCGTTGTTCGAGTAAAACGACATTATGTCGCGGCTGAAGCTTTCCGGGATGACGAGCGCCGCATAGTACCTGCCGCCGGCCGCCCCGTCGATGGCGTCGTCTTTGTCGGTGATGATCCAGTCCATCTGGTCGTTGGCGCGCAAGGCGTCCACCACCCGCTCGCCCACGTCGATGCTCGTCGGCAGCAGGTCGCTCGAATACCCCTCGTCGGTGTTGGCGACGGCCACCTTCAGGTTGCCCGTGTTGTTGAAGGCGTCCCAGCAGGCCAAAATGTTGTACCAGGCAAACATCGAGGGCATCAAGACGAGGCCGACCGCGAGGATGACGCTCACGGCGTTGGCCTTCAGGCTGCGCATGTCCGAGGCGAATATGTTCCAGATGTTTCCCATCGTCTACGACTGCCCGCCTCCGCCGTTGCCGTCTCGGGCGTCTTTGCCCTTGTTCTTGTTCTTCCCCTTGTCTTTTGCCTTGCCGCCGTCTTTCTTGGCCTTGCCCTTGGCCTTGCCGCCGTCTTTCTCACGGCCTTTTTTGGCCTCCTCGTTGCCTTTTTTGCCCTTTTTCTTCTTGCTCTCGTCCTTCACCAGATTTTCCACGTAGTCCTTGCCCTGTCCGGCGCGCTGCTTTTTGAACAGCTCGGAAGTGGTCTTGCCCACCTCGTCTCGAGACGCGGCGAGGCCTCTCAGCTCCTCGTCGCTCAAGTCGTCGAGGGAGAGCTGGCGCTCCAGCGAGTCGTAGGTGTGCTCGATGAAGACGATGACGAGCGCCACGACGATGAGCACTCCCAGCCATGCGCTCAAAAGCGAGGGCTTGTAGGCCACGGGCATGCGCGAGAAGAAAATCGCGATCACCAGCGAGATCGCGATGCCCGCTCCCAGCGCGTAGTGCTTGAACTTCGTGTAGCGCTTCGTGAAACGCGCCGCGCGCCTCTCCAAGTTGGCCTTGTACTCCTTCCTGCCGGAGATGTAGCCGACGAGCTGGGCCAGCCTGAAGCGCTGCGTGGGTATCTCGATCTCCTCGCCCGCGAAGATGCCGCCCTCGTGGATCTGCTTGGCGAAGAGCTTGTTGAAGTTGGTGAGGAAGGGGCGCAGGTAGATGCCGACGAACATCGAGCTGGCCAGAAAAGCGCTCAGAGCCGCCGCGCAGATGACGAACTCGTTGCCGTAGAAGCCGCATATGGCCTCGCGCAGCCCGTTGATGCCGTAGGTGAAGGGGAAGAGGGGATAGGTCTCCTGGAAGAAGGGCACGGTCATCTCGATGGGGTAGAGGCCGGTGGCGCCCGGGATCTGCAGGAAGGCGAGCAGCACGCACAGGCCCTTGCCGATGTGCTGCAAGGTGGTGGCCAGCATGAACATGATGCCCAAGTAGGTGATCGAGCACAGGGCGCTCATCGCGAAAAGCGCGACCGTGTTCACCGTCTGCACGCCCAAGACCAGCACGCCGGCCACGCACAGGAACGCCTGGGCGACGGCAAACACCGACAAGAGCAGCCAGCGCGCGATGTAGCGTTGCTTGATGGTCAGGTCGCGGACGCCTTCCGCGTCCACCTCCTGGCGCAATATCACGAGCAGCATGAAGGCGCCGATCCAAAAAGTCAGGTTCATGAACAGGGGCGCCATCGCCGAGCCGTAGGCGTTCAGCGGATACAGGCTCTCGGTCTGCACTCTCGTGGGCGCGCCGATGAAGTCGCCGATGGTCTCGGCGTCGATGGAGCCGCCGGCCATCAGCTTGTCGATGACGGCGCTCGTGGCCATGGCGGACAGGTCGCCTTGGACGCTCGCGAGGTCGCCGTCGAAGATGTCGAGGCTGCCGTTCGTGGCCTGGATGCTCGAGCGCACCGCCTGCACGGCGGAGTCCATCTGGTCGACGGAGCTTTGCGTCTGGTCCACGAGCGCGGACAGCGTGTCGCCCGCATCGACCAGCGCTTGGGCCGTCGTGGCCGACTCGCGGACGTTCTTTTCCACCTGGGGCAGGAGCGTTCGGTAGAGGGCGGAGGCGAACAGGGTGGTCGTGCCGGCGGCTTCTTGCAGGGCGGCGTTCATCTGCGAGGACAGGCTGCTTGCCTTCTCGATGCCATCGGATACGCGCCCCGCCATCTCCTCTATCTGCGACATGGAGGTTTCCGCCTGCGAGATGCGCTCGGACAGCTCGCAGGCCCGCTGCGAGAGATCTTCCTTCACCTTGCCGTCGGGCAGCTTGTCCACCAGCGCGTTCACTTGCTCGAGCAGCAGCTTGTAATGGTCGATGACGAGTTTTTCCTGTTCGGCCACCGCGCTCATGTCGACTTTCGCGTTTTGGATGCTCGTCGACATCTCGGATATGGCCGCATTCGCCTCGAGGGCCGCGCCCGAGGCCGCGCCGGCGGCGTCTCCGACAGCGGGCAGCGCCTTTTCCAGCAGCGATTCCAGAGAGCTTGTCGCGGCGTCCGCCTTGTCCTGCACCGCCGCGAGCTTTGCCCGCACATCCTCGAAGGCGGGCTTCACCTCGTCGAGCTTCGCGTGCGCGCAGGCGAGCTTTTCTTGCAGGCCCTGCGCGTCGCCGTCGAGCTGCTCCAGCGACTCCTTCGAGTTCGCGATGATGTTTCTGGCCTCGCGCGTCTTGCCCAGCGCGTCGTTTCTCGACTCGTCTATCTTCGTGCCCGTCTCGGCCATCGCCTGCCCCAGGGTCTCGGCCACTTTCTCGCTGACGGTGGAGACGAAGGTGGAGTTGATGGTCTCGTCGAGCGTGGTCGAGCCGGAGTCGGTCACCTTGGGCGACACCGCGCTCATCTTCTCGTTCACGTAGTACTCGACCTTCGGCTGCTTGAACTCGCCGCTCATAAGCGACATGACGTTTTCGCTGAAGTCGCTGCCCACGATGAAGGCCGCATACGCGGTGCCGCTCTTGACCTCTTCGAGCGCTTCCTCGCGCGAGACGAACGCCCAGCCCAGCTGCGTGTTCTCGCGCAGCTCTTCGTCGATCATCCGGCCGATGTTCATGTAGCCGGTCAGCTCGGTGGACGCGCCGGCGTCCTCGTTGGCAAAGCACACGCGCATCTTGCCCGTGTTGCCATAGGGGTCCCAGAAGCCGTAGACGTTCACCCAGGTGTAGAGCGAGGGAATGATGATGAGCGCGATGACCACGATGAGCGCGGCGGGCGCTTTAAACAGGCGGATGATGTCGCGCTTGAGTATGCGGAAGACGTTTTTCATCTTGAACACGAAAGCCTAGCACACAAGCCGCGCCCTGTGTTTGTCGCGGGCGCCGGGCGATGCGCCGTCTGGCGGGCGAATCTGCATGTTCTCGGGCGCGCGTATGCGAAAGTGCGCTATATTCAGGCGCGTTTATGCACGAGGAGACACAAGGGGGTTTCATCATGAACAAGAACGTGAAGAAGACGGGGCGCGTGTTCGCGGCCATCGCGTGCGCTGCCCTGGCCGTCGCCTGCGTCGCCGCGCTGGCGGGATGCGGCGGGTCCGGGTCGTCGAGCTCGTCGAACTCCGGTTCCGGCACCAGCTCCAGCTCCAGCTCCAGCTCCGGCTCCGGCTCGAGCGCCACGGGCACGTCGGGCACCGACGCGGGAAACTACAAGCTCGCCACCTCCGGCAAGCTCACCGTCGGCGTCTCGGCCGACTATCCGCCCATGGAGTCGTTGAACGGCGACACGGTGGAGGGTTTCGACGCCGACCTCATGACCGAGATCGCCAAGCGCCTCGGCCTTTCCGTCGAGTTCAAGAACCAGGCCTTCGACACGCTGGTCACGGCGGTCGCCGGCGGCACGGGCATCGACTGCGCGGCCTCGTCTATCACCATCGACGACGAGCGTGCCAAGGAAGTGGATTTCACCACCTCCTACTACGACTCCAACCTCGCGATCGTCGTGCTGAAGAATTCCGGCATCACGGCCCGCGACGCGCTTTCCAGCGCCAAGGTCGGCGCCCAAAGCGGCACCTCGGGCGAGGCCTGGGTGCAGGAGAATCTGAAAAACGCCTCCTACACGCCCTACCAGGAGACGCCCGACCTGCTCCAGGCGCTGCGCTCCGGGCAGATACAGGCCGCCGTCTACGACGACCCCGTGGCGCAGATGCACGTTTCCGGCGAGTACAACGACTGCCAGGTGCTCGAGACCATCGCCACCGGCGAGCAGTACGGCGTCATCGTGAACAAGAGCAACACGGCCTTGACCGCGGCCATGAACAACGCGATGAAGGAGATGGAGTCCGACGGTACCATGAACACGATTCGCAAGAAGTACGGGATCTAGCACGGCTCTGGACAGTTTCGCCTGCTTGAAGTAGAGTGGACGGGCTGTGACGGCCGGATGCCCCCGGTCGAGGTTTCATGGAAAAGCGGGACGGACGCGCCCTTTCTGGGAGCTGCCGTCCCTTTTCTTTTGGAGAGGACGCGAGATGCACGGATCGCCCGCAAACACCCCCGCAAACTTGAAGCAGCTGCTCAAGCGGTCGGCCGGCACGGCGCTGGCCCTCTCGCTCGTCTTGGCCCTCGTCGCCCCGTCGCTTGCCGGCGCCTTCACCCAAGACGTCACGACGGCAAAGAGCAACGAGAGCAACGGCGACGCGGTCTTGGGCGGCATCCCCACGCGCGTGACCTGGGAGGGCGTGGTCGATGCCGGCGAGAGCGTCTCGGGCGTGACGGTGCAGTTTCCGGATGGCTCGGACTTGACGGACGCGACCACGGCAAAGGTGACGGTCTTGTCCGGCACGACGCGCCTGAAGCTGGACGCGGACGTGGTCGTGGACACGGCGCAAGAGCAGGTGCGCGTCGCGTTTGCCAGCCCGCTCGAGACGGGCATGCGCCTGCGCGTCGAGACCTACGAGGCGGCGCTTCCCAACATCGAAGGCCAGGTGTGCCTGTCCGGTTTCTACACGCGCGACTCCGGCGAGACGACGCAGCTGCCCGACAGCCCCGCCATCGCCGTCGAGGCCTCCAGCGCCGTGCAGGGCATCGTGGACTGGCTCGATGCGCAGCCTGCGGTGCAGGCGTGGAATTCCGTGCAGCCGCTGAAGACCTTCTTCGAGCCGCAGCTGATCGTCAGCTCCATCCCGACGGTGTTCGTCGGGTGGCTGATCTCGCTTGCGCTCGTGTGCGTCGGGTTCCCGCTGGCCATACCCATAGGGCTCGTGGCCGCGTTCATGAAAATCTCGCGTTCGCGCATCCTGCACGCGCTTGCCGCCGTCTACACCGGCGTCGTGCGCGGCACCCCGCTGTTCCTCCAGATCTACCTCGCGTTCTTCGGCTTGCCCCAGCTGGGCATAAAGGTCGACCAGTACGTGCTCGCCGTGCTGGTGATGAGCTTCAACTCCGGCGCCTACATGTGCGAGATCTTGCGCGCGGGCATCCAGTCGATACCGCGCGGTCAGTTCGAGGCGGCCCGCTCGCTGGGCATGACGGGCGCCCAGACGATGTTCCACGTCATCATCCCGCAGACCGTGCGTCGCGTGATTCCCACCATGACCAGCGAGTTCATCTTGCTCTACAAGGACACCTCGCTGCTGGCCGCCGTCGGCGTGATGGAGCTGATGCTCTATGCGAAGAGCGCCGTGGCCAACACGGGCAACATGACGCCGTATATCGTGGCCGCAGGGTTCTACCTGGTGGTCACCTTGCCGCTCATCCACGTGGTCGGGCGTCTGGAAAAGCGCCTGGCGTCTTCCGACGGGGGAGGGCAGCACGTCGCGCGCAAGCTGCGCCGCACCCGCCGCGAGGCCTTTTCCCAGATGAAAGACGAGATCGCCGACAGGGCGGCCGCAGATGGTGAAATCGCCGGCGGCGGCGAGGCGGCGTCTTCCGGCGCCGACGAAGGAAACGGCGCCGATGAAGCGGCATTCGGCGGCGGCGAGGAGAAGGGGGGTGCGCGATGAGCGGGCAGGAGGAAAACGCGCAGGCTGTGAACGCGCAGGCTGCGGGCGAGCAGCCCATGGTCTCCATCCGGCATCTGGAGAAGAGCTTCGGCGAGACGCAGGTGCTGCGCGACGTGAACATCGAGGTGGCCCGCGGCGAGGTCGTCGTCGTCTTGGGGCCGTCCGGCTCGGGCAAGTCCACGATGCTGCGCTGCATCAACCTGCTCGAAGAGCCCACCGGCGGCCACATCTTCATCGAGGGGACCGAGATCACCTCCCCGCGCACCGACGTGAACAAGCTGCGCGAGCGCGTCGGCATGGTGTTCCAGCAGTTCAACCTCTTCCCGCATCTCTCGGCGAAGAAAAACGTCATGCTGGCCCAGCGCAAGGTCTTGAAGCGCTCGAAGGCCGAAGCCGAGAAGATAGCGCTCGAAGAGCTTGCGCGCGTGGGGCTGGCCGAACGCGCCGACTACCTGCCCGCGCAGCTGTCCGGCGGCCAGCAGCAGCGCGTGGCCATCGCGCGGGCTCTTGCCATGAACCCGCACGTCATGCTTTTCGACGAGGCCACGAGCGCCTTGGACCCGGAGCTGGTGCGCGGCGTGCTCGACGTCATGCGCAGCCTTGCCGAAGACGGCATGACCATGGTCGTCGTCACCCACGAGATGCAGTTCGCCCGCGAGGTGGCCGACCGCGTCATCTTCATGGAGGGCGGCGTGGTCGTGGAGGAGGGCGCGCCTGCCGAGGTGTTCGACCATCCGCGCCACCGGCGCACGAGAGATTTCCTCGGCCACATCAAGTAGGACGGGCGGGCACGTGGTCTACAAACTCCTGATCGTCGCGGCGACGGTCATATGGGGCAGCTCGTTCGTGCTGGCCAAAGACCTGCTCGACGTGATCAGCCCGGATTGGCTGCTGTTCGTGCGCTTCGGCACGGCGGCCGTCGTGTTGGGGCTTGTGTGCATGGTGAAGGGCGCCCGCGCCGGTGCGCCGGGCAAGCGCGCATGCGGCGCTGCGGCCCGGACGCGAGGCTCTGTCGCATCGCGCGGCCTCCTCACCCGCGTCTTCACCCGCGACCATCTCGCCTGCGGCGCCGTCATGGGGCTGTTCATGTTCGGCGCCTATTGCACGCAGACCTTCGGGTTGGCGGGCACGACGCCCGGCAAGAACGCGTTTCTCACCGCCGTCTACTCCGTGCTCGTGCCGTTCGTGGCCTGGTGGATAGCGCATCGTCGCCCGACCCGCTTCAACCTCGTGGCGGCGGGCATGAGCATCGCAGGCGTCGGCTTGATCAGCTTGGGCTCGTCGGATTCCCTCGGCATGAGCGCAGGCGACGCCTTGAGCCTCGTGTGCGCGGTCTTCTACTCCTTCCACATCGTCTTCACCGCGAAGTTCTCGCAGGGACGCGACATATACGTGCTCACGACGGTGCAGTTCGCCGTCGTCGCCTTGCTGGCAGGCCTTGCCGCGGCGCTTTTCGAGGCTCCGCCCGACTTCTCCGCTTTCGCCGGCGAGGACTGGTTCAGCCTCTGCTATCTGGCGGTCTGCTGCACCCTCGTCGCGCTGTCGTTTCAAAACATCGGCCAGCAGCACACCTCTCCCGCGAGCGCGGCGTTGCTGCTGTCGCTGGAATCCCCCTTCGGCGTGGCGTTTTCCGTCGCCGCCGGCACCGAGTCGCTGACGGCGCAGCTGCTCTGCGGTTTCGCGCTGGTGTTTTTCGCCGTGCTCGTCTCCGAGCTGCTGCCCCAGATCGTGGGCAAGGGACGCGCGGTGAAGAAGAGGGAGTGAGACGCTTTCGGCTTTCAGCCTCGAAAACGGTATGATTGCATCAGATGTGTATACTGTATGCATGTGCGCAGGCGGATACATAGATTTCGAGTGGGACGACCGCAAGGCCGAGGCAAACGAGGTCAAGCATGCGGTGAGTTTCGAGGAGGCGGCGGACGCTTTCTTTGATCCGCACGCGCGTGTCGTGGCGGATGCCGCCCATTCGCAGGAGGAGGAACGGTTTTTCCTGATGGGAATAAGTCTTGCACCCCGTGTTCTCACGGTGTGCTATTGCGAACGCCGCGGTGGCTTGTCCATAAGGATCATATCCGCGCGTGCGGCGACGAGAACAGAAGAGAAAGCGTATTGGAGGTACCGACATGAAGATGGATGAGAAAGATTTGGACATGCCGGCAGAGATTGACTTCGAGAACAGCACCCCGAACCCCTACGCCGGCAAGTTGCGTCGCAGGGTGACCATGAACATAGACGGGGCGACAGTCGAGTATTTCAAGGCGGAATCGGCCAGATGCGGGGTGCCGTACCAGACGATTATGAACATGTACCTTGGACAGTGCGCGAAGGAGGGCAAGCACCTCGTTTTCGCCTGATGCGCTATTCTTCGTGTCCGGCAAAAAAGAGAAACGCGAGAAAAGGAGTGGCGAGGGGCATATGGCAGCGAGGAAGAGGCAGGACGCGGGGCGTGAGCTTTCCATCGAGGGGATAGAGGAGGTTTTCGCCTCGTTTGCCGAGGACAGGGCGCATGTCATCGCGAAAAACGCGGTCAGCTCGGCGGGGGTGCGCCGCGCTGCGCGCGTGCCGGAAGGCATAGCGGACAACACGCTCGGCTTCGACGTGGAGCTCAAACAGGGCGCGCGCTGCAACCAGGAGCGCTCGGGGCGCTGCTGGATGTTTGCGGCCCTGAACACGATGCGCCAGCAGGTGATCGAGCGCTACAAGCTGGAAAACTTCGAGTTCTCGCAGGCTTGGACGCTGTTTTTCGACAAGCTGGAGAAGAGCAACTGGTTTTTCGAGCAGATCCTCGACACGCTAGACGAGCCGCTCGACGGACGCGAGATGGCCTTCATCTTGGCCGGGCCTGTAGACGACGGCGGGCAATGGGACATGCTCGCCGCCCTCGTGGAGAAATACGGCCTCGTGCCCAAGGAGGCCTACCCCGAGACGGCCTGCTCGAGAAACACCGACCAGATCGACGCCTATCTCACGCGCTACCTGCGCAAGTGCGCCCGCGATCTGCGCGAGGCGCACGAGGGGGGCGCGACGTCTGAAGAGCTGCGCGCGATGAAGGGGAGCTACATGGCCAACGTGCAGCGCATGCTCGTCATCGCCTTCGGCCGGCCGCCGCGCGAGTTCGACGTGCGCTTGCGCGACCGCGACGGCAAGCTCGCCGTCTCCGGGCGCTTTTCCCCGAAGAAGTTCGCCCGCAAGGTGCTGCGCATGCATCCGGGCGACTACGTCAGCCTGATATCCGCCCCCACCGCCGACAAGCCCTACATGCGCCCCTACACGGTGCGGCGCCTGGGCAACGTCGTCGAGGCGGGCGGGGTGCGGCATTTGAACCTGCCCGTAGAGCGCCTCAAAGAGCTCGCGCTTGCCCAGCTCAAAGACGGGCGGCCCGTGTGGTTCGGCTGCGACGTGGACCAAAGCTACCTGCAAGACGAGGGCGTCATGGACACGGCGGCCCTCGACGTCGACGCGCTGTTCGGCTTCGAGGTGGAGGGCGGCTTTTCCCGCGCGGCCAGGCTCGACTACGGCGAATCGGTCATGACGCACGCCATGACGTTTCTGGGCGCGCGCCTGGGCGCCGGCGGGACGCCCGTCTCGTGGAAGGTCGAGAATTCCTGGGGCAAAGACCACGGGCGCGACGGTTTCGACACGATGAGCGACGAGTGGTTTTCCGAATACGTCTACCAGGTGGTCGTGGACAAGAAGTACCTGAAACCCGAGGAGCGCAAGGCCTATCGCGAAGGCGAGCTCATCGAGCTGGCGCCCTGGGATCCGTTCGGGACGCTCGCGTGATGTCCGACGTGGACGTTTCACATGGCGCCGATGCGCGCCCGGACGCCTTCTCGCCCGTGCTCGAGACAGACGCCGCCGGCTTTCCCGCGGCGTTTGCCGACATAGCGCTCTCGCGCCCGGACCGCCCGCGCCCCGTCGTCTTCCTCGCGCCGGACGAGTCCGAGTCCGCGCCGGACGTCGATTGGGCGGCGCTGGCTGTGCTCTTGTCCGCAGGCGCCACCGTCCGCCTGCGTCTGTCCGTGCGCGCGCTGCCCCTGGCGCTTGCGCACCTGGAGCAGGCGGGCGCAGGACCTGGGGTGCCGGCGGCGCTCGTCTACCGCCTGAAAAGCCCCTTCTTCCAAACCGCGCAGACCGTCTTGCACGAGGCGGCGCAGCTCGTGCGCCGCTTGCGCCCGGCGTCGCCCGTGGACGTGCTCGTCGGCCGCTTCGTCGCGCCGGTGAAGCCCGCGCCCGGCCGCGCGCTCGTCGGCCGCACGATCGCCGTTGCCTGCGAGGCGGGCGCGCCGTGCAAGCTCGCGGACCTGCTGCGCGAGGCGGGCGCGCGCGTCTTCGAGCAGGTGGTCGTGGACGGTGGAAACGGCGGCGATGACTGCCGCGATGGCGACACGCTCGCCGCCGGCCTCGAAGACGGGGCGCTCGACGCCGTCGTCTTGCCCGACGCGCAGCTTGCCGGCGCGTTCTTTCGTCTGCTCGGCGCCCGCGCGCAGTCCCTGCTGTCCTCTACGGGCATCGTCGCCTGCGGCCCCATCGCGGCAAGCGTCGTCGAGCAGCACGGCCTCGTGCCCGCGCTCCAGACGGACAGCTACGTGTCCTCCCGCGTCGCCGACGCCGTCTGCGCGTTCGATTTCGCCCTTTCGCAGGAATAAGTGTTTTTTCTATGCTTTCCTTCCGATAGTCTACGCGTCTAGATTGTCTTTCAAGAGGGGAGTCCCAATGGATCAGCTCATCGCGGTCACCGACACCATCGACACCTATATGTACACGTATTTCCTCGTGTTCCTGCTCATCGCCTGCGGCCTGTACTTCAGTTTCCGCACGCGCTTCATCCAGTTCCGCGGCTTTTTCGACATGATCCGCCACCTCACCGAGAAAAAGCACGTCCCCGGCAAGAAGACGGTCTCGTCGTTTCAGGCGCTCATGGTCTCGACGGCCTCGCGCGTGGGCACGGGCAACATTGCCGGCGTGGCCACGGCCATTGCCACAGGCGGCCCGGGCGCGGTGTTTTGGATGTGGGTCACGGCCTCCATCACCAGCGCCTCTGCCTTCATCGAGTCCACGCTGGCGCAGATCTGGAAGGTGAAGGCCGAAGACGGCGAGTTCCGCGGCGGCCCTGCCTACTACATCTGGCAGGCGCTGCACAAGAAGTGGCTGGCCAACATCTTCGCCGTCGCCCTCATCTTGTGCTTTGCCATAGGCTTCAACGGCCTGCAGACCTACAACATGTCCTCGTCGCTGGTGGCCTATATCCCGGACTACTTCAACTCCGCGGCGCCTGTCGCCCTCGGCATCGTGCTCGCGGTGATCGTGGCCTTCATCCTCTTCGGCGGCACGCGCATGATCAGCTTCCTCACCTCCCTCATAGTGCCCGTCATGGCCATCGGCTACATCTTGCTCGCGCTCGTCATCACGGGCATGAACATCACTCAGCTGCCCGCCGTCTTCGCGATGATCTTCTCCGAGGCCTTCAACTTCAACAGCGTCGTGGGCGGATTTGCCGGCTCGATGGTCGTCCAGGGCATCAAGCGCGGCCTGTTCTCCAACGAGGCGGGCATGGGCTCGGCTCCCAACGCCGCCGCCTCCGCGTCCGTCAGCCACCCCGTCAAGCAAGGCCTCGTGCAGACGTTTTCCGTGTTCATCGACACGATGGTCATCTGCACGGCCTCCGCGGGCATGCTCATGTTCTTCGTCATCGGCAACACCGACCAGATCTTCTGGGGCGCCGCGCAAGGCCTTTCCGCCGACGCGGTGGCCGCCATCGACAAAGACGCGCTGCTCACGAACATGTCGCTCGTGCAGGCGGCCATGCAAAACGGCCTGGGGGACGCCGGCATGCACTTCATGACGGTGGCGATCTTCGCCTTCGCGTTCTCCAGCCTGATCGGCAACTACTTCTACGCCGAGAGCAACTTCAAGTTCATCACGAAGAACAAGGGCGCGCTCGCGGTGTTTCGCGTCATCTGCTGCGTGGCCATCTTCTTCGGCGCGAACTCGAACCTGACGCTGGCATGGAACCTGGCCGACATCTTCATGGGGTTGCAGGCTATCATCAACATCGCCGTCATACTCATACTCGGCAAATGGGCGCTCATGGCCCTCGACGACTACACGCGGCAGAAGAAGGCCGGTGAAGACCCCGTGTTCATCGCCGACGGGCTCGAGGAGGCGGGGATGCCGCATTGCGAATGCTGGCACACCGACCCGGAGGTGCTCGACCTGGCCATGGAGGCCGCGCCTGCCGACGAGAAGGGCCTGCCCGACGACGACCCGGCCGAGTGGACCGAGCTGATCGTGAAGGAGTAGGCGCCCGCCCGGCGTTTGCACATACGCGAGACGAGACGCGGGCTGCTTGTGCGGCCCGCGTCTTTCATGTGCGGGCAAGCCGGGCGACATGGCCGGCAAGCCGCGCTCAGGACGGGAGGGTGAAGCGGCGGCCGGAGTAGTCGATGGCGCCCTCGCGGCGCATGGCGGCAAGCGTCGCGGACAGCGCGCTGCGGTCCACGCCCAGATACGAGGCCAGCTGCGCTTGGGTGAAGGGGATCTCGAATTCGGCTGACCCGCACGCTTGCGCCTGCTGGGACAGGTAGGCGGCCACCTTTCCCCGTATGGTCTTGGGCGCGACGGCGCGCATGCGGCGGTTCAAGGCGAGGCTCTTGCGCGCGAGCGAGCGCACGAGCTTGCCGGCGACGCGCACGTGGCCGGCGCAATGCGAGCTGCAGGGCGCGGCCAGCCTTCCCGCATCGAAGAGCAGCACCTGGCATTCGCTGTCGGCCACGACGTCGACGGCGAGGGGCTCGTCCGGGCAGCAGGCGTAGGCGAGCGCAAAGGGCTCGAGGGGCGCAAGCGACTCCAGGATGGACGTCTCGCCCCAGGCGTCCACGGCCTCCACGTGCAACGCCCCCTCCAAGACGATGCCCGCGCACGTGGCGGGCTCGCCGGCGCGCAAGACGCGCTCCCCCTTGGAAAAGCGCCGTGTGCGCGCGTGCAAGCAGGGCAGCATCTGCTCGAGCTCTTCGGGCGGCGTGCCCGAAAACAGCGGGCAGGCGCACAGCATGGCGCAGTCCATCTTTCCTCCTCGCGTCGTCTTTTTCATCAATATGTTGTAGAAACAACATAGCACATCCGGCTGCGGTGCTAGATTCACCGCAGCTTTGACGGGCATACCGACACGGAAGGGAAAACGACATGGCCGACGAGAAGATGTTTTGTTTCCAGTGCGAGCAGACGGCGAAGGGCGGCGCCTGCACCATGGCCGGCGTGTGCGGCAAGAGCGCCGAGACCGCCTTGCTCCAAGACGAGCTGACGGGCGCGCTCATAGCCCTCGCGCAGGCCGCAGGCGACGCGCCGCTGTCTGCGGGGGACGCCGCGCTGCTCTTCGAGGGCATGTTCGCGTGCGTGAGCAACGTGAGCTTCGACGATGCGGCCATCCGCGGCCTGACCGCCCGCGTGCGCGAGGCCGCCGCCGCCCTCGACGCGTCCGCGCGCGATTTCGACATGCGCGGCCTGTGGGAGGCCGACGAGGACCTGCGCTCGCTGAAGAGCCTGCTGCTGTTCGGCATGCGCGGCGTGGCGGCCTATGCCTGGCATGCGCACGCGCTGGGCAAAGACGATCCGGCCATAGCGGCCTTCATGTGCGAGGGGCTTTCCGCCATCGCGGGCACAGACGACGCCGATGCGCTGCTCGCACTCGATTTGAAGTGCGGCGAGGTCAACATCACCGCCATGGCCTTGCTCGAGTCCGCCAACATCGAGGCCTTCGGCGCCCCCGAGCCCGCCACGCTCGACCTCGAGGTCGAGCCCGGGCCTTTCATCGTGGTGACAGGCCACGACCTGCACGACCTGGAGCGCCTGCTGGAGCAGACGAAGGACAAGGGCGTGAACGTCTACACCCACGGCGAGATGCTGCCCGCCAACGCCTACCCGCGCCTGCGCGCCCACAGCCATCTGAAGGGCAATTTCGGCACGGCATGGCACAATCAGAAAAAGGAGTTCGCCGAGCTGCCCGCGCCCATACTCTGGACGACGAACTGCCTGGTGAAGCCCGATGCCTCCTACGCCGACCGTGTCTTCACCACCGGCCCTGTGAGCTTTCCCGGCGCACCCCATATCGGCGCCGACAAGGACTTCACCCCCATCATCGAGCGCGCGCTCGAGCTGGGCGGATGGCCCGAGAAGAAGAGCTTTGCCGGCATCAACGGCGGAAACAAGATCTCGACGGGATTTGGCTACGACACGGTCATGGGCGTCGCGCCCGCCGTCATCGACGCGGTGAAGTCCGGCGACATCTCCCGTTTCCTGCTCGTGGCCGGCTGCGACGGCATGAAGGCCGAGCGCAGCTACTACACCGAGTTCGTGAAGGCCGCGCCCGCCGATTCCGTCGTCCTCACCCTGGCCTGCGGCAAGTTCCGCTTCAACGACCTGGAGCTGGGCGAGATAGGCGGCATTCCGCGCCTGCTCGACGTCGGGCAGTGCAACGACGCCTACGGCGCGGTGAAGATCGCGCTCGCGCTGGCCGAGGCCTTCGATTGCGGTGTCAACGACCTGCCGCTGTCGTTTGTCTTGTCCTGGTACGAGCAGAAGGCCGTGTGCATCCTGCTGTCGCTTCTGCACCTCGGGATCAAGGGCATCTACCTGGGGCCGAGCCTGCCGGCCTTCATCAGCCCGAACATCCTGGACGCGCTCGTCGAGAAGTTTGGCATACGCCCCACCTCGACCCCGGAGCAAGACCTCGCCGAGATCTTCGGCTAGCGCCGGAAAGGGGCGCGTCGAGACGCGCCGCGCACGTAAGGGGCGCCCGCTGCTTTCGAGAGGTGGCGGGCGCCTTCTTTTCGCACTCGTCTCCATCTTCCTCTCTTCACCCGTCGCATCGCCTCGCGCAGCGCTTTCGCCAAGCGCCCGGGGCACCTCTGCGCCTGCGTTCACCCTCCGCATTCGCTGCACATCCGTCTGCTACACTCACGCGCCGAGAAAAACGGGAGAGCCGCGCGGGCTCGCGTGAAAAGCGAAAAGGGAGGGTCGTGTGCCCGAAGAGCAGATAATCGTCACCGGGGGGCGCCCCCTGTCCGGCACCGTGCACATCGGCGGGGCGAAGAACTCCGTGCTGAAGCTGATGGCGGCATCGGTCATGGGCGGCGGGCCGGTGCGCATCGACAACGTGCCCGACATATCCGACGTCCACGTGATGGAGGAGGTGCTGACCACCATCGGCGCGAAGGTGGAGCGCATCGCGCCGGACATGCCGCATGCGTCAGGCTCGATCCTCGTCGACACGACGGATTTGACCAGCTACGAGACGCCTTACGAGCTCGTGGCAAAGATGCGCGCCTCCATTTCCATCCTAGGCCCGCTCGTCACCCGCTTCGGACGGGCGCGCGTGGCCATGCCGGGCGGCTGCAACATCGGCTCGCGCAAGCTCGACATGCACATCTCCAGCCTCGAGGCCCTAGGCGTCGAGTTCGACGTCTCCCACGGCTTCATCGAGGCCTGCACGCCGGGTGGCCTGCACGGAGCCGAGGTGCTGCTGGAGTTTCCCAGCGTGGGCGCGACTGAAAACCTCATGATGGCCGCGGTCGCCGCGCAGGGCGAGACGCGCATACGCAACGCCGCCTGCGAACCCGAGATCGTCGACCTCGCCTGCTTCCTAAACGAGATGGGCGCCGAGGTGCACGGTGCGGGCACGCCCGACATCGCCATCGCCGGCGTGCGCGAGCTGCATCCGGCCGGCCGGCACCGCACCTGCGGCGACCGCATCGAGGCGGGCACCTTCCTCGTCGCCGGCGCCTTGACGGGAGGGCCTTTGACCGTGGAGGGCGTGAACCCCGACTACCTCGTGCTCGCCTTGAAGAAGCTCCAGCAGATGGGCTGCGACGTGGTGAGCGAGGGCGAGAGCATCACCGTCGAGCGCACGGGCGACATCCTGCCCGCCGACATCCAGACCCTGCCGCATCCCGGCTTTCCCACCGACTTGCAAGCCCAGTACATGGTGCTCGCCGCGCTCGCGCACGGCAATTCCATCATCACGGAAAACGTTTTCGAGAACCGCTTCATGTGCGCCGCCGAGCTCGTGCGCATGGGCGCCGACATCCGCATAGACGGCCATCATGCCCTCGTCGCCGGCGTCGGGGGGCTTTCCGGCGCGCCTGTCGAGGCGCCCGACCTGCGCGGGGGAGCGGCCCTCGTGCTGGCAGGCCTCGTCGCCGACGGCTCCACGCGCGTCGGTTCCGTCCACCACATCGACCGCGGCTACGATGATTTCGTCGGCAAGCTCGCGCGTTGCGGTGCCGAGGTGCGGCGGGAGGCGTCTGCCTGACGCTTGCCCGTCGCTTTCGCCCGCACGCCGTTTTCGCGCGACCCCCGCGCTCTTTCACATGAGAGAAAGACCCGCGTGCGTCGCTTCAGGAGGAGATTTCACCATGCGCCACAAGGGACTCGACATAGGAGCGGCGACAGGCTCGCACGTCTCGAGCGCCCGCAACCTGCCGGGCGGCTCGATGAAAGACCAGTCGGGCCTGCAGATATCGACGCGCGGCAAAGGCAATTTCACCCAGCGCCGCAGCGGCGCGGGCGCAGCAGAACGCAAGAAACCCGGCCCTCGCCCGGCCGCCGTCGCGAAGGTGGCCCTCGTCGTCGCCGCGGCGCTCGCGCTGTCCGTGGGCGTGGGGATGCTCGTCTACCAGCAGACGGTGAAGAACTCGATAGTGCCCGCCGTGGACGCCTCTGCGCTTCAGGGCGCGCTTTCCGATGTGGACAGCGCGAAGTCGCCCTCGTGGACCTTGCTCGTGCGCACCACGTCCGAGACGGCAGAGCACGGGCGCGGCGACATCGCCTCGATCGCCCTTGCCTACCTGCGCCCGCAAGACAAGACCGTCACCTTCTTGTGGCTGCCCGCCGACACGCGCATCTACATAGACGGCTACGGCTACCACAAGCTGGCCGATGCCGTCGACCTGTCAGGCGAGGCCGGGCTGATCGCGGCGGTGAAGAAGCTTTCGGGGGTCGAGCTTGCCCATTACATGGAGATAAACCAAGGCGGCGTCGCCAAGCTGCTGCCTGCCTTGTCGCTGTCTGCCGACCCTTCCTCGGCCGACGACCGCGCGATCCTCTCGGAGCTTTTGGGCAAGGTGGCCGCCTCGTCGAGCGAGCAGGTGAAAAGCCAGACGCAGACGATCGCCGGCTGCGTTGCAGGAGACCTCGACGCCGATGCGCTCGCCTCCGCGCTCAAGACCCTGCGCGGGGCCGACATGTCTCAGAACCTGCGCTTCCAAGACATGCCCGTCTCGCAGCAAGACATCGACGGCGCTACGTATTCGGTGGTGGACAACGCGAGCTGGAACACCATGGTCGCGCGGGTGCAGGGCGGGATGACGCCCGTGGCCTCGGATGCCGAGACCAGCGACAACGAGCAGGTCCGCGCGAGCAACAAGGTGACCATCTGGAACGGCGCGGGCGTGTCCGGCGTGGCCGACGATTGCAAAACCCAGCTGAAGAAGCTCGGCTGGAAAATCGAGAGCACGGGCAATGCGGCGCAGTTCGTCTATGAGGAGACCCTCGTGGTCTACAAGGAGGACGCGGACAAGGCGATGGCCGAGCTTTTGGTGAGCGACTTGGGCCAGGGGCGCGCCGTGCGCTCGGCGGCACGCTACAGTTTCAACGGCGACGTGCTCGTCGTGGTGGGCAAGGACTACCGACCGTACTAGGGGCGCGGGCGCGCGATGAATCCAGAGCGTCGGTGGTGGCGAACGCGATGAATTCAGGTGCCGACCATGCAAGGGCACGGTGAGCACGATACTTTTTTGAGTGCCGGGAAGGCAAGCCCGCATGCCCCTTCGCCCGCCTCGTATGCGCAGGAAAATGAAAAAGCTTCGATTTCCCATTTGACGCAGGCTGCAAGTTTGCTAAGATAGCAACCCGCGTGCGGAAGTGGCTCAGTTGGTAGAGCACAACCTTGCCAAGGTTGGGGTCGCGGGTTCGAGTCCCGT
>CAVIIZ010000023.1:0-26326 GCA_963642995.1 bacterium | reverse complement strand
CTCGGGTGTATACGACGTCTCGCTTGTGGGGTTCGACACCACGGGCAAGACCATAGCGGTGGAAAGTGATGGCTCGGGTATGGCGTGGCTCGACTACTGCGACGTGCAAATCGTGGGCGACGAGCATTGCGAGTCTGCGTTTACGAGCAGCAGCGACCCGGCCACGCGGCTCAAAGACGTGCCCGTGGGGTCGACGCTCGACATCGCGGTCTCCAAGCACGACACCGGGTATCGTTTCTCGGAATACACCGCCACAGGCACAGACCCTACCTGGCAAAATGGAGATACCACGCTGGGTTCGCAGACCATCACGGTAAACGGGCGGACAATCATTCAAGCCCACAGCAATCCCATCCATTACAAGGTGGTGTTCGACTCCAACGGCGGAGTGGGCGGCATGGTGGACCAGACGTTCGAGTACGACTCGCCGCAGGAGCTCTCGCTCAACGCGTTCTCCAAGAATCACAGCAGCTTTGCGTGCTGGACGCTTGTGCCGAAGTGGAGCGGTGCCACGTATACCGACCAGGCCGAGGTGATAAACCTCGCCTCCGAGGAAGGCGCCACGGTCACGCTGTACGCGCAGTGGACTGCCGACAGCTGGTGGGTGGAGTTCAACGGCAACGGCGGCGACGTGGGGTACATGGATTCGCAGAAGATGTTCTTCGGCACGCCCTCCAAGCTGCAGAAATCCACGATGACCATGGAGGATTGCACTTTCAGGGGCTGGAACACCGAGGCCGATGGGTCCGGGCAGCACTTCGACGACGAAGCCGAGGTGCTGGACCTGGCGGCGGATTCGGATGAAGTCGTGACGCTTTGGGCGCAGTGGGAGCGCGACTACTACACGGTGGTCTTCGACGCCAACGACGGTTCGGGCGCGACGCACGAGCAGAGGATCTTCGCCAACGACGCCGACGAGCTGGACGGTAACGTGTTTACGCGTGATGGGTACACCTTCGCGGGCTGGAACACCGCCGCCGACGGCTCGGGCACGGCGTATGCCGACGGCGCCGAGGTGTTCGGCCTGGCCGACGAGTACAAGACCATCACGCTGTACGCGCAGTGGGAAAAGGCCGCGCCCGACCCGGATCCGGACCCGAGCCCCGATCCGAATCCGGACCCGAGCCCGAGCCCGAGCCCCGATCCGCAGCCGGATTCGGACCCGAACCCCGATTCTGACCCGAGTCCGGACCCGGACCCGAACCCGAACCCGAACCCCGCCCCGGCTTCAGATTCGGGCCCTAGCTCCGATGACTCTGCGAGCGGGGACGCGGGCAGCCGGAAGAGCCCGCTTTCAACGGGGGATGCAACGGGCATCGCCTTGGCAGGCGCCGTCGCCGCGCTGGCCGTTTCGGGCATGGCGCTTGCATGGGCGCTTGTTCGCCGTCGCCGCAAGAACCGGGCGCGCTGCTCGCGTTGAAAGCAGGTTGCCCCGAAAAAGCCGGATAGACGAGTCAGCCCAAGACTTCGCCGTCTACGGAGATGATGGCGACGTCGCACGGGACGGACTTCCCGCCGGCTTGCAGGGCGGCCTTCACCATGTGCTCGAGCCCCGCGCAGCAGGGAACCTCCATGCGTGCGATGGTCACGCTTCGGATGTCGTTTTCGCGGATGATCTCGGCGAGTTTTTCCGAGTAGTCGGTGCCGTCGAGCTTGGGGCACCCCACGAGGGTGATGTGGTTTTTGATGAAACGCTCGTGGAAGGCTCCGTGGGCAAACGCGGTGCAGTCGGCGGCGACGAGCAGCTTCGCTTCGTCGAAGTAGGGGGCGCGTGTGGGCGCGAGTTTTATCTGCACGGGCCATTGTTGCAGGCAGCTGGGCTGTTCTGCGGCCTGCGTCTGCGGTTGCGCGGTGTTTTCCGCGTGCGAGAGCGCGTGCGCGCGGCTCCCGGGGCAGCCCTGCGACATGCCGGACGCCCCGTCTTTCCCCGCGCCCGCCGTCGCGTTCGGCTCGGCGCCGCCTGCCGTTTCGCCATGGGCATGCGCTTGCCTGGCCGCTGCCACCGCGGCCTCGTCGTAGGCGGCCGCCTCGCGTTCCACGAAGGTGATGGCGCCGGTCGGGCAGGCGGGCAGGCAGTCGCCCAGGCCGTCGCAGTAGTCGTCGCGCAGCAGCTCGGCCTTGCCGCCCACCATGCCGATCGCGCCTTCGTGGCATGCGCTCGCGCACGCGCCGCAGCCGTTGCACTTGTCGCGGTCTATCTCGATGATGCGTCTCTTCATTGCGGTTCCTCTCCTCGGGTTGGCCGGCTTTCGGGCTTTCCGGGACTTTATACTGCACTTCTTCCGAACCGTTTGTTGTGATTACAACATATCGACGCTCGCTTGGAATCTGCCTGCGCAGGGCGTTTTTTCAAGCGCCGAGTCCGAGCGCGGGAAGAGGGCATCCCTCGACTGGAGGAGCCGCATGAACGGCATCTTGGACGTCCTCGCCGCGATTCGGCATCGGCTTGCCCGTCCGGGCTATCTGGTAAACCGAGCCACGTTTTAGCAGCTCGTCTGTGGTGTTGGTGGAGGCGGGGAGAATCGACGCAGCGCTGCGCGCTGCATAGGCCTCGCGCTCGCGCGCTCGACCCGCAACAGCCCACTGGGCTGTTGCGTCCTACAGGGTTCGATTCCCCTTGTGTTGTATCTTGTAGAGACGGGTCACAGCTTTGCTATCCGTTCATTTTCTTGGTGGAGGCGGAGGGAATCGAACCCTCGTCCACGATAGCCTCCCGAGAGGTGTCTACAAGCTTAGTCGCCTTTTGGCGAGGACGCGCTCGGAACAGGCGACGGACCGTCGCGCGTCTTTGCCGGTTCTATCTTGGGCTGGCGGCATACCGGCTACGTCCGCAGCTGCAATCCCCTGAATTTGATCCCGCATGCGCCGCGCGGGGATTCACGCGGCGGGCGAGAGGGCTGAACCTGAATCAGGCAGCCATCAGAGCGGCAGGACGAGCCTGCGCACCCTTGAAAGAAACAACCTTGTTGCCGTTTAGTTGGCGGTACCCCTGTTTTACGTGGCGAGGAGACCACGGCCTGCTGCCCCTCTCGAAGCTATCAGTGTCGAAACCAGTCGCCCCCGGTTGTCGAACGTTGTCAACGCGCGCATCTCGCCGCGGCTGCAAGTGCGATGCAACGACGGCGCTTCACTGAAGAAAAAACGATACGCGCCCCGCGCCCGAAAAGCAAGCAGCGTCGTGCAAACGTGAGCAAGCTGCTATGTTCACGCGGCCCCGTATCCTGCTGCAGCCGTGTTGCGCCGTTTTAACCTGCGGGTTTTCCATGAAATACGGCAGTTGTGTCGGATCTCGCTGCCGACAGAGCTCCGCCCTTCCCGTGTTTTCCGCCCCCATGTCTTTATGCGCCCTTGCCCCCTTCGCCTTTTCGCCTGCTATAGAATCGACAGGTGAAAATGGAGACGCCGCGCCTGGTGAAAGGGGCGCGGGATGCGCTTGAGGGCGCGGGACATGGCGAAAGGGGAGGGCAGACGGCATATGAACGGGGCGGAGAAGCCGAGGGGGGTGGCAAAGCAGGAAGGGGAGCTGGAACGGGCGCGGGCCTACCTGCGCGGCAACGTGGCTTTGCGCGAGGCGCTGGGCATCGGCCCGGACGCCGAGCTTTCCTGCAGCGCGCTCGGCGCCGGCGAGCACAACGACAACTACGTCTTCTCCGCCGCGTCTTCTCCCGTGCGCTACGTGCTGCGGGTGAACGTCGCGCCGCAGCCCTTTCATGCAGATCAGGTGGCCTACGAGGAGGCGGCCTTGCACGCGCTTGCCGAAAGCGGCCGCGTGCCGCGCGTGCTCTACCGCGACAGCTCGCCTGACGCGCCCGGAGCGGGCGTGCTCGTCATCTCGTTTTGCGCCGGGCAGATGCTCGACTTCGACGCCTTGCGCCCGGGCGACCTGCGTTGCGCGGCAAAGATCATGGCCGACATCCACGCCGTCCCCGTCGATGCCGCCTGCCTTCTCCACCGTCCCGAAAACTCCCGGCGCGAGTTGTTCGACGAGTGCATGGCGCGCTACGAGGTCTACCGGACCTCGGGGCATGCCGACACGCGCATCTCGCGCCGCGCAGAGCAGCTCGCCTGCCGCGCCCGGGCCCTCGTGGACGCGGCGCCTGCCCCCGACACGCCGCCTTCCATCGTGAACACGGAGACGCTTTCCGCGCACTTCCTCATCCCGAAGGCAAGCGCCGACGCCGCCGCGGCCGCCGATTTGCGCGCGCCTTTTGCAGGCGACCCCGGCTCCTTCGTCGACTGGGAGCGCCCCCTCGTGGGCGACCCCGCGCAAGACCTCGCCTACTTCACCGCGCCCACGACGACTTTTTGGGACAGCGAGCGCTTCCTCTCCGCGCAAGAGGAGGCCGACTTCATCGAGTGCTATTGGCGCGAGATGGACGGCCGCATCCCGCGCGGCAATTTCGAGGAGCGCTATCCGGCGTGGCGCGCGCTCACCGCCTTGCGCTCGACGACATGGTGCTGCAAGGCCTGGGCGCAATGCGCGGGGCGACCCGAATCCCACCCCTCGGCCAAAGCGCGCGAAAAGCTCTCCGCCTACCTCTCCGACGATTTCCTCGAGCGCCTCTTGGCCTGAGGCGCTTTGTGCTCTTCGAGCGGACCTCGACCAGAGCCCCTCTGCGCCCGTTGTCGGATTTATAGTCTCCAACATTTCATTTTCAAGATGGTTCATCTGCAAATAGGTTAAACTAGGTGCCTATGTGCATGTGCGTGCACGCCCACATGCCGCTTCGTTCGGCACATGCCCGTCCCGCATGTGCCGCATGGCACGTGCGGCGCGCGCTGCAACATCGTCTCTATCCGACAAGGGGGAAACGGTCATGGACGACGCAAGAACGGAAAAGGCCCGGCCCGGCATCTCGCGCCGCGCCTTCATGGAGTGCTCTGCGGGCGCCTTGGCCGCGACCTTGCTGGGCGGCTCGCTGGTCGGCTGCACCTCCGATCTGGGCGACGAGATATTCCGCGGCAAGCGCAAGATCACCGACCACGCCGGCCGCGAGCTCACCATCCCCACGGTCTCGGAGCTGAAAAAGGTCTACTACACCTCGCCGCTCGCGCAGATCTACGTGTTTTCCCTCAACCCCGACGTCATGGGCGGCACCTGCGCCACCTACAACTCCGACCAGCTGGAGTTTTTGCCCGAGAACTTCGCCGACCTGAAGTCCATGGGCTCGCTGTCCAACGGCGGCCAGATCGACCAGGAGCAGCTCATGCAGGAGGGCATCCAGGTCGTCTTCTCCGTCTCGGGCGTCGAGCTGTCGGCCTCCAACATATCCGACGCCGAAAAGCTCCAAGGCAACACGGGCATCCCCGTCGTGCTCGTGGACGGGTCGTTCACCAACATCAAGGAGGCCTACCGCTTCCTGGGAGAGATTCTGGGCTGCGAGTCGCGCGCGAGCGAGATCTCTGCCTACCTCGAGCGCGTCTACAACGACGTCACCGCCGCCGTAGGCGACATCCCCCAAGACGCCAAGAGGCGCCTCTACTATGCCGAGGGCACGTTCGGCACTTCGACCGAGCCGGCGTCTTCCCAGCATGCCAAGGCCTTCGAGGTGGCCGGCGCCTACAACGTCGCCGACGTGGAGGAGTCCACCGCGAGCTTCGGCATGAGCAACGTCTCGCTTGAGCAGATCATCGCGTGGAATCCCGAGATAATCATCTCCTGGGACGAGGAGACGCGCGGCGGCGCCGTGAGCCACATAAAGACGAGCAAGGACTGGGCCAGCATCGACGCGGTGAAGAACAACCGGGTCTACGCCATGCCCAACCTGCCGTTTGCCTGGTGCGACCGCCCGAACGGCGTGCAGCGCTGGCTGGGCATACAGTGGCTCGCGAACTTGATGTACCCGGAGCGCTACAACGTGGACATGGTCGAGGAGGCCAAGTACTTCTACAAGCTCGTGTACCACATCGACATAAACGACGACCAGGCAAAACGCATATTGGGCGACAGCTACCCCGTCAGGCAATGGTGATGAAGCCGGCCGCCTCTCCGCGGATGCGCGCCTGCCCGGGTGCGGCGCGGGCGGGCATGCGAGCCCGGCCGGCAGACGAGAAAGGACGAACATGGAAAGCTTCATGCAGCAGATGACGGACACCTACCTGCCCGACGTGCTCCATGCCATCGCGCAAGGCCTGCTCATCCCCACCATGGTGGCCTTGCTGCTTCTTTTGGTCGTCACCCTTTTCTTCTTGGGGCAGGTCGTCTTCGAGTTCTTCACCGAGCGCCGCGCCTACAAGCAGAACATGCCGCAGATCGTCAACGACATCAACGACGCGGGCTATGCCGACATCGAGCGGGTCGTGCGCGACTCGAAGCTCTTGCGCTTCCAAAAGGCCGCGCTCCTCACCTGCACGCGCAACATGGGCCTTGAAGACGACGCCTTGTTCTCCCTGGCGCAGATCGAGATCGGCAAGGCCGAGAAGCACTACAAGTTCCGTTTGGCCTGGACGGACACGATCTCCAAGATAGGCCCGCTGCTCGGTTTGATGGGCACGCTCATCCCCTTGGGGCCGGGCATGGTCGCGTTGGGTAAAAACGACGTCTCGGCCCTGTCCTCGTCGCTTCTGCTCGCCTTCGACGCGACGGTGTGCGGCCTGGTGTGCGCCACCGTCTCGTTGATCATCTCCAAGATCCGCTCCGGCTGGTACACCTCCTACATCGGCACGCTCGAGTCCATCATGAGCGTGATCATGGAGCGCGCGGCGCAGGCCCGCTCGCTCGGCATCGCCTTGCCCAAGGGCTACGAGGGCGATGTGATGAAGGAGTTTCGCGAGGCGCCCAAAGGGGCGGCGGGCGCGGGCATCTCGCCGAAGACGGGGCCTGCGAAGGCGGTGCCGGCAAAGATCGAGCCCGTGAAGGTGGAACCCGTGAAGGCGGACATGCCGAAGGCGGGGCAGGCCGCGACGGCGCCTGTGGAGGCGGGGCCTGCCGTGGCCGAGAAGGCGCGGGGGGGCGAGTAGGGATGGCGCGCTCGTTTCGCGACAGCCGTTTCCGCTCGCACAACGAGGTGGGCGAAGACGTGAACCCGGCGGCATACATCGTGAACCTCGCGGATTGCATGCTCGTTTTGGCCTGCGGTTTCATGGTGGCGCTCATGGCGTTTTGGAACATCGACATAAGCTCGGCCGAAAAGGTCGAGGAAGCCGACCTGGAAGAGGTCCAGCCCGAAGACGCCGAAAGCGAGATCCAAAACGGCGGCTCGTCCTACGAGCAGGCGGGCACGGCATATCGCGACCCCAAGACGGGCAAGGTCTACATCGTCACCGAAGAAGATCTCAAAGACGGCGATTCTTCTTCGTCGGGGCAGTAGGGGAGGGGCGACGTGGACATGCACGACGAGCATGCGGGAGACGCGCGCGCGGACGCGGCGCCTGTCCTCGGGCACGAGCAGGCCGGCGCCGAGGCCGCCGCAGCGCAGCTCGCCGGCGCCTTCGACGCCGGCGCCGAGACCGCCTTTTCCGAAGAAGAGGTCGAGTCGGTCTTCCACTCGAAGGTCAAGCGCTCGACGAAGGCGGCGGTCGCCGCGTTCGTCGTGGGCGCGGTCTTCTTGTCGTTGTTCCTCGGGCGCTACAGCATGAACCCCGTCGAGGTCGTGGGCGCGGCGGCCTCCTACATCCCGAAGCTTTTCATCTTGCTGTGGGTGAACATCAACGCCGTCTTCGACTACCTCGTCTCGGGGATGGCCGGGGCAGGTCCTGCGTTCTACTCGGTAGACGACATCAACATCACCGACCCCGAGCGCGTGCTCTTCCTCATACGCCTGCCCCGCGTTTTCGTCGTCATGCTCGTGGGCGCGGGCCTGGCCGTGGCCGGCGCGAGCTACCAGGGCATGTTCAAGAACCCCCTGACCTCGCCGGATTTGCTCGGCGCCTCTGCCGGCGCCTCCCTTGGGGCATGCCTTGGCCTCCTGTGGAACTGGGGCGGCGAGGGCGTGCAGCTCGCGGCGTTTCTCGGCGGCCTGGCGGCGGTGGGCATGGCCGTGTGGCTGAACAAGCTCGTGGACTACGACCCGACGCTGGGCCTGGTGCTGGCGGGCATACTCGTGTCCACCCTGTTCCAAAGCGGCATGTCCATCGTGAAGCTTCTGGCCGACTCCAACGACAAGCTGCCCGAGATCACGTTTTGGCTCATGGGGTCGTTCAACGACGTCACGGTAAAGGACATGGTCGTCGTCGTGCCGATGCTCTTGGGCTTCGTCTTGCTGCTCGTGGAGTCTTGGAAGCTCAACGTCTTGTCGTTTGGCGACGAGGAGGCGCGCGCGATGGGCATCAACACGAAACGCACGCGCGTCATCGTCATCTTGGCCTCGACGCTTCTTGCCAGCGCGTCGGTGGCCGTGGCGGGCATCATCGGCTGGATCGGGCTGGTCATCCCGCATCTTGCCCGCGCCGTGGTAGGGCCCAACTACCGCGTGCTCCTGCCCACCTCGATGCTCGTCGGCTCGGGATTCCTGCTGCTCGTGGACAACCTCTCGCGCCTGCTTCTATCCGTGGAGATTCCCATCGGCATCCTCACGTCCATCTTGGGCGTGCCCTTCTTCATCTTCATCTTCAAGAAGAACATGAGGGGGTGGAATTAGATGGCGCGCGATTCCGCAGAAGCGCTCCTCTCCGTCTCCGACCTGCGCTGCGGCTACGGCAAGAAGCATCCGGTCGAGATCGTGCACGGCGTGAGCTTCACGGTGCGCGCCGGCGAGTTCGTGTGCATCATCGGCGCGAACGGCTGCGGCAAGACGACCACGCTGAAATCCATCATGGGGCTGCTGCCGCTTTCGGGCGGGTCCGTCGCCTTTTCCGGCGTCGAGGTGGCCGAGATGGACGAGAAGGCCCGCGCGCGGCATTTCGCCTACATCCCGCAGGCGCACACGCCGCCTTTCCCCTTCGTCGTGGCAGACGTGGTGATGATGGGGCGCACGCCCTACGTGAACCTGCTCGCGCGCACGACGCGCCACGACCGCGATGTGGCCATGGAGGCCCTCGAGCTTTTGGGCATCACGCATCTCGCGCACACCGACTACACGAGCCTGTCCGGAGGCCAGCAGCAGCTCGTCTTGATCGCGCGGGCGCTCACGCAAGAATCCGACATCCTCGTCATGGACGAGCCCACCGCCGCGCTCGACTTCGGCAACCAGCAGCTCGTGCTCTCGCGCATGCACATGCTCTCGCGCATGGGAAAATCGGTGATCATGGTCACGCACGATCCCGACCACGCGCTGTTTTGCGCGGACAAGGTGGTGGTCATGGACGAGGGGCGCGTGCTGAAGGAGGGCACGGCAGACGAGTGCATCACGACCGACATTTTGCGCCGCATCTACAACGCCGAGGCCTACGTGATGGACGTGCAGGTGCCGACCGGCCAGACGGTGCGCGCCTGCGTGCCCCTCAACGTCGCGCGCTAGGGGGGCGCCGCCGGGGGCGCGACAGGGCGTGCTCGCGCTCGGGTTCGCCTTTTCGGTGAACATGCGCGCCGCCCGCTTCTGCCTTGCCGGCTTTTCGTCGGCTTCGCCCGAACCCCGCGGGCTGTAGCGGCGCGTCACGTGCCGCTACGAGCTTTTCTCCTTCAGCATCTGCTGTAATTTGGACAGGGCGTCGCCGTCGATGCGCGAGGCCAGGGTGCGCTTGCCGGCGGCCGCCTCGCGGGCCTGCTCGTGCCATTCCTGCTCGCCGGCCTCGCCGGCCGTGCCGAACCCCAAGGCGCTCATGCGCGTGACGCCGCCGCCGAAGACGGTGGTCTGTATGGTGTGGTCGCTGCTGACCACGACCACTTCCAGCCCGGCCTCGCGCGCCTCGTGGGCCAGCCGCTCGATCACGGTGTCGGCGCTTTTGCCGGCAGGCGAGAAGACCACGTCGATGCCGGCCACCTCGCGCGCCTGCCCGGTCGAGGCCGCGTTGCCCGCCCCGTCGAAGACCACCGTGCAGCGCTCGTAGCTCTCCCGCGCGAGCAGGGCCGCGTCGTTTACCAGCGTCTGACGTGCCTTGTTCCACGCGTCCTCGCTGCTCCAGTCGTCTTGGCCCTCGAAGCGGTAGCGCGCGTTGTTGCGGATGACGTTGTAGCCGTCGACTATGAGGGCGAGCCTGCGCTGCATTGCCGCATCCATTCGTAGGCCAAGACGGTGGCTGCCTGCGCGACGTTCAACGACTCGACCTTGCCCGCCTGCGGCAGCTTCACGAGCAGGTCGCAGGTTTTCTCCACGAGCGCCGCAAGCCCTTTGCCCTCCGACCCGACGACGAGCGCGATGCGCCCGGAAAGCGGCGCGTCCCAGGCGCGCGTGCCGGCGTGCTCGCTGGCGCCGACCACCCAAAAGCCCTCCTCCTTCAGGCGGCTCAGGTTGCGCGCGAGGTTGGGCTCCATGGCGATGGGCAGGTGCACGACGGCTCCTGCCGAGGTCTTGTAGGTGGACGCCGTCACGCGGGCGTTGCGCCTGCTGGGGATGAGCAGGCCTGTCGCGCCCACGACCTCGGCGCTGCGCACGATGGCGCCCAGGTTGCCCGCGTCGGTGATGTGGTCGCAGGCCACGATTAGGGCGTTTTCCCGTCCCTCGGCGCGTTTCAGCAAATCGGAGACGCTCGCGTAGGAATAGGGGGCGACGGCGGCGATGACGCCTTGGTGGGCGCCGTGGCCGGAATGCGCGTCGAGTTGCTCGGATGTGGCCGGCACGATTTGCGCGCCCCTCTTGCGCGCACGCTCGAGCAGTTTGGCGGTCGCCTTGTCGTGCATGGCGGCAGAACCCGCCCACACGCATTCGACGGGGGTCTTCGCCGACAGGGCCTCGGCCAGGGCGCGGCGCCCCTCCAGATACTCATGCGCCATAGCTCACCCTCGCTCCGTTGGCCGTGTCCTCGATGGTGAATCCCAGTTGCGCCAGCCCGTCGCGTATGGCGTCGGCGCGGCCCCAGTCTTTTTCCGCACGGGCCTTCTCGCGCGCGGCCAGCAGGGCGTCTGCCGCCTCGTGCGCGTCGTCTCCCGCATATGCGGCAAGGCGCGCGGCCAGTTCGCAGGTCCCGGCAGGCCAGTTGGCTTTCTCGGCGGGCAGCTCGATGCCCAGCACGCCGAGCAGGCCCTCGATCGTGTCGGCCGCCCCGCGTGCGGCCTCTCGCGCGTCGTCGGAGAGCCGCGGATGCTCCTCGATGAAGGCGTTGCCCTCGCCTACGAGCGTGAACAGCGCGCCCAGGGCGCCCGCCGTGTTGAAATCGTCGTCCATGGCCAGGTGAAAGGCCGCGTCCGCGTCTTTTGCCGCCTGCTGCAGCGCGGCGGCGCCCGCCTTTCCCGGGCCGTTCGCGTCGGCTCCGCCCGCCTCGCAGCCCGCGTCTTCGGCGCCGCCTGTCCCGTCGCCTTTCGCTTCGCCGGCATGCTCTGCCGCCCAACGCAGGTTGCGCACCGCGCTGCTCATGCGCTCGTAGCTTTTCTGCGCCTCCGCCAGGCGCGCGTCGGAGAAGTCGAGCGGGCTGCGGTAGTGCGTCTGCAGCATGAGCAGGCGCAAGGCCATGGGCTCGCATGCGTCGAGCACGTCTGCCAGCAGCAGGAAGTTGCCCAGGCTCTTCGACATCTTCTCGTCGTTTATGCGCAGCATGCCGCCGTGCAGCCAGTATTTGACGAACTGCCGCCCCGTCGCGGCCTCGGTCTGCGCCTTCTCGTTTTCATGGTGGGGAAAGACGAGGTCGGCGCCGCCGCCGTGTATGTCGATGGGCAGGCCGAGGTATTTCTCGCTCATGGCCGAGCACTCGAGGTGCCACCCCGGGCGGCCCGGCCCCCAAGGCGACGGCCAGCTGGGCTCGCCCGGCTTGGCCGCCTTCCACAGCGCGAAGTCCAGCGGGTCGCGCTTGCGTTCGTCGACCTGCACGCGCGCGCCGCTTTGCAGCTCGTCGATGTCGCGGCCGGAGAGCTGTCCGTATGCGGGAAAGCTGCGCACGGAGAAGTAGACGTCGCCGCATTTCTCGTAGGCGTGCCCCGCATCGACGAGCTTTTTCACCAGACCCACCATCGGCCCTATCTCTTTCGTGGCCTGCGGGCGCACGTCGGGGTCGAGTATGCCGAAGCGGTGCATGGCGTCGATGAAGCGGGCGGTGTAGTCGGCCGCCACGTCCGCGGGCTCGCGCCCCTCCTCGGCCGCCCGCGCGATGATCTTGTCGTCGACGTCGGTGACGTTTTGCACGAAGACGACCTCGTAGCCGCTGTGCGCCAGATAGCGGCGCACCACGTCGAAGGTGAGGAAGGTGCGCGCGTTGCCGATGTGGATGTGGTTGTAGACGGTAGGCCCGCACGCGTACATCGCGACCTTGCCCGGCGTGACGGGCGCGAACTCCTCTTTGCGGTGCGTCGCGGTGTTGTAGATTCTCAGCATAGCCCTCTCGTCGTCTCTCGGGAAAGGAAAGATGGAGCCAGCGACAGGAATCGAACCTGCAACAAACGGTTTACAAAACCGCTGCGCTACCGTTGCGCCACGCTGGCATGCCACTCGCGTCTGTGGAGTGTAGCACGAAGAGGGCGCACGCTCGGCCGCATGCGCCGACGTCGCCGACTGCTCGGCCGTGCGTGCCATCCCATGCCCCCGGCCGCGTTTTGCCCCCGAGCTTCGTCCATGCGTCCCGTCCGGATCCCGTTCACGCGCCCGTCCGGCAATTCGCCTCGATCAAATCGCGCAACGATATGCCCTCGTGGCGGTAGCGCGCCTGCGGGTTGGCCTCGCCTTTCGGCATCTCGATGGCGTGGTGCGGGCATGCGTGGATGCAGGCGAGGCATGCGGTGCACCCGAGGCCTGCCGTCGCATCGCGCCGCGCCCGCCCGCCGTCTGCGCGGATGCATCCCGCGGGGCACACCCTGGCGCAGGTGCCGCAGCCTGTGCAGTCGTCGCGCACGCGTAAAAGCGGGCTCAGGAAGTCCATGTCGCACAAGGTGGCAAACGAGAAGCCCTTCGAGAAGAGGTCGTCGTCTGCCGCGCGGTCGGCTTCGGTTGCAGGGCGCACGTGGCGTTTTCGCGAGGCGACCTCCGCGGCGATGCGCGCGAGATGGCCCGCTTCGCCTTTCTCCATCCTCGCCTGCTCGCCCGCGTCGTAGCTCGGCAGCCAGTTGTCCGCCATGAGCAAGGTCTCGGCGTAGTCGAGGTGCACGCCGGCTGCTCCCAGTCGCCTCTCGCAGGCCTCGACGGCGCATCCCGCGCGGTTGCCGTAGGTGAGGACCGCGAAGACGTAGCCGGCCGAGAAGTCGCCCTGCTCGATGAAGCGCGCCGCGATCGGGGCGAGGTCGTGCGCGTAGACGGGCATGACGAAGCCGATCGCCTCGTCTTCGTAGCGCCGCCGTGCCGCAAGCCGCCTTCCGCCGTCCGCCCCGTTCATCTCCTGCGGGATGCTGCGCAGCTCGTCTCTCGTCGCCTCGGCGATCGCGCGCGCCGCGTGCAGGCTGTTTCCCGTCGCGGTGAAATAGAAGATCATCGCCTTGTCTCCCGTCTCTCGTTTTCGCCTCTCGCCGCCCGCATGGAAAGGCGCCGGCGTCCGCAGCCCGATTCTATCTCACGTGCATATCCCGCTTCCCGCGTCGTTTTTCCCGCGGCACGCGCCGCATCACCCGGCAAAGCGGCATGTGGCGCAAAGCAGGACAGGGCAGGACAGGGCAGGGCGCAAAGACGGGGCACATCGCGCGAGAGGGACGGGCGCAGGATTTTTTCAAAAAAAAAAGTTTGCATTTGCTAACTTCTTCATGTAGAGTGCTCCTTGAAGTTAGCGATAACTAACTTTCCTCTCTCTTAGCGGCTCGCATTGCGCCTCCCCCTTCCGGCGCGTTGCGGGCCCTCTCGTTTCCATGGGGCCGTCCCTCTTGTGTTGCTTTCGTCGTTTGAAGAAACGCGTGCATTTATGCGCCGGGTTCGCGTACTATAGTCGGCACCGAGGGGGTCAACAGCAAGAGCACGTGCACGAACCGCTGCCCCGGCGGCGCAAGGCCGTGCACCGCGCATGCGGCCGCTTTAGAGACATGAAGGAGCACATGGTGAAGGAACAACTGGCGGATTTCGGCATCAAATCCGCGCTGAAGATGGTTCACAAGAACCCGGACAAGAACATGCCGAAACTCTTGAGCCTGATAACCAAGCTGGGCAAGCGCTCGTTTCCCGCGCAGATGCAGATCGTGAACGACTATCTGGGCGATCCCGAGTCCAATGTCTACCAGCTCGTCTTGCGCGCGCTCAAGCAGACAGACCCCGCCGTGTTGGACAAGATCATCGAGAACTTCTACCTGCACGTCAACGTCGAGGGCTGGCAAAAGCAAGTCGAGTTGCGCGAGAAATACGATTGCAACATCCCCTGGGCCATCCTCCTCGACCCGACCAGCGCCTGCAACCTGCATTGCAAGGGCTGCTGGGCGGCCGACTACGGCAACCGGCTCAGCCTTTCCTTCGACGATATCGACGACATCATCGTCCAGGGCAAAGAGCTGGGCATCTACATGTACATCTACACGGGCGGCGAGCCGCTGGTGCGCAAAGACGACATCATCCGGCTGTGCGAGAAGCACAACGACTGCATCTTCTTGTGCTTCACCAACGCGACCCTCATCGACGAGAAGTTCTGCGAGGACCTGCTGCGGGTGAAGAACTTCGTGCCCGCCATCAGCCAGGAGGGCAACAAGGAAACCACCGACGCGCGCCGCAGCGAGGGTGTGGACTACAGCGTCTACGAGCGCGTGGAGCAGGCCATGGCGCTGCTGAAGGAGGCCGGCCTGCCGTTTGGCATCTCGTGCTGCTACACCTCGCAAAACTACGACGCGGTGTCCAGTCCCGACTACATCGACAAGCTCATCGACTGGGGCGCGATGTTCGTGTGGTACTTCCACTACATGCCCGTGGGCTCGGACGCGAACGTGGACCTGATGTGCACGCCCGAGCAGCGCGAGGGGATGTACCGCAAGATCCGCGAGTACCGCGAGCACAGCAAGGCGATCTTTCCCATGGACTTCCAAAACGACGGCCAGTATGTGCAAGGCTGCATCGCCGGCGGGCGGCGCTACCTGCACATCAACGCGGCAGGCGACATGGACCCCTGTGTGTTCGTGCACTTCAGCGACTCGAACATCCACGAGGTCTCGCTGCTCGAGGGCTTGCAGCGCCCGCTGTTCAAGGCCTACCACGACGGCCAGCCCTTCAACGACAACATGCTGCGCCCATGCCCGTTTCTGGAGAACCCGGACGCGCTGCGCGAGCTGGTGCACGAGACAGGCGCGCATTCGTCCAATCTCGAGGCCGTCGAGACGGTCGACGACTTGTGCGACCGCTGCAAGCGCTATGCGGCAAATTGGCAGCCCACGGCCGAGAGGCTCTGGGAGGCCGACCACAAGATGGGGGCGTTCAGCCACTAGGCACATGCGCCGCGCGCCCCTGCGCGTGCATTCGATGTGCAGCAGCGTGCCGCCTCCGTCTCGCGGCGCATCGCAAGACGGAGGCGGCACGTGCGGTGATGTGCGTCCTGCAAGGATGCATCTCGTTTGGATGGTGAAGGAGAAGGCTGCATGATGGACAAGCCCGCAGGCGCGGCGCAGTCGCGCGTCGTCGCTTCCGAGTTGCGCTGCTACGAGCGCGTGGCGCAGCTGCGCTTTATCGAGCAGGGCTACCCCCACCCCGACCCGCGTTCGGCCGCGTACCGGCCCGTTGCCGGCGGCGGCCAGCTGCGCCTGCGCTTCAACGAGCCCGAATGCCGTGACGAAGAGCTCGACGAGGCGTCCGCGCGCGCCTACATCGCCGCCCTCGACGAGCACGGCGCCTTCGACCTCGACCGCGTCTACCGCCCCGTCCAGGGCAGCTTCTCGCTCGACCCGCAGGAATGGCGCCTGGAGATCGAGTTTTCCGCAGATGCGGCAGGAGACGTGCCCGAGCCGTACGTGGCCGAGGGCGAGAACGCCTGGCCGGACGGCTACGAGGAGCTGGTCTTGGCGCTGCAAAACTCCCTGTAGCGCTTCTCTTCGCCCTGGCCGCGCCGTTTTGCGGGCGCCGCGGCGAGGCGCCGCGGACACGCCCGTCCCTTTTTCACCGCCCGCGGCCTTCTCGCCGTTCGCGTGCGTCCGCACACGACATGTGGACGCCCGCTTTGCTTTTCGTGAAATATTGGTGGGTGTGCTTTGCGCGTCCTACAATACGGCGCGAGATCGAGAGAATCAAAGGGAATCCTTTCTTGGGGGATGCGCGGCACGGCTATGGTCGAGCATGTGGGTAAAAAGAGGCGCAGGGAAGTGCAGCGCGCGGCGTCCATGCAGGCGCAGCTGCGCTCCGTCACGTTTTCCATCATCGTGCTCGCGGCCCTGCTGGTCTTCTTGCTCGCGGCCGCGGGCGTGCTCGCGGCACGCGGCCTTTTCGAGGTGGCCGGCGCCATCTGGCAGGCCGGGTGCCTCGCGCTTCTCGTCTTGCTCGTCGCCTGCCTGGCAAACCGCGCCCTGCGCTGGAAGGACTTGAACGAAAAACGCCGCCGGCATTGCGTCGAATTCAACATCACGCAAGAAGAGATCGCGGCGTTGAAGGCGAGCGACGCGCAAAGCTAGGGCGCGCCCTCCCCGCAACGTGCCTTCCCGCGGCGCCGCGCACGTTTCGCCTCGTTTCGCAGCACCTCGCGCGTTCGCCCGTTCGTTTTCGCTTCTTCGGCATCGCCGTGGCATGCAACGTAACGGTTTGGCATTTATTTTAATTCTAGATAATTCACGGCGAATCGCGGGTGGGATAATTCACGCAAGGTAAAACCGCCCGCGCCCGACGCGCCCGCGGCGTTTGCCCGCGCCCGCCTCCTGTCTTTCGGTGCGGCGCGAGCGGACGGCTTCGGGAAACGGCGCGGCATGGGCGACGAGCGCGAGGGAGACGGACACGATGGCAGGATGCGGCGAGCGCGACTACGGCGACTACTCGATTCACCCCAAAGACGACGGCCCGAAGATGAACGAGGGCAGCTCGGCAAAGCACGTCATCGCCGTCGCCAGCGGCAAGGGCGGCGTGGGCAAGTCGCTCACCACCTCGCTTCTGGCCTGCGAGCTGGCCCGTCGCGGCCACACTGTCGGCATACTCGACGGCGACATCACCGGACCTTCCATCCCGCGCTCGTTCGGCATCCACGAGCCGCCCTCTGTCGACGAGAACAACAAGCTCGCGCCCGCCACCACCAAGACGGGCATACGCATCGTCTCGACCAACATGCTCACCTCCGACGAGGCCCAGCCCTTCTTGTGGCGCGGCCCGGTGCTCAATAGCGTGCTCACCCAGTTCTACAGCGACGTCGCCTGGGGCGAGCTCGACTTTCTGCTCATCGACATGCCCCCGGGCACGGGCGATGTCCCCATGACGGTCTACCAGCAGTTCCCCGTCAACGGCGTGGTCGTCGCGACGGCGCCGCAGGTGCTCGTGAACATGATCGTGGAAAAGGCCATCCGCATGGCCGAGGCCTTGGAGATCCCCGTCGTCGGGCTGGTCGAGAACATGTCGTACTACGAGTGCCCCGATTGCGGCAAGAAACACGAGATATTCGGCAAGAGCGAGGTCGAGTCCATCGCGGAGAAGAGGGGGGTCGCGGCCTGGACGCGCGTGCCCATGGATCCGCAGATCTCGGCGCAAGTCGATGCGGGCAAAGTGGAAGACATAGCGGGCGATTGGCTGGCAGGCATCGCCGACGAGCTGGAAAAACTGTAGGGGAGCGCCAAGATGGCCGATCGGCAGAAGCCGGATGCGGGGAAAAGCCGGGACGCGGAAGCGGGGCGATTCGCGGCGGAGCTGCCGGCCTACGAGCTGTCTTCCTACGAGCCCGTCGAGTTCGAGATGCCCGCGATCGAGATAGGCGACGAGCAGGTCGAGGCGCAGATGCGCGCCGCCGTCGACCAGATGGGCGCGAACTACGTCGAGGCAGACCCGCGCGAGACGCGAGCCAAGGACACGGTGAGGATCGACCTGGAGGTCACGCGCGACGGCGAGACGGTGAAGGGCATCAGCTCGAAGGGGCGTCTGCTCTCCCTGGGAGAAGGCTTCATGCCCATCGACTTCGACCGTGCCTTGCTGGGCATGCGCCCGGGCGCCGAACGCGAGTTCGATTTCGACGCGCCCGACCCGAGCGGCCCGTCCGATGCGTCCGAGCATTCTTTCCACGCGAAGGTGAAGCTCCAGGCCATCATGGAGAAGAAGGCCCCCGAGTTCACCGACGAGTGGGTGCGCGAGCACCTGCCGCCGTTTCGAAGCGCGGAGGAGTTCCGCGCGCAGACGCGCCGGGAAATGGAGGAGCAGGCCGCCCGCAGCGTCGAGCAGGAGAAGAACATGCGCGCGGTGCAGGCCCTGACCGAGCGATTCGACGAAAAGATAGAGGACCGCTTCTACGAGGCCACGCGCGAGGAGATGCGCCGCGGATGGGAGGCTCAGGCGCGCCGGCAGGGCATGGACCTCGAGGATTTCATCGGCAAGCAGGGCATGAACGAGCAGCAGTTCTCGATGATGCTGATGATGCAGGTGCGCGAGACCCTCGTGCAGGGCTATTCGCTGGACGCGTGGGCGCGGCACTACGGCATCGAGCCGACGGACGAAGACGTCGCCGAGCTGGCGAACATGATGTCGCAAGGGCATGCCGAGGAGTTCATCGAGCATGTGCGCGCAGAAGACCCCGAGCTGGAGGGGATGAAGATCGCGGCCAGGCGCTATGCGGCCAACAAAGACCTCGTGGCCCGCGCGAAGATTCGCTGACGAGGGAAGAGAGGCGGGCGCATCCATCTCCGACGAGGCGGCAGACATCGGCATCATGGGGGGCACCTTCGACCCGGTCCACCGCGGGCACATCGCCTGCGCGCGCCGCATTGCCGACGTGCTGGAGCTGCCGCGCGTGCTTTTCATTCCGACGGGCAACCCGAATTTCAAGCAAGACGCGCACGTGACCCCGGCCGCCATGCGCGTGGACATGCTGCGCCTTGCGCTTGCCGAGGCAGGTGACGCGCGTTTTTTCGTGGACACGCGCGAGGTCGAGCGCGGCGGCGTCACCTACTCCGTGGACACGCTCGAGGAGCTGGCGGGTGAATCCGGCGGACGCAAGCCGCGCTTCATCATGGGTGCCGATGCGGCCGCCACCCTGCCGCATTGGAAGAACGCCGCGCGAATTGCCGAGTTGTGCCATATCGTCGCCGTCTCGCGCCCCGGATGCGATTTCGCCGCGCTGCGGGCGGCTTTGGACGCATGCGCCCTGCCTTTTACCATAGAATACGTTGAAGCCGAGATGCCCGATGCGTCGTCGACGCAGGTGCGTGCGCGTGTGGCGGCCGGCCTTTCCGTGCAAGACCTGGTCGGCGTACCTGTCGCGGCCTACATCGAGGAGCACGGGCTGTATAAGGGCGATGCACACGCGGCGCGAGAATCGCACGGGTGAAGCGCCGGGCATGAGAGTTGCATGGGTCGCGTAGGCTGCACAGGGCGCATGACGACGAAACGGAAGGGCACCGCGCTGCGGTGAAAACGACGCGCCGACGCATGCGCCGCACACAAAAAGGGAGGACAGAGCCATATGACGGGAAAGTACGATGAGTTGTACGCACGCTGCGAGAAGGCGGTCGACGCGCGGCTGTCGGGCAAGAGGCTCGCGCACGTGCATTCCGTGGCCGATTATGCGGCGCGCCTTGCGCGGGTCTACGACGTGGACGCGGACAAGGCGCGGCTTGCCGGCATCCTGCACGATTGGGACAAGCTCATCGTCGACGACGGGTTTCCCGCCCGCTACACCGAGCTGGACATGGAGCTGCCCGAACGCCACGAGCTGATGTGGCCGGTGCTGCACTCCTTCACGGGCGCCGTCGCGGTGAAGCGCGAGTTTCCCGAGCTGCCCGACGACGTGGTGCAGGCCATCTCGCGGCACACTTTGGGCGGCGCCGACATGGACCCGCTCGACATGGTCGTGTTCGTCGCCGACCTCATCGAGCCGCTGCGCGACGCCGAGAAGCGCCACGGGGTGAAGGAGCTGCGCGAGATGGCGGGCGAGGTCTCGCTCGAAGAGCTCTACTTCGCCGCCTACACGGAGGTCATGCACGCGTTGATCGCCCGCAAGCGCTTCATCCACCCCGAGGCCTTCGAGATATGGAACGAGCTGGTCGCGCGCTACGCCGACCACAGCCGCCAAAAGGAAAACCAGGGTAATCCGGACGTCGTGCTCTAGCAGATGCGCGCGTTTTGCCGCACGTGCGCGGCCGGTGAAGGCGCCGGACGCCTGCGCCTGCCCGCTTTCGCCTGCGCCGATGCTGCTCGAATCGCGAGCCGCCGCGCGCAGACGGTGAAGTATCATAGCGGGCACATGTGAAACACGAGGGGGGGCGCGCGGGCGCGGCTGGGGGGAAAAGCGCCACGCGCCGCGCCATCGCCTCGAGACGACGGGTAAAGGAGCCTGCCAAGTGCCGAAAGACCAGGATTCGAAGCAGATTGCCCTTGCAGCGGCACGTGCCATCGACGACAAGAAGGGCAGCGACATCGTCATACAGTACGTGGGCGACCTGCTGAGCATGACCGACTGGTTCGTCATCGCGACGGCGGCCAACAAGCGCCGTGCCGACGCGATTGCCGACGAAGTGGCGCAGCAGCTGCGCGAGGGGCTCGACGCGCGCCCCGTGAGCCGCGAGGGCGTCGAGGAGGGCACCTGGATCTTGCTCGACTACGGCAGCGTCGTGGTGCACGTGTTCCAGCCCGCCGAACGTGACTTCTACCGCCTCGAGCAGCTGTGGGACGAGGCGCCGACCCTCGGCGCGGCTGCGGCGGGCATCGAAGACCCCGTCTACTCCGAGCGCATCGCCGCCTTGCTTGCCCGCCAAGATGGAGAGGGCGAGGGGGACCGAGGCGAAAGGGGACGGGCGGCAGACGCGTCTGCGGGGACGTGCGGCGCCCCGGATGGCGAGTAGGACGCGCCCATGGGCTTGCGTTGCATCATAGCGTCGTGCGTGTGCAAGACGGCCTACCATCTCCTGCGCCTGCTCGGACGCGGCGCCACGTCCCTGCCGGGCAAGCTCGCCCTCAAGATAGACCCGAACTTCCTGGCCACGCTCGGGCATGGCGTGCGCACCATCGTCTTCACCGGCACGAACGGCAAGACCACTTCGACGCACATCGCCGCCCAGGCGCTCGAGAACACGGGCAAGCCGGCGTTCTACAACAGGAGCGGCGCCAACCTCGTGCAGGGCATCACCACGGAATTCGCGCTGCGCAGCTCTGTCACGGGCAAGGCACGTTGCGCGTATGCGGCCATCGAATGCGACGAGGGGGCGCTCGGGCGGGTGTGCGCCGCGCTCGACCCGGACGTCCTCGTCGTCACCAATGTCTTTCGCGACCAGCTCGACCGCTACGGCGAGGTCACGCACACGCGCGACAACATCGCGGCCGGGGTGAGGAACTCCCCGCACGCCACGCTTGTCTTGAACGCCGACGACTCCATAGTGGCGTCGCTTGCCGACGAGGTGCCCGACGCCTCGCGCATCGTGTGGTACGGGGTGAATTGCGAGCTCTACCCCGAGCGCGTCGCCGACCTCTCCGATGCGTCGCGTTGCATGCGTTGCGGCGCCGAGTACGAGTACGCGCAGACGGTGTACGCGCATCTCGGCGACTGGAGCTGCCCTTCTTGCGGTCTTGCGCGGCCTGCGCCTTCCATTGCCGTCGAGCGCGTCGTCTCGCGGACGGCGGATGCGTGCGCTGTCGAGCTGTCCGTGGACGGCGAGACGGCGGAGGTGCCCCTCGATGTGGCATGTGGCTACGACGTCTACAATTGCTGCTGCGTGGTGGCGGGCCTGCTCTCGTTCGGCTTTGCGCGCGCGGACGCTTTTGCCGCCGTGGGCAAGTTCAAACACGGGTTCGGGCGCGGCGAGGTGCTGCAAATCGGCTCGTCTGCGACGCGGCTCATGCTGGTGAAAAACCCCGCCGGCTGCAACCAGATCTTGAATCTGCTGCTCAACGAACCGGCCGACGGGAACTTTCCCGCGCTAGCCGTGCTCTTGAACGACCGGGATTGCGACGGCACGGACGTGTCGTGGATCTACGACGCGGCTTTCGAGTCGCTTGCGGCGCGCGTGGACGTGGTGCTGTGCGGCGGAGACCGTGCCGAGGACATGGCGCTGCGCTTGAAGTACGCGGGCGTCGCGGCAGACGGCATTTCCATCGAAAAGGACAACGCCGCCTTGCTCGACGCCATCGCCGCCCTCGAGCGGCCGACCGTCGTCGTCGCCAATTACTCCGCCATGCTGGCGTTTCGCGGCACGGCGCAGCGCAAGCTCGGCCTTGCGGGATTTTGGGAGGGCTGAACATGCACATCAAGATCTGCCATCTCTATCCGGATATCTTGAACCTCTATGGCGACAGGGGCAACACCATCGCCTTGGAGCGGCGTTGCGCATGGCGCGGCATCGATTGCGAGGTCGTGGGGCTGGGTGCCGGAAAGACCGCCGATTTTTCCGAGTTCGACCTTTTCTTCATAGGGGGCGGACAGGACTTCGACCAGTACACCCTCATGGACGATTTCGGCATCGGGCGTCTTGGCTCGAAGGCGGCCTGCCTGCGCGCGGCCATCGAGGCAGATGTGCCGGTCTTGGCCATATGCGGGGGATACCAGCTGCTCGGCGAGTACTACGTGGGCGCCGACGGCTCGCGCGTGGACTTCCTCGGCGCCCTGCCGCTCTACACCGAGGCGGGCGAGGGGCGTCTCATCGGCAACATGGTCTTCACCGCGGACGCCATCGACGGCGCGCCCGAGGTGGTGGGCTTCGAGAACCATGCGGGACGCACCTGGCTGCGCGAGGGGGCGAGGCCGCTCGGGCGCGTGCGCGCCGGATACGGCAACAACGGCGAAGACGGCACGGAGGGCGCGGTCTACCGCAATGTCATCGCCACCTACAGCCACGGGCCCCTTCTGCCGAAAAACCCCGCCATCGCCGACGAGCTGCTTTTGCGCGCGTTGCGTCGGCGCCACCCGGACCTGGAAGAGCTGCCCGCGCTCGACGACGCGCTCGAGCAACGCGCCCACGACGCTGTTATCGCGCAGATCCTCTAGCGGCGCGTGCAGCGCCTGCGCGGTGAAGCAGATGGGCGGCGCGGTGCGGCCCTGCGCCGCGGCTGGCGTGATGCGCGTTTTGCCTATCCCAGCATCTCGTCGAGGACCTCGACGGCCTCGCGCGTGGACATCTTCGTGGTGTCGATGGTCAAGTCCGCCCACAGACGGTAGAGCGGTTCGCGCTCGTCGTAGAGGTCGTGCAAGGTCATCCCCGCCGCGATGGCCACGCCGCGTCCGTCCAGATCGCCGCTCAGCCTGTGTGTGAGCGCCTCGAAGGACACGTCCACGAAGACGACGCGCCCGATGCGCTTCAGGTGGTGCATCGCCTCGCTGCCGTAGACGGCGGAGCCGCCCGTCGCGACGACGGTGTTGGCGCATTCCAGGCCGCGCAGCACGTAGTTCTCGTAGTCCTTGAAGCCGTCGACGCCGCGCTCGGCGATGGTCTCGGACAGGAGCTGGCCGGTGCCCTCTTGCAAGAGGAGGTCCGTGTCGCAAAAGGCCATGCCGCGGCGTTTCGCCAAGACGACGCCCAGGGTGCTCTTGCCCGCGCCCGGCATTCCGATGAGGACGATGTTGTTGTCTGCGGTCATGATGACGGGTATTTTACCGCGCGAGCTCGCGTATGCCGGCGCGGTTTCCTGCGAGTCCGCGCAGGTTCACGTAAAAGCGCGCGCGGGCTCGTGCAAGAAAAACGCCCCGCGTGCAGCAGGGCGTTTCTTGTCGTGCATGTTGTGGCTGCGCGCATCCCGCGCGCGGCTCCTGCGTTCTAGCGTTTCGAGAACTGCGGACGCTTGCGGGCCTTCTTCAGGCCGTACTTCTTGCGCTCGACCATGCGGGGGTCGCGCGTGAGGTAGCCTGCCTTCTTCAGGTCGGCGCGGTAGTCGCCTGCCTCGAGCAGGGCGCGCGCGATGCCGTGGCGCAAGGCGCCCGCCTGCCCGGAGACCCCGCCGCCGTCGAGGTTGGCGTAGACGTCGAAGTGGTCGATGGTGTCCGTGACCTTGAAGGGGGTGGTGGCGTAGTCCACGAGCGACTGGCGCCCGAAGTACTCCTTGGCGTCGCGTTTGTTCACGACGATCTTGCCCGAGCCGGGGACGAGGCGCACGCGGGCGACCGCGTTCTTGCGCCGGCCGGTGCCGCGGTAGATTGCTTCTTCGTTTGCCATGGTTTATGCCTCCAGCTCGATCTTGCGGGGATTTTGCGCCTGATGCGGATGCTCGGGTCCTGCGTAGACCTTCAGCTTGCGGCCCATCTTGCGGCCGAGCGTGTTTTTGGGGAGCATGCCGTAGACCGCATGCTCGACTACGCGCTCGGGGTGCTTTTCCATGGCCTCGGCAAAGGTCTCGGACTTCAGGCCGCCGGGGTAGTTCGAGTAGCGGTAGTAGGTCTTTTCCGTGGCTTTCGCGCCGGTGACCTTGATCTTGTCCGCGTTCACGACGACGACGAAATCGCCCGTGTCGACGTGCGGGGTGTAGGTCGGCTTGTTCTTGCCGCGCAAGATCTGCGCCACGGCGGCAGCCAGACGACCCAGGGTTTGGTCGCTTGCATCGACCAGAAGCCACTCGCGCTGGACTTCGCCGGGCTTCGCGTAATAGGTCTTCACTGATACGTCCTTTCGGTGCTCGTACTGTTCGTTCAGTTGCTACAGTTTCACGGGGCTGTAGAAAGCGAACTGGTAAAGGATACCCGCATGCACGCCGTTGTGCAACGGGAATTTTCCTCGCGCGCGACTGCGGCATGTGACGGGATGCGTGGCGCATGCGTGCGGTTTCGGCGAAAGGGGGCGCGTCGCGGACCTTGCGGCGAAGGCGCGTTCCAGGAAAATCCGCGCAAGGCCCGGAGTCGGGGGTTTTCGCGAAGGCGTCCGCGCCCCGGGTCGCTTTGCAGGCGAAACCGGCCCGAAACCGGCCTGCGCATCGTATACACTGAAAGGCGCGGGAGAGGCGATGGGCGAAAGGGGCGCGAGAGGACATGCCGGCACAAGATGGGAAGAGGGCGCTCGTTGCCTGCATGGGCAATCTCCTGATGAAAGACGAGGGATTCGGCCCGTATGTCTTCAAGGTCTTGACGGATCGCGACGCCGCCCTCGCGCATTTCGACGCCGCGCATGCCGATTTCCTCATGCGCGCCTTCTGCGGCGACCAGTCGGCAGATGCCGCCGCAGGCGATGGGCGCGTTCCCGTCATGGACGGGGCGACCATGGGCATGAGCTTCGTGCCCTACATAGAGCGCTACGACCGCATCGTCATAGTCGACATCATCGACTGCGGGGAGGACAGCGGGGTCGCCCCCGGCACGGTCTACGTGCTGTCCCCCGAGGACATGGCCGAGCACACGGTCTTGCATACTCTGCACGATCTGCGTCTCGTGGACGTGATAGCCAACGCGGCGCTTGCCGGCCACGAGGCGGACATCTCGTGCGTGTGCGTGCAAAAGCTCGACGCCGAGCCAGACGACTTCGAGATCGGCGTCACCGAGCCGCTGCGCGAGGCCGTGCCTGTCGTCGTCGGCTGCATCCTGCGCGAGCTCGGCTTGGACGCCGCCTCTCCTTCTGAAAATCCGCTTTCAGACTAGATCCTGTGATTTACCTGCGGCGGCATCCGGTGTGTTGCCTAGTTGTCCAATCCGGGTATTGAACTATTATTGTCTTTTCGGCAATTCCCGAGAAAACTTCATCTGGCATTCCTCCGCATATGAAAAGATGCGAGGGGTGCAGTCACTTTACAGCGGCTTTCAACCCTTCCCTCAGATGGTGCTTTTCCTCGCGCGTCTTGCAGACTCCGTAGCTACCTATCCAATAAGCCTTGTGTTTTGGCAACCCTATAAAGGCGATGGGTTTATCGGTGATAAACGGTTCATAGGTACGCTCATCACCCCAACGAACTGTCGGATAGATATTTCCCATGCCGAGGCGTTGCATGTGGTGCCCGACGAGGCGGCTCAGGTAGATGTTCAGGCATTGGAGCAAAAACGGCATATCCCGATAAACGGAGCAGTCCGGGGTGGCACTGAATCCTTGTTCCGATATGCGCCGGAAAAAAAGCTCCACTGATGTTATGAACTCAGAAAAGAGCAGATCGTTTTCGAAAAACACGGGACAGTCGCCGGGAAGTGCTTTGTCGAGTTGCGAGAAAGGGACGGCACCTTCAGGGATGACTATATGTTTTGGGGATTTGACAATGGGGATTTCGAGTAGGGATTCAAATTCGGCTCCTAGTGCCATAGAAGAAAAGAAACCGTCGTCTATGACGTTTTTTGAATGAGTTGGCTTGTACAAAGACGGAGCAATCATTTCTTGCTGAGCCTGCGGATTCCATGAGTT
>CAVIIZ010000022.1:26384-27209 GCA_963642995.1 bacterium | reverse complement strand
ATGACGGTCGAGTAGTCGCTGATGGCGTAGTCGGCCACGTAGAGCATGTCGAGGCCCGGGTCGTAGTCCTGCAGCACGCGCGTGTCGTCGATGCGCTGGCGGCTGACCGGGTGTTTCTTGAACACGAGGTTGTAGCGGGCGAAGTCGATGGCGTCGACGAGCGCGCGCATGGCCGCCTCTTCGCCGGCCGGGGCCTCGCGTCGGAAAGTCGGGCAGTAGACGATGGTCTTCTTGCCTGCCAGCTCGGGGTGCGCCGCGAGTATCTCGGCGCGTCGTGCGGCCCGCACGCCCGGATCCACCAGCAGATCCACGCGCGGAAGGGGCGCCTCGTGCATCTTCTCTCGCGGCGCTCCGAAGCCGGCGCGTATGTCGTCGACGAAGGACAGCGACGAGCACAGGATGGAGTCGTAGCCATCGTGCATGTGCATGAGGCGCGCCGTGGCAGAGCTGCGCCCGCCCGGCGTGTCGAGGGCCGTGTAGCCGAACCTCTTCATATTGCCCAGCGCATGCCACATCTGCAGGACGGGCGCGGCGATGCGCGTCCCCAGCAGGCTGACGACGATGCAGTAGGAGTCGAGCACGATGGCGCGTGCGCGGGCGATGTGGTAGACCTGCCGCAGCATGTGGAAGGCGTAGAGCGGGCTCGACAGTTTCCTGGCGAGGATGACGCAGCGCCAATCCGGATGCTCGCGGGCGATCCAATCGGCCAGCAGGGTGAAATCGACGGGCGCCCGGTCGCTTTGGCGGCTCAGCATGACGACGCGCCGCTTGACGGGCAAAAGCCGGCACAGCCGGTAGAAGGCGGCGAGCAGCGCGGTGGCGACG
>CAVIIZ010000022.1:24641-26374 GCA_963642995.1 bacterium | reverse complement strand
CGCGTACGGCGGCGGCTCTCACGAGGCAGCACCCACGTTCGCCCGCTTTCGTGCCGGCGCGTGCCCTCGCGCTCGCGTTGTCTTCTTTTTCGCTTGCGCTGACGTTGCCGCTTTTCGCCCTGCCCCCATGGTGCGCGACGCCTCCCTACAGCCCGCTCACGCGGCGCGAGAGCGTGTGGAAGCAGCGCGTGGGGCCGGGCAGCCAGGAGAACTTGACGAGCAGGCCGCGCGCACGCTGCACGAGGGTCTTGCGCCCTACGAGCTTGTCGAGGTAGGCGGCCTCGGGGCGGGCGAAGAGATAGAGGTCGCGGCCGTGTTGCAGCTGCCATAGCAGCTCGAGGACGCCGCCTTTTCGCAGGGGGGCGAAGCGCTCGACGTCGCCTATGAGCGCGGGGATGTGCTCTTCGGTGAACATCTCCGCCAAGCCGGCGAAGGCCTCTCGCGTCTCGGCCGCGTCGAGGTCTGCCACCATCAGGCGGGCGGCATAGGATGCAAACGTCGCGTCCATGGTCTTCTCCCCGCCGGCTGCCTCGATGCGCTTGCGGATGCGCTGCAAGACGGGCACATGCGTCTTCGCGAGGTCGGCGGGTTGCGGCGGCAGCACGATGGAGGGCACCTTCGGGCTGCGGCGCAGGTGCCTCACCCCGGCGCGTTCCACGAACTCGACGCCGCCATGCGCGGCCAGCGCCAGCGCGGCGAACAGCTCGCGTCCTTCACCAGACAAAGGGCCGGCCGCAATGTCGGCGTCGTTGCTTTGCGCCCCGTCGTTTTCACCGAACCCCGCCAGCACCTCGGCCAGCAGCCCGCGACGCACGGCCACGTCGGAGAGGCGCCCTTGCGCGCAGTCGAAGAGCACGCCCAGAGCCTCGTCGCGTTCCATGAAGCCGCAGCGCTTGTCGGCCGTGCGCGCCGCGCCGAAGCAGACGAGGTCGGCCTTCGTCGCGTCCAGGGCCGCCATCACCTGTCCGAGCGCCCCCTTCGACGCGACCTGCGTGTCGTGCGCGGCGAAGTAGACCCATTCGCCCGCCAGGTCGCCCGCCAGCGTCGCGTCCGGCGCCGTGCGGTAGCTCACCCGCCCGTCGCGCGAGGCGATCTCTTCCACGAAGCGTTGCGTGGCGTCCGTGCTGCCGCCGGCGTCTTGCCACACGAACTCGACGCCGTCGCCCGGGCGCGCGCGCAAAAAGCCCTCCAGGTGCTCGTACACGCAGGCGCAACGGTTGCGCCCATGCGCGACCACCGACAGGCGCACGCTTTCGGGGCTGCAGGCGCTGCGGCGCCTCGCCTTTTTCAGGCTGCGCCCGGTCATGTCCATGTAGAAGCGCACGTGGTCGTGGTTCAGATGCGGGTTGCGCACGACCTCGCGCGGCGAGAAACGCGCCAGCTCGGCGTCCATGCGCTCCCACAGCTTCGGCTCGAAGGCGTCGAACTGCATGCCGTTCAGGATGCTTTGATAGTAGTAAAACGAGCGCTTCGCGATGATCATGCGGATGTAGGGGTCGCGAATGGGCAGCCTGTCGCGCAAATCCAATATCTCGTCGGTGCGGTCTAGCGGAATCTGCCAGTTCTTCAGATACGACGAGGCGTTCTCGTTCGTGCGGCGGTAGCGGTAGAAGGGGCGCGGATCCCAGACTATCCTCTCGGCTTGGCACAGCGTCTCGAACAGGAACGGGTTGTCCACCCAGCCCGCGCCCGGCGCCTCGACGAAGCGTATGCCGCGTCCGCGCAGGAAATCC
>CAVIIZ010000022.1:5626-24591 GCA_963642995.1 bacterium | reverse complement strand
GCGGTAGATGCAGCTCCAGATCGAGGGGTGGTTCATGAAGACGGTGGGGATGTCGGCGGCGCGCACGACGCGCTTGTCCGCGGGCAGGCCTATGCCCAAAAGGTCGCGCTCGATGATGTGCGTCGGATGGTCGGCATCTTTGTCGTAGAGCTGGTAGAAGGAGGACTTCACGACGTCGGCGCGCGCGCCGTCGGGCAACTGCGCGTCGGCGAAAAGCTCCGAAAACATCTCGGGGGGCACGACGTCGTCCGGCTCCAAGATGCCGATGAACTCGCCTTTCGCCGCCCCGATGCCGATGTTCATCGCCCGCCCGTAGCCGCCGTTTTCGCGGTCGAGCACCCGAAAACGCGCGTCGCGTGCGGCGAATTCCTCCATCACGGCAAGCGAGCCGTCGGTCGAGCCGTCGTTCACGCAGATGAACTCGATCGGCTCCAGTGTCTGCGCGGCCAGCGATTCGAGGGCCGGCCGCAGGTAGGCGCCCGCGTTGTAGACGGGCACCACCACCGAGACCGCCGGGCGCGCCGTCGCATCCGGGGCCGCCGGGGATGCATGCGGGCCTTGCGCGATGCCGTCTTCTGCATGCGCCTTGCCGGGCGCGCTCGTGTTGTTTGGAGCGTTTTCGCGCACGTTTCCCCTTCTCGCGTCGGCCCGGAGCCTGCCATCTGCCCGGATCCGGTGTGAACCGCGAGTGTAGCCCACTTGTGGGTTTTGCGTGTGCGCCCGCCCCAATTCGGACTTTTTCTCCATTTTGCGAAAATGGGTACTAATCTGGTTTCCCGCACGAATTGTCAAGCTGGAACCGTATGCGAAAAGGTGCATGAAGCACGTAGACGATATAGAAGAACGCGAGCCGTCCAAGGCCGGAGAGCCCGAACTCGAGGAATCCGGGTCCGAAGAGCCTGAAGCCGCACCGCTTTTGCCCGGGGGGCCCGAGGCGGAAAGCGACGGTGCGGACGCGCCGGCTGCTCCCCGGCGCAAGCGCCGCCTCTCGCGCCGTGCCCGTGTGTGCGTGGCGCTGCTCGCCGTCCTCGCCGCCTGCATCTGCGTGGTCGCGGGCAGCGCGGTTCACCTGGCGTTGCAGGCGAAGGCCACGGGCCGCCAGGTCGCCACGCTCGCGGGCCAGATCGGCGCGGGAGACAAGGCGGCGGCGGTCTCTTCGGCTGCCTCGGTCGCCGAAAGCGTCCGCGGCCTTTCCACGGAGCTGGCAGGCCCTGTGTGGACGGTGCTGGCCTGCACCCCCGCCGTGGGCGGCGACATCGCGAAGCTGCGCAGCATGGCCGTGGTATGCGCCGATTTGTGCGACAACGCCCTCGTGCCCTATGTCGCGGCGCTGCCCGCCGACGGTGGCGTGCGGGTCGTGCGCGCGGACAAATCCATCGACGCGACCGCCCTCTCCACGCTCGTGCGCCCCCTGGACAACGCGAGTCCCGCCATCAGGCGCGCGGCCGAGGAGGTCGGGCAGATGGACGAGGCCTCGATAGGCAGGGTGAACGAGCTTTTGCGCGCCGCCAAGACCGGCTTGTCGCTGCTCGACGGCATAGCGGGCAACGCGCAGGCCGTCGCCGACGACCTGCCGGAGCTTTTGGGGGACAACGGCAGGCGCTGCTACCTGCTCGTCGCCCAGCAAAACGCCGAAGTGCGCTCGACGGGCGGCTTTTGGGGCTCGGCCGGCCTCGTCTACATGCAAAACGGCAAGTTGGAGCTGGGCGAGTTCTATTCCGGCGCCCACTTCAGCGACTATCTGTCGGGAGACGCGATGCTTTCCGAGACGGACGAGGAGCGCGTCTTGTTCGGCGAGCGCGTCTGCTTCGTGCCCGCCGACGCCAACTTCATCCCCGATTTTCCCTCGGCGGCCGGCCGCTACCGCGAGATGTGGCAGCGCTGCGGCCAGCCCGAGGTCCAAGGCCTCGTCGCCCTCGACCCCGTCTTCCTGCAGCAGCTGCTGTCGCTGACGGGCGGCGTCACGACGCAAAACGGCACGGTCGTAGACGGCACGAACGCGGCGCGCATACTCGAGCACGACGTCTACTACGACCTGCCCGTCAAGGAGCAAGATGCGTTTTTCGCCGAGGTGGCCAAGGCGGCCTTCGCCAAGCTCACCACCTCCTCGCAGGCGATAGACGGCGTCGATGCGCTCGCGGCCTTGGGCCGCGCCTTCGACAACAGGCGCCTGCAAGTGTGGATGGCCGACGCCGGCGAGGAGGACATCGTGCGTGCGCTCGGATGCGCGGGCGAGACTTCGGGCGACGTGGCAAACCCCACCGTGGGCGTCTATTTCAACAACACCTCGTACTCGAAGCTCAGCTGGTGGCTGAAGGCGGACACGAGCATCGGGGAGGGCGCGGAAAACGCCGACGGCTCGACGAGCTACCGCGTGACCACGACCATGACCAACACGATGACGCGGGCAGAGGAGGGGGAGCTGCCAAAATACGTCGCCGCGAGCAACACCTCCGGCGTGTGCCCGACGGGTGGCAGCATGGCTTTGTGGACCTACATCTACGCGCCTGCCCAGGCGACGGTGGCCAACATGAAGGCGGACGCGCGCTTTGCCAAGGTGGAAGACGTGGAAAAGGAGGCCTGGCTTGCAGGCGAGCCTGGCGAGGGGATGAGCCTCGTGCGCTACGACGGGCGCGACGTGTGGTTCGGCGTCGTTACGCTCTCCCCGGGCGAGAGCGCGACGCTGTCCTACACCGTCACGACGCCTTCGGGAAACGACTTGTCCGTGGACATGACGCCGCTGGGCCAAAGCGCGGACAAATGAGCTTCGACGACGTGCCGCATGCCCTGCACGCCGCGTGCCTCGATCGGCTCCGCATGCCGGACCGTATGCGAGCGCGGCATGCGAATTTGAAAGGGCATGGCGAAAACGTGGGGTTTTTCGCAAAGTGCGGCCGATGGGGGATAATCTTCTAGACAATGGACGAGATGCTCATCGACACCAAGCACGTGAAGACGCATGGGCGCGCCGTGGCGGCCGCGGTCGTTTGCGCCGTGGCGGCGCTCGCCATCGTTTGCGCCTGCCTTCTCGCGGCGGGCCTGCAAGATGCGCAGGGCGGCTTCGGGCAGCCGGCAGACGCCGTGGTGGTCACCGCCCACGACGACGCCATCGATTTGACCATACGCAACGTGGGCGCCTCGGGCACGGCGCAGGTGCTGCGCTACGAGGCCAACGCCTACCACGACGACGACCCGCTGAAAGGCGTCGTGGCAAGCGGTTCGGCCGGCCAGTCCGTGGGCGACTACGCATGCGGCACGACGCAGGTCCTCCACGCGCCGCGCAAGAGCGGCGACGGGCACGACTACCTCTACAGCAAGTACTACGTCGTGCAAGACGACCGGGTGCTGGCAGGCCCGTACTACGCCACGGGCGTCGACGCCTCCGATGCGGCCGTCACGTTTTCCACCCAGACGAAGAAGGGCGGCGCGAACACGCACGGCAGGACAAAGGCGAGCTCGGCGAACATAATGGCAGACCTCGGCTGCGGTTGGACCAACGTCACGGTCGACCTGGGCGCCATGTTGGTGAAAAACGAGAACGCCGACGGCACGCCCGTGGACGCGGCCCTCCACGAAGACACGACCGCCTTCACCTACGAGGGCACCCGATACCGCTTCTCGAACGCGGGGTTGAAGAAATACGACGACATCGTGAAGGCCTACACCAAGAAGAAGATAAACGTGCAGGTCATCTTGCTGTGCTACAAGGAGCACGGCGATTGGAGCACGTATCCGCAGGCTCTGAGCTACGTGGGCGAGGAGGGGCTGCCGCCGGTGGGCGACTTCTGGTCGGGCGAGTGCCTGGGCTACAACACGGCCACCGATGCCGGAAAGAAATATTTCCTCGCGGCCTTGGAGTTCTTGGCGCAACGTTGGTCGCAAGACGAGGCGCACGGCCTCGTGCACAATTTCGTCATCGGCAACGAGATCGACTGGGCGTTCGCCTGGCAGCACATCGCGTCATGGCATGTGGACGCCGACGGGCGCACCGTCTACGAGACCTTGCCGCTGGACTCCTACATGGAAGAGATCGCGCGCACCATGCGCTTGGGCAACCTCGCGGTGAAGAAGCACAACGCCAACATGACGGTCAGCGTATCGTTTACCAACCAATGGGCGGAATCCTATGCGAAAAGCGTCAACCTGGCGGAACACGACTACGGTTTCGATAGCTATGCCCCCAAAGACCAGCTTGACTGGCTGTTCGCGCACGAGACGGCGCGCGGCGACTACGATTGGGGCCTGGCGTTGCACCCGTACGCCAACAACGGCATTTCCGGTTCGGACATGTTCTATTGGGAGCTGAAGAATTTCCGCGAGGGCGGTGCGAGCGCCGATGTCGAGACGAGCGCGCATATAGGGCCTTTGAACATCGAGGTCGTGGAAACCTACCTCGAGCAGTCTCGGGCTCTCTGCAACGGCCAAGTCCGCACGGTGCGCTTGACCGAAATTGCGGCTTCTGCCGAAGGACGCAGCGAGGAGGAGCTTGGCCGGCAGGCGGGCTACGTCGCGTGGATGTACTACCGCTGCGCGCTGCTGTCCTGTGTGAAATCCATCGAGTACTGGCCTCTCACCGGATACGGGCGCGGCGAGGACAGCACCGAGCAGCCGGGGCTTTTGGAAAAAGACGCGAAGACGAAGCGCCCGTCCTATGACGTGTGGAAATACATCGACACGAACAAGAGCTTCGAGTATGCGGACAAGTACCTGAAGTACCTGGGCTACGAGAAAGACGGGCAGACCTACAGCACGGAAAACGGGGCGATTTCCTCCTACGAGGACTTGCTCGACATTGCCGGCGGTAGATTCGACTGGAAAAGCGCCTGGCGCGCCTGGGGCATCACGTCGCGTCGGGCAGACCTGTAACGTGCGCCCGCATGAAGTTTTCCACGGTCGAGACCTTCAAGCACATGGCAAAAGACGGCGGCAACATCGAGCTGTCGGGAGAGCGGCTTGCCGCGTTGCAGCGCGTGCTTGCGGGGATGCTCTCCGACATCGACGCGGTGTGCCGTGAAAACGGCATAGCGTACACGCTCGGCGGCGGCAGCTGTCTGGGCGCTGTGCGGCATGGCGGTTTCATTCCCTGGGACGACGACATGGACCTGAACATGCCGCGCACCGACTTCGCCCGCTTTGCCGAGGCCTTGCGCGGGACTTTCGGCGACAAGTACTACATCCAGACGGCGGACAACACGCCGGGATGCACGCTCGCCTTTCCCAGAATACGCATGACGGGCACGCTCGTGCGCAGCCGCGAGGACGTCGATTTGCCCGATGGGGCATGCGGCGCCTATGTGGACGTCTTCTTTGCGGAAAACGTCCCCGACGGCGCGCTTGCCCGCCGCCTGCACGGCCTGGTCTCGATGGCGCTCGGGCTGGCCTACTCGTGCCGGCGCTTCGCGGCTTATGCGGACTCGTTTCTCTCGCTCGCGGCGGGAGACGCGGCTGCAACGCGCACCTTCAAGCGCAAGATCGCCATCGGACGCGCGCTCTCGTTTTGGTCGGCGGAAAAGTGGACGCGTGTGTGGGATGCCTGGAACGGGCGCTGCAAGAACGATGCCTCCACCTTCATCGCCTTTCCCGTCGGGCGCGGGCACTACTTCAAGGAGACCTACCGCCGCGACGCGTTCTTCCCCGCGGCTGCCGCCGGTTTCTCCGGTGTCGCAGCTTTCGTCCCGCGCGATGCGCATGCCTATCTTGAAAACCTCTACGGCCCGGACTACATGACGCCGCCTCCCCCCGGGCGGCGGGAGACCCACGTGGTCTACGCCTTCGACTTGGGGGCGCACGGCGGCGCGTGAGGAAAACCCGCTCTTTCCCCCTTGTGGTGATTTGCTTGTTTGCGCCTTTCGCATAGTGACATGCGGGGCTTTCATGTGCGATACTCGCATCCTTTGGCAAAAAGGCGAAGAGGGGACGGGAGATCCGGGCGAAGCGCACCCGGACGCTGGGTTTTCTTGGATACGAACTCGACATACGCCGCAGCGGCGGCATGTGGCGCGCCGGCGGCATGCGACGGACGTGTCGCAGGCGATGCGCCCGCGACGCTGGAAAGGCTCGAGGAGGCGTGCGCGGCGGTGCCGTCTGCCGCCCCCTGCTCCTCGCAGCGTCTCGCCTACCGTTTCGCCAAGCGCGCCATCGACCTCGTGTTCAGCGCCGTCGTCATCGTCGTCGCCTTCATCCCCGCGTGCATCCTGTGCATCGTCATCGCGGCGACCATGGGAGGCTCGCCTATCTTCACCCAGCAGCGCCTCGGCCTGCGTGGAAAACCGTTTCGCATGTTCAAGTTCCGCACCATGGTGGCAGACGCCGAGGACGTGGAGAAGTATCTCGACGCCGACCAGATCTTGCAGTGGGAACGCGAGCGCAAGGTGAGAAACGACCCGCGCGTCACCAAGCTGGGCGCGTTCCTGCGCCGCACGAGCCTCGACGAGCTGCCGCAGTTCGTAAACGTCTTCGCAGGCCAGATGTCCACCATCGGCGTGCGCCCCGTTGTGGACGCCGAGCTGCGCCACTACGGCGCCGACGCGCCCGAGTTCCTCAGCTTGAAGCCGGGCATCACTGGCTGGTGGCAAGTGCACAGCCGCAACGAGGCCGTCTACGAGGACGGCGGGCGCCAGAAGCTCGAGCTCTACTACGTGCGCCATGCGCGCCTTTCCCTGGACTTCTCCATCTTCTTCTCCACGTTCAAGGTCGTCTTCCGGGGCACCGGGCGCTAGGCGCGCGATGCGGGCACCGGGACGTGTGAAAGGCGGAGCTGCGGGGACGCCCGCCCGATCGGCCGCCGCGCGGGTGAAAGCCCGTCTCGGTGCAGGCGAATGGGGTTTTCTCCAGTTCTCTTACGCGCGCTATCTCGACGTGTGCCCCATTGACGCCGGCGCCGTGCTGGTCGATCTGGGGGGCGCGCCGTCGGAGGCCTGCGCGCCCGCGCCGGGCGGTCGGGCGCGGGTGGGGGACGGGTCTGCCAGCTTGCTTTCGGGGGTCGCCCTCGCCCTTGCGGGATATGCGCAGACGACGGGCTTGCGCCTCTGCATCGCCTCCGACGACGGGGGCGCGCATGGGCTGCGCGAGCGTTTGCGCGAGGCCGGGCGCGGGGACGCGGTCGTGTGGCTGCGCCGTCGCAGCCGCCGCTACATGCGTGTTCTGGCAAGCGCCGCGCTGCTCGTGGGCGACGAGAGCTCGTTTCCCTTCTTCTTCGCAAAGCGTTCGGGCCAGCGCCTCCTGTGCGTGCCGGACATGCGGCGCCCGGCACGCCTCGACCGTCACGCGGTAGCCGACTGCGACGCCTTGTCCCATGTGCAGCAGGTGCTCCTTGCCGCCGATTGGGTCGCGTGCCCGGATCTGCGCAGCATGTGCTGCCTGGTGAAGAACACGATGGTGGGGCGCCTGTACCGGGGGACCTATGTGCTGCCGCAGGAGCACGACGAGAACCGGGTGGATGCGGTTTGCGCGGCGTTTCGCGCTTCCTTTGAAGATGGCGGCAGGACGTTTGGCAGCGCTTCGAGCGGGGATTGGGATGCTTTGCGGCTTTGGGACGAGGGCGGCGAGGTCTTGCCCGAATCTGCCGTTTTCGCGAATGACGGTGCCGAGTGGCGGCGGCGTTCCTTTTCCGCCCGTGTCGCGGTGCTGGCCGCCGGCGGAGGGGCGTGCGATGTGACGCTGCTTGCGGCGGAGAGCCTGCATGCGGACAAGCCGCTCGTGGTGCTCTACGGCGATACCCTGAAGCGGACCGGCATCGAGACCTCGTTGCGCAACCTGCTCGCATCCGTCGACGCGGACAAGGCGCGCTTCGTCTTGCTCGCCTCGCCGGGCGCCTACCGAGACGGCGCGGATGCGGCCGCCTACGACGGCCTCGGCTACCTGAACTCGCTGCCCGACTCGATCGAATGGGTCGGGTTTCGAAAGGGGCGCAGCATGCGCGCGGGCGAGATGCTGGCCTGGGTGGCTCACACGCGATTTCGGCGTGAGGGAGCCTGGGTGCGTCGCAAGCTCGCCGCTGTTTTCGAGCGCGAGTCGCGGCGCGTGCTGGGCGCGATCCGGCCGGACGTGCTCGTGCACTTCACCGGCTACGATTTCGAGTTCATGCAGATGATGCGCTATGCGCACGCCGGGCGCAAAGCCGTCTTCATCCACAACGACATGGAGCGCGAGCTGGCGTCTGCAGGAAATGTGGACGCGTGGAGCCTGGCTTGCGCGTGCTCGGAGTTCGACGGCGTCTGCCTCGTCAACGAGGACTTGCGCGAGCCTTTGCGTCGCGCCGTCGGAAAGCTCGACGACACGCGGGTCTTCACCGTCCACAACGTCTGCGACGCGGGCACCATACGCGCGCGCGCCGCCCTGCCCCTGTCCGAAGACGACTACGAGGAGTGCTCGTGCAGCTTCGCCGAGCTCGAGGCCTTGGTCGCGGACGGCGACGGCCCGTTGTTCGTGTGGCTCGGGCGCTTCGTCGAGTCGAAGGGCTGCGATCGCCTGCTCGAGGCGTTTTCCGCGCTCGTCTCCCGCGGGGTGAAGGCGCGCCTCGTCATGGCCGGCGCGAGCGGCGAGCTTTACGAGCAGGTGCGCGCGCGGGCGGAGCAGTTCGATGCGAGACGCGTCGCCGTCATCCGCGCGCTCTCAAACCCCTACGCGCTGCTCGCGCATGCCGACGCGCTCGTGCTCGCCTCGCGCTACGAGGGCATGCCCATGGTCGTCATGGAGGCGTTGGCGCTGGGAAAGCCCGTCATCTGCACCGACATGCCGGGCGTGGGCGCGTTCTTGCGCGAAGGCGGTTTCGGGCGCGTCGTGGAGAACTCGACCGCCGGCATCGAGGGCGGCTTGGCGGATTTCGCCGCCGGCCGGCTCGGTCCTCTCGAGCGCTTCGACGCCGACGCCTTCAACGCCGCCGCCCTCTCCGAGCTTTACACCGCGCTCGACTTGCAAGCGCCTTGACGCGGCGCCGCAGTTCCGGCGTAAACGGCTGGAAAGCAGCAAATCGATATCGAATGGGTCTTCACCGTATACATACAGCGTGGTAAGATGTGCCGTATTGAAGGAGTGGACATGCATTTCGAGTACGATCCGGCCAAAAGCGAGGGCAATGCCGAGAAGCACGGCATCGACTTCGAGGAAGCCCGGGCTCTATGGGACGATCCGCATCTGCTCACGTTCGGCTTGCAGTGCAAAGAGGAATCCCGTCGGGCTTTGCTGGCGCGGTATGCAGGTGCTGTTTGGTTTGCCGTGTACACGATGCGGGGTGAAGCGACGAGGATCATAAGCGTTCGCCGCGCTATCAAAGGAGAGGTGAGCTTGTATGACAAGAGCAGAAACGCTGACGGCTGAAGAAATCGACGCGTTGGCTGATGCGGGCGAGGTCGATATGACGGAATTCATCATCCCCGGATCTATCCGGCAGCCCAACAAGGAGCAGTCTTTGGCCGTCCGCAAGGCGACGTACAGCTTTCCCGGCTGGGTGGTCGACGAGGCGGAGCGCGAGGCCAAACGAGTGGCCATATCGCGCAGCGCCGTCATCAACATGTGGGTGGCCGAGAAGGCCGAGGAGCAGATAGCCCGTCGCCGCCAGACGGCTCGCGCCTAGTCCGCTGCACAGTTACGCCGCGTTCGGCCCGCGAGCGCCGCAACGGGGTGTGCGCCTGCGCTGGCGATGCGCGCAGGGAATCCGGGTGGCGGAGAACCGCTACTCGTCTTTCGTGGAGCACAAGAGCAAGATGCCGGCGATGCAGTTGAGGAACAAGAGGGTGCAGACGCCGAATGCGCAGGTGTTCTTCCGTTTGCCCTTGTAGATGCCCCAGCTGATGACCGTCATGGGGATCATCCAGGCAAGCGGGACGAGGAAGACGCCGAGGCATATCGTCGTGATGAGGTTGAGGATGAAGGCGATCAGGCGGATCGTCTTGTCGGTGGAGGTCATCTCGTAGCACGTGGGGGCGGCGGCGTCGATCGTCACATGGACCTGCTGCATTTGGGCTTGGGGTGCCTGTCCGGGCGCGCCGGTCTGGGCTCCCGCAGGCTGTCCGCCGGCGGCCGCGGCAAGGGCGGCGCCGCACGAAGGGCAGAAGGCGGTGGCGTCCTCGCAGGTGGTTCCGCAGTTCTGGCAGTATTTCACGGTTTCCTTCCCCTTTCGCTTGGAACAGGCGCGGCTTTCGAGCGCGCTCACGGCCTCAGATGGTAGCACACCTGCCTTTCGCAGATGCTGCCCTGGAGGCGGGCGACGGGCTTTCTCGAGGAGCCCTTTTTGAGGATGCCGTGAACGGGCATTGCCATTCGGGCGCGGCAGGGCGGGGCGCGGGCGTGGAGGCGACGCAGCAGCTTATCCCGCAAGTTCGAGGACTCGTTCGGGGGTGACGCAGAATTCGGGCATAGCCGCGAGCATCTTCTTGTCGTTTGTGACGACGTAGTTCGCCTTCGCGCTTTTCGCCGCCGCGACGATCAGGTTGTCCTCGAAATCGGAGAAGCTGCCTCGCATCATCCGTGCGAGCTCGCATTCGCCGAGTGCTTGAGGCGCAGCTGCGGCATGTTCCATCATGAAGCCGACGCATGCCCAGGCGGCGGGCAGATAGCTTTTGCTTGCATCTGGGCCTTCGCCACGCAGTCGCAAGCGGCGCGGGACGATGAAGAAGACGTCTTTTGCGCTGGTGGGAGCATACGCGAGGGTGAAGCGCTCCTCGAATCCGAGCGCAACGACGCGCTCAATCGCCTTGACGCTTTGCCCCTCGCACAGGAAATAGTCCAGCCAGACGTTCGTGTCGAGCAAGAGAGTGTCGATGCGATCTAGCGGCACGAGGCCTCCAGCTCTGCGACCATCTCGTCGGCAAGCCAGTCCTCGCGTTCGGTTTGCGTCATCGCCTCCCATTTCCCGTCGGGCCGTTCCATGAAGCCGCATTCTCGTTTCGCGACCTCGAGCGCAAGGCCTGCCGCCGGCGGCGCCGTCTCCTCGCGGCCGAGGTCTCGCTCGTCGAGAATCGCAGGCAGCTGCTGGTTGGCGGCCATGAAATGCCAAAGCCCCCGCACCGCCTCGCTGGGGCTGACGCCGTGGCGGGCTAAGACGGCGTCGCCGCTTTGCTTGAGCGATTGCTCCAAGCGGACGTTGAGTTGCGCTGTCGCGACCATTGCCTTCACCACCTTTTTGCTAGCAGTATAGCAAGAAAAGCGTCTATGCCGCTCTGCATCACGCTGCACCGCGCTGTTCGCTTCGTCGTTGCGCCGCCTTGCGCAAAGGGGGGAAAAGGGAAAAAATAGGAGGAAAGGAAAACGGGAAGGGAACTCCATGTCCGGGCGCACCATCGCAGTCATCGACGGCAACTCGCTCATGCACCGCGCCTACCACGCCGTGCAGACCCCGATGAACACGCCGGACGGCACGCCGACAAACGCCGTCTTCGGCTTCATGTCCATGTTGCTGAAATTCAACGCCACGGCGCACCCGGACGGCATCGTGTGCGCCTTCGACGCGGGCAAGCCGACGTTTCGCATCGAGGCGATGGAGCGCTACAAGGCGCAACGTCCGCACATGGACGACGAGCTGCGCGTGCAGTTTCCGCTGGTGGAGGGTCTGCTCTCCGCGATGAACATCCCCGTGGTGAAGGTGGCGGGCTGGGAAGGCGACGACATTTTGGGCACGGTCGCGGCGCGTTGCGAGGCGGCAGGCGACAAGGCCCTGCTCGTCACGGGCGACAAAGACGCCTGCCAGCTGGTCACCGAGTCCACGCACGTGGTGAACACGAAGAAGGGCATCACCGACGTGGTGGTCTACGACCCGGCCGGCGTCGAGGAGCGTTATGGCGTGCGCCCCTCGCAGATTCCGGACTACCTCGGGTTGATGGGCGATTCTTCGGACAACATCCCCGGCGTGCCCGGCGTGGGCGCGAAGACGGCGGCGAGGTTCTTGCGGGAATACGGCAGCATCGAGGGGCTCTACGAGCACGCCGACGAGGTGGGAGGCAAGCTGGGCGAGAAGGTGCGCGCGAACCGCGAGCTGGCCTTTTTGTCGCGCAAGGTGGCCACCATCGTGCGCGACCTCGACTTCGAGCTGGACCTGGGCGCGGTGAGGTTTCCCGATTTCGACCCCGCGGAGGTCGTCCGCGCCTTCGGGGCGCTGCATTTCACCCGGCACATGAAAAACGTGCTGGCCTTGCAAGACGGGGCGGGCACGGGGCAAGAGGCCGGCATGCAGGCCGTCTCGGACGTGCGCCTGAGCTACCACGTGGCCCGCGACGCGCGGAAATACCTCGACGCGGCCGTCGCGGGCGGCGCATGGGTGGCCGTCGGCATCGACGAGCCTGCCGAGACGTCGCTGTTCGGAGATGGCGCCATGTTCGTCGCAAGCGACGGCGCGGGTTTGGCGCAGCTGTCGCTCGAAGAGGCTTGGCCTGCCCTGGAAAACCTGCTCGCACACGGCAAGGTGGCCGGCTTCGACGTGAAGGGCACTGTCCGGCGCGCGGCATACGCGGCGCAAAAGACAGCCGACGAGCTGTGCGCGCTGCTGGGGCGCGAGGACCTGCCCGCGCGTCTTTTCGACGTCGGCGTGGCCGCCTACCTGCTCGATTCCGAGGGCGCAAAAGACCCGGCCGACATCGTCGCGGGCAAGCTCGGCCTGCGCCCGCCCGTCGGCGACGGCGCCCCGGGCGAGGGGCGGTTTCTCGTGGCCGCGGCTGCAGCCCTCGTGGACCTCTTGCAAGCGCAACTCGAACGCGAAGGCGCGCTTTCCCTGTTCACCGACATCGAGATGCCGCTTTTGCCGGTGCTCGCGGGCATGGAGGCCGTGGGCGTGCTCGTGGACACCGAGGTGCTCGGCGCCATATCTTCGCAGGTGGGCTCGCAAGTCGAGGAGCTTCGAGCCGAAATCTTCGACTTGGCCGGCGCAAAGTTCAACGTGGATTCGCCCAAGCAGCTCGGCGAGGTGCTCTTCGAGCGGCTCGGGCTGGACCGCCGCAAGTCGAAGAAGACGCAGCGGGGCTATTCCACGAGCGCGGCGGTGCTCGACAAGCTGCGCGACGACCACCCCATAGCGGAAAAGGTCATCTCGTATCGCGAGCTGGCGAAGTTGAAGAGCACCTACCTCGACGCGCTGCCCGCACTCGTGAACGCGCGCGACGGCCGCATCCACACCACCTTCAACCAGACCGTCACGGCCACCGGGCGCCTGTCGTCTAGCGACCCGAACCTGCAGAACATCCCCGTGCGCACCGAGCTGGGCCGCCATATCCGCGAGGCCTTCGTCGCGCCGGAAGGCTGTGCGTTCGTCTCCGCCGACTACAGCCAGATAGAGCTGCGGCTGCTCGCGCACCTTTCCGGCGACGCGGGCCTGGTCGAGGCGTTCGGGCAAGGCGAGGATTTCCACGCGCACACGGCCGCGCAGGTCTTCGGCGTGCCCGTCTCGCAGGTCACCCCCCAGATGCGCACGCGCGCCAAGAGCGTGAACTTCGGCATCGTCTACGGGCAGGGCGCCTTCGGGCTGTCGCAGAACCTGCACGTGGGCGTGCAGGAGGCCAAGGAGATGATCGAGCGCTACTACGAGGCCTACCCGCGGGTGCGCGCCTACCTCGACGAGACGGTCGAGCGGGCGCGCGAGACGGGCTATGCCGAGACGATGTTCGGACGGCGCCGCCACATACCGCAGCTGGCAAGCTCGAACCACCAGCTGCGCGCCTTCGGGGAGCGCACGGCGATGAACCACCCCATGCAGGGCAGCGCGGCCGACATCATCAAGCTCGCCATGGTCGAGGTGGCGCGGGGCCTGCGCGAGGAGGGGCTGCACGCGCGCATGGTCGTGCAGGTGCATGACGAATTGGATTTCGAGTGCCCGTCTGACGAGCTTGCAGCGTTGGAGTCTATGGTGAAAGACGCGATGGAAAACGTCGCGCAGCTGAAAGTCCCGCTCGTCGTCGACGTGCAGGGCGCGGACAACTGGGCGCGGGCGCATTGACGCGGAAGGGAAGGCGTGCACGGTGAAGAAGATCGAACTCGGGATGAAGGACACGTTCGACGAGGCGGTGCTGGAGCGCAAGCCGCTTTTCGACGCCGGGACCTTGGAGGAGGCCGCACAGGCGATAGAGGAGGTGCGCGCGCGCGGGGACGCGGCGCTTTTTGACGCTGCCGAGAAAACGTGCGGCAGGCGCCTTTCCTCGATCGAGCTGGGCGAAGACGAGGTCGCGGCCGCGCAGGCCGAGGTGGACGAGGATTTTCTCGATGCGCTCGCCTACGCCATCGACAACATCGCCGACTTCCACGACCGCCAGCGCCGCGAGGCGTGGTTTTCGCCGGATTGCGACGGGCGCATGGTGGGGCAGAGGATCGTCCCCCTGCAGCGCGTGGGCGTCTATGTCGAGGGAGGGCGCTCCTCGGCCGTCTCGGATGTCTTGACGAACGCGCTGCCGGCGGTGGCGGCGGGCGTGGACGAGGTGGTGCTGTGCACGCCCGCGGGCGACGACGGCGCCGTCGACCCCTACACGGTCGTCGCGGCCACGAGCATCGGCGTCACGCGCATCTTCAAGGTGGGCGGCGCGCACGCGATCGCCGCGATGGCCTACGGCACCGAGACGGTCCCCAAGGTGGAGAAGGTGGCCGGTTGCGGCGGCGGGCAGGTCGCGGCGGCCAAGAAGCTCGTCTACGGCGACGTGGGCGTCGACATGCTGTCCGGGCCGTCCGAGACCTGCGTGGTGGCCGACGGCAACGCCGTCCCCGAGATGATCGTCGCGGACCTGCTCGCCCAAGCGGAGCGCTTCCCGTCTGCCGCGCTCTATTTCGTCGCGGCGGACGCGGGGTTGGTGCTCGACGTGGAGGAGCGCCTGGAAGAGGTGGTCGCGGACCTGGCGGACGGGGACCCGGCGCATGCCGCCCTCGACAACGTCACCATCATCGCATGCCCTTTGATCGGACAGGTTTTTGACGTGGCGAACAAGATAGGGCCGGGACGCCTCGAGATAGCCATGAGCGCCCCCCTGGAGCTGATGGGCATGGTGCGAAACGCCGGCTCGGTTTTCCTGGGGCCGTGGACGCCCGCGAGCCTGGGCACCTACGTTGCAGGCCCCGGCTGCATGGACGTCTTGCCCGGCACGGCGCCGTTTGCAAGCGCGTTGTCCGTAGACGATTTCGTGAAGAAGATCCCCTTCGTCTCCTATTCCTTCGACGCGCTTGAAGACGAGGCGCAAGTCGTGGAGGTGCTGAGCCGGCGCGAGGGCGCCGATGCGGCCTGCGATGCGGCCCTGTGGCGCATCGACTTCATGGACTATCTGCAAAACGAGGTTCTCGAGTCGTTGAGGAGCGCCGGCTCCCGCGCGGGCGCGGTGCACCCCGAGGGCGCCGGCGGCAAGCCCGGGGCAAAGTCCAAGCCCAAGTCCAAGGGCAAGGGCAAGGACGGTGCAAGGGGGGATGCGAAGGGCGACGCGCGCTAGATTGGCGAGGCGGCCGCCGGGTCTTCGCGACGCGCGGCACCGCATGCGCCATGGCAGACGGGATGGGCATCGACATAGGTCCCAAGACCATCAAGCCCGTCGTCGTCGCGCAAGACGGCCGGGTCGTCTGCGAGAGCTACGGGCGGCACCGCCCGAAGGTGCAAGACGCGCCGGCTCGGGCCTCGTCCCTCCGAGAATCGGCGTGTGCAAAACCACTCCCACCTTGTTGAACTCCCTTTTCACCAAGACGGTCTCCGAGCGCATCGAGCGCTCGGGGTGCCGGGCGGCCGTGCCGCCTTTGCGCGACATCGCCTGCATCCGAACATCGCTTTGTCCGTGCTCGGCTACGACGCGGGCGCAAGCGAGGTGAACCTGGAAAACCGCGTCGAGCTCGTCGTGCAAAGCGTCCTGGAGAAGATGCGCCCGCGTCCGTGAGGGCCTGCGCCTCGCTGCGCTAAGATGCCCGTCTGGAGGAGCGCGGGATGCAAGGCGAGAAGAGGAGCGCACGGTGAACCGGGACTACGAGCAGGCATGCGCGACCTTGCACGAGGCGCTGCGCTTCGGGATGGACCTTTCCCTCGAGCCCGTCATGCGCATGTGCGCCGCCATGGGCGACCCGCAGGAAACCTACGCGTGCATGCAGGTGGCGGGCACGAACGGCAAGACCTCGACGGCGCGCATGTGCGCCGCGCTCGTGCAGGCGTGCGCAGGCGAGGCGCGACATGGGGCAGGCGGAGCAGCGCGTGCGGTCTTCGGGCGTCGCGCGGCAAGGGGCGCCCCGTTCAAGGTCGGCCTCTACACTTCGCCCGGGCTCACTTGCTACAACGAGCGCATGGAGGTCTTCGAGGGGCGCGACGGGCATGCGCGCGCGATTTCCGACGGCGAATTTGCCGCCTGCATACGCGCGGCCGCGGCGGCCGGCGGGCAGGCAGGCGTCGTCCCGACGGAGTTCGAGCTTCTGACGGCGGCGGCCCTTCGGTGGTTTGCCGAAGAGGAAGTCGACGCCGCCGTGCTCGAGTGCGGGCTTGGGGGCAGGTGGGACGCGACGAGCGTGGTGGAGCCGGACGTCGCCGTGCTGACGGGGGTGGGCCTCGACCACACGCGTGTCCTGGGCGACACCGTGGAGCAGATAGCGGCGGAGAAGGCGGCCATCATCAAGCCGGGCGCGACGGCCGTGCTCGCGCCGGATATGGCGTGCCGCGATGTGTTCGCGAGCCGCGCCCGGGAGGTGGGCGCGCCCGTGCTGGACGCGGACCCGGCCGATCTCGGCCTGCTTTTCGACCCGGCCGCCCTCGCCTCGTTTCCGTCCTACCAGCGCCCCAACATCGCGACGGCGCTCAAGGCGGCGCAGGCCTTTCTCGGCGCCCCGGTGGCCGCCTTGCCGCAGGCCTCGCGCGCGCTTTCCTCGCTTTGCATCCCCGGGCGCTTCGAGTGCCTGCGAAAAGACCCGCTCCTCATCGTGGACGCGGCGCACAACCCCCAGTCCGCCGCCGTGCTGGCCGCCGAGGCCGCCGCCCGTTTCGAGCCGCCCTCCTCGCCCGATGCGCCCGCGTGGGGCCTGCGCGCCCCCGCATCCGCGAAACCCCCCATGCCGGCCTTGCTGCTCGGAATACTCGCGGACAAGGACAGCGCCGGCATCGTGCACGAGCTCGCGCCGGTGTTTTCCGACATAGTGGTCACGCGCAGCTCCTCGCCCCGCGCCCTGGACCCGCACGAGCTCGCCGCCGTCGTCGTCGCCGAGACGGGCCGCGCGCCGGCCGAGGCGCCCGACATCGCGGGCGCGCTTTCGATGCTTTCGGACATGCCCGCGCTCGCCTGCGGCTCCATCACCGTCGCGGGCGAGGTGAAGCGCCTCGTGCGTGGTCGCCGCGTGTGATTTGGTGCTAGAATCCCGCGCAAGCCGTGCCCGCGCGCGATATGCGCCCATGTGCGGTGCGAAGCAATATCGAGCAACGTGAAACAAGGGGTTTCGATGAGCGAGATACTCACCCAGATGTTCAGCTTGCCGGTGCAGATCGCCTTGGCGGTCGTCACCATCGTCGTCATCATGCTCTACCTGCTGTGCATCGTGTGGGTCTTCCGCGATGCGCGCGAGCGCAACGCGCCCGCCTTCATGTGGGCCGTCATCGCCATCATCCCGGTGGCCGGCCTCGTTGCCTATTGCCTGCTGCGCCCGTCCATGACGACCCTCGACCGCGACGAGCAGTACATGCAGCTCGACTTGCTCCAGCGCCAGCTCGACGAGTACGCGGACTGCCCGCATTGCGGCTACCCGTCGCAAAAGGATTTCGTCGTCTGCCCGCGCTGCCACCACCAGCTGCGCAACCGCTGCACGCGCTGCGGCCGCACCCTCGATCCCTCTTGGACCGTGTGCCCGTATTGCACGCAGCCCGTAGGCCAGGGCGCCCCGCCTGCGCAGCGCGCGGCCTCCTCGCATGCCTCGAAGGCGCCGGCCGGCAAGCCCGCCTCCTCTGCGCCGGCGAAAAAACGCGCATCGTCGAGCGCCGCGTCTGCCGGCGCGTCCTCGTCTTCTGCGCAAGACGCGTCTCGGGCCTCCGGCGCCGCGCGCAAGGGCGGTTCCCGCTCGTCTTCCATGAAGAAATCCGGGTCTTCCGCGCCGTCTGGCCGCTCGAAGACGCGCACGTCGTCCAAATAGCCGTGGTTTCACACGCCGCGCACGCGGGGCTTTAGGGACCCGTCGCGGCGTTTCAGGCAGCAGACTCGGTTTGTGGCCGAGCCGCTAGGAAAAGTCCCACTCGGTTTGTAGCCGAAGGCAGGGCGGAAAGGAAACACCATGAGCACCATCGAAGTCGTATTGCCGGACGGGTCAAAGCGCGAGTTGGAGCAAGGCGCGACGCTGGCCGACGTCGCCGCGTCCATCGGGGAGGGGCTTGCCCGCGCGGCGCTTGCGGGCAAGATAAACGGAAAGTTCGCCGACCTGGTGGACACGGTGAAAGACGGCGACGCGGTCGAGATCGTCACGAGCCGCTCGCCCGAAGCCTTGGGCATCATGCGCCACAGCTGCGCGCACATCATGGCCGAGGCCGTGCAGATGCTCTTCCCGGGGGCGCAGATCGCCTTCGGGCCGCAGACAGACGACGGCTTCTTCTACGATTTCGAGCTTTCGCGCCCCGTGAACCAAGACGACTTCGAGGCCATCGAGGCCAAGATGCGCGAGATCGTCGCCGAAGACGAGCCGTTCGTGCGCGAGGTCGTCACGCGCGAACAAGCCCGCGAGATCTTCAAAGACCAGCGCTTCAAGCTCGAGCGCATCGAGGATTTCGACGACGACGCGACCATCACCGTCTACCGCCACGGCGATTTCGTGGACCTGTGCGCAGGCCCGCATGTCGCGCGCGCGTCCATGGTAGACCCCAAGGGCTTCAAGCTGATGAAGGTGGCGGGCGCCTACTGGAAAGGCGACAGCGAGCGCGAGATGCTGCAGCGCATCTACGGCAGCGCCTGGTTTTCCAAAAAGGACTTGAAGGCCTACCTCGTGCGCCTGGAGGAAGCCGAGAAACGCGACCACCGCAAACTCGGCCGCGAGCTGGGCATCTACATGATGGACGACATGGC
>CAVIIZ010000022.1:0-5616 GCA_963642995.1 bacterium | reverse complement strand
CCGCTGTATCTGCCGGCGGGCGCGCGCGTCATCCGCCTGCTGCAGGAATGGCTGCGCCGCGAGCTGTACCGCCGCGGCTACGAGGAGGTCATCACCCCGCACATCTACAAGGCCGACGTGTGGAAAACCTCCGGGCACTACGGCTACTACAAGGAAAACATGTACTTCCTGCAGATCGACGAGGGCTCGGCCGACTCCCCGAACCTGACCGAGTACGGGGTCAAGCCCATGAACTGCCCCGGGCACGTCATCTTGTACAAAAACGACATCCACAGCTACCGCGAGATGCCCATCCGCTACTTCGAGTTCGGCACGGTCTACCGCCACGAGCTGTCCGGCGCGGTGCACGGCCTGATGCGCGCGCGCGGCTTCACCCAAGACGACGCGCACGTGTTCTGCCGCGAGGACCAGGTGGTCGACGAGGTGTGCGCCATCCTCGATCTGGCCGACCACATCATGGGCGAGTTCGGATTCGAGTACGCCGCCGAGATATCGACGCGCCCGGAGAAATCCATCGGCACCGACGAGATGTGGGAGAAGGCCGAGAGCTTCTTGAGGCAGGCCATCGAGCGCCGCGGCATCCCCTACGAGATAAACGAAGGCGACGGCGCCTTCTACGGCCCCAAGATCGACATCAAGGTAAAAGACGCGATCGGCCGCTGGTGGCAATGCTCGACCGTGCAGGTGGACTTCAACTTGCCCGAGCGCTTCGACATCGTCTACCGCACCTCCGAGAACAGCTCCGAGCGCCCCTGGATGCTGCACCGCGCGCTTTTCGGCTCCATCGAGCGCTTCTTGGGGATACTCATCGAGCACACGACGGGCGCCTTGCCGCTGTGGCTCGCCCCCGTGCAGGCGGCGATCGTCCCCATCGCCGATCGCCACGAAGGCCCGGCGCGCGAGCTGCAGGCGCGCCTGCGCGAGGCGGGCGGCCGCGTCGAGATATACGGCCAAAACGAGCCCATGCGGGTGAAGATCGCCAAGGCCCAGCAGCAGAAGATCCCCTACATGCTCGTGCTGGGCGACAAGGAAGTGGAGGCGGGCGAGGTGGCCGTGCGCGAGCGCCACGAGGGCGACCTGGGCGCCATGTCCGTCGAGGCTTTCGCCGACATCTTGAGAAAAGCGCAGGTGTAGCCCATGACGTCGCAGAAAGCGCAGGTGCAGCCATGACACGCCCCATGACCGTCGCGGAGAAGATCCTCGCCGCGCACGCGCATCTTCCCGAAGTCGAGCCCGGCCAGCTGGTCGAGTGCGACCTCGACATCGTGCACGCCAACGACATCACGGCGCCCATCGCCATCGACGTGTGCCGCCAGATCTCGGATAGCGTCTTCGATGCGGAAAAGGTCGTGCTCGTGCCCGACCACTACACGCCCAACAAGGACATAAAATCGGCCGAGCAGGCGAAAAAGACCCGCGAGTTCGCCCGCGAGCAGAAGCTGACGCATTACTACGAGGTGGGCGTCATGGGCGTCGAGCACGCGCTGCTGCCCGAGCGAGGCGTCGTCGTGCCGGGCGACCTCACCATCGGCGCCGACTCGCACACCTGCACCTACGGGGCGCTCGGGGCGCTGTCCACCGGCATGGGCTCGACGGACGTGGGCGTGGGCTTTGCCACGGGACGCGCCTGGTTCAAGGTGCCGCCCACCATCAAGTTCGTCATCGACGGGCAGTTTCAACCGGGGGTCGTGGGCAAAGACGTCATCTTGCACATCATCGGGCAGATCGGCGTGGACGGCGCCCTCTACCGTGCCATGGAATTCAGCGGTCCTGCCATAGCGCAGCTGTCCATGGAAAGCCGCCTGACCATATCGAACATGGCCATCGAGGCCGGCGCCAAGGCGGGCATCTTCGAGGTTGACGACATCACGCGCGTCTACGTGGAGCCTCGCGCCGAGCGCCCCGGCGTCGAGTACCACGCCGACGCCGACGCCGTCTACGAGCGCATCATCCACATCGACGCGGCCGAGATCCCCCAGACGGTCTCGCTGCCGCATCTGCCCTCCAACACGCGCCCGGCGGCCGAGTGCAACGACATCGACATCGACCAGTCCGTCATCGGCAGCTGCACGAACGGGCGCATCGAGGACATGCGCCAGGCGGCCGAGGTCTTGCGCGGGCGCAAGGTGGACCCGGGCGTGCGCTGCATCGTCATCCCGGCCACGCAGGCCGTGTGGCGCCAATGCGCAGACGAGGGGCTGATGGAGGTGTTCCTCGACGCGAACTGCGCCATCTCCACGCCCACCTGCGGCCCGTGCCTGGGCGGCTACATGGGCGTGCTGGCCGCGCACGAGCGCTCCGTCTCCACGAGCAACCGCAACTTCATCGGGCGCATGGGCGACCCCACGTCCGAGGTCGTGCTCTCGAATCCCGCCGTGGCGGCCGCTTCCGCCGTGGCGGGCTACATATGCACGCCCGAGCAGCTGGAACAGGAGGACTAGAAGATGAGGTTTTCCGGATGCGCCATCAAGTACGGGCGCGACGTGGACACGGACTGCATCATCGCGGCCCGCTACCTGAACACGTCCGACCCGGCCGAGCTGGCCAGGCACTGCATGCAAGACCTCGACCCCGGCTTCACCGAGCGGGTCGAGCCGGGCGACGTCATCGTGGCGGAGGAGAACTTCGGCTGCGGGTCGTCGCGCGAGCACGCGCCGGTGTGCATCAAGGCGGCCGGCGTGGACTGCGTCGTGGCGAAGAGCTTCGCGCGCATCTTCTACCGCAACTCCATCAACACGGGGCTTGCCATCATGGAGTGCCCCGAGGCGGTGGACGGCATATCCGACGGCGACCGCGTGTCGGTGGACGCGGACACGGGCACGATAGCAAACGAGACGACGGGGCAGAGCTGGACCGCGCAGCCCTTCCCGCCGTTCATCCGCGAGATCATCGAGGCGGGCGGCCTGGTCGCGCGCACGAAGGAGAAGGCGGGCAAGTAGGACGCCCGCGGCGCGCCCGGCCCGAGGCCGTCGTGCGCGGCGCCGGCGAAAGGCGGGCCTCGGCGAAACGCGGGGCTCAATGGACGAGGAGTTGAACATGGGCAAGAGCTGCAAAGTGTGCGTGACGGCGGGAGACGGCATAGGGCCGGAGATCGTGGCCGAGGCCGTCAAGGTCTTGCACGCCGTCGAGAGAAAGCACGGCGTCGCCTTCGAGTTTCACGACGCACTGATAGGCGGGGCGGCCATCGACGAGTGCGGGCAGGCGTTGCCGGACGCGACGCTTGAACTGGCACGCGAGTGCGACGCGGTGCTGCTGGGAGCCGTGGGAGGCCCGAAGTGGGACACGACCGAGCCGGGTGCGCCGCGCCCCGAGCACGGCCTGCTGGAGATCCGAAAGGAGCTGGGGCTGTACGCGAACCTGCGCCCCGTGCAGATATACGACGCGATCGCCGCGAACTCGCCGCTCAAGACCGAGAAGGTGAGGGGCGTGGACCTGCTGATCGTGCGCGAGCTGACGGGCGGGCTGTATTTCGGCGACCATGTCACGCAAGAAGGCGTCGCGGGCGCGGGCAGCGCCGACGGGCAGCAGCCGGGCACGCACGCCTACGACGTCATGCAATACGACGCCTACGAGATCGAGCGCATCATCCGCCGCGGGTTCGAGGCCGCGCGCAAGCGCCGCGGCAAGCTGACCAGCGTGGACAAGGCCAACGTGCTCGACACGAGCCGCCTGTGGCGAAAGATCGCCCACGAGGTGGCGGCCGACTATCCGGACGTGGAGTTTTCCGACATGCTCGTGGACAACACGGCCATGCAGATCATCAACCACCCCGACCGCTTCGACGTCATCGTCACGGAAAACACCTTCGGCGACATACTCTCCGACGAGGCCTCGATGCTGTGCGGCTCGCTGGGGCTTTTGGCCAGCGCGTCTTTGGGCGACTCCACCTCGCTCTACGAGCCCAGCCACGGCTCGGCGCCCAGCCACGCGGGGAAAAACGACGTGAACCCCATCAGCCAGATCCAGTCGGCCGCCATGATGCTGAAGTACAGCTTCGACATGGACGAGGCCGCCGCCGACGTCGACCGCGCCGTGCGCGAGGCGCTGGCAGACGGCTGGTGCACCTACGACATCGCGCAGGAGACGACGCCTGCCGACCACGTGCTGTCCACAAGCGACATGGGCACGAAGATAGCCGAACGCATCTAGGAGGACGAAGATGAAAGCAGTCATACCCGCGGCGGGACTGGGCAGCCGCTTCCTGCCCGCGACGAAGGCGCAGCCCAAGGAGATGCTGCCCGTCGTGGACAAGCCGACCATCCAATACATCGTCGAGGAGGCCTTGGCCGCCGGCGCCGACGAGGTGGTCATCGTCACGAGCGAGGGCAAGCCCTCCATCGCCGAGCAGTTCAGCGAAAACGAGAAGCTCGTCGAGCAGATGAAGGCGGCGGGCAAGGACAAGTACGCCGAGGCCGTCGCGCACGCGGGCAGCCTGCCGGTGAGCTTTGCCGTGCAAGACGAGCCGCTGGGGCTGGGGCATGCCGTGCATTGCGCGGCCGAATCCGTGGGCGACGACATGTTCCTCGTCATGCTGGGCGATGTGCTCGTGCCCGGCAACGACGTGTGCTCGAAGATGGCCGAGATCTCGGCGGCGCACGGCGGCGCGAGCGTGATCGCCGTGCTGCCCGTGCCCGATTCCGAGGTCAGCCGCTTCGGCATCGTCGGAGGCGAGGAGCTGGAAGACGGGGTCGTGCGGGTGGACAAGATGGTGGAGAAGCCCGCGCTGCAAGACGCGCCCAGCAACCTGTCCATATTCGGGCGCTACCTGCTCTCGCCTGCGGTCATGGAGCTTTTGGCCACGACGCCTGCGGGTGCGGGCGGCGAGATCCAGCTGACCGACGCGCTCGTGGACCTGCTCGAGCGCGAGGAGGTCTACGCCTATGTGATCGAACCGGGCCGGGGCTACGACACGGGCACCATCGCCAGCTGGATCGCCGCCAACGTGCAGATGGCGCTGAAAGACCCGCGCTTTGCCCCCGCCCTGCGCGAGGCGCTCGGTTCCGTCTTGGCGTGAAGGGGAGAGGGTTTCTCCTCGGTGCAGGGCGTCGCGGCACGCACGGCGGCGCCCTGCGTCCCTCTTTGCGCGTACAATGAATCTCGGCTGAAGCGAAGGAAAGGCGCCCGCGGGCGGCTTGCGAGCGAGGGGGTTTTCTCATGGTGGTCGGAATAATCATCGCTGTCGTGGTCGTGGTGCTGGTCGTCGCGTGCATCTGGATGTACAACAACCTCGTGCGCCTGCGCAACCGCGTGGACAACGCCTGGTCGCAGGTGGACGTGCAGCTCCAGCGCCGCCTCGACCTCGTCCCCAACCTGGTCGAGACGGTGAAGGGCTACGCGAAGCACGAGTCCAAGACGCTGCAAGACGTCACCGACGCGCGCGCCGCGTGCATGAAGGCGACGGCGCCGGCCGAGCGCGCGAAGGCCGCCAACCAGCTCGAGGGCACCTTGAAGACCCTCTTCGCCAGCGTGGAGGCCTACCCGGACCTGAAGGCGAGCCAGAACTTCCTGGACCTGCAAGGGCAGCTGCGCGACACCGAGGACAAGATCAGCTACATGCGCCAGTCCTACAACGACACGGTCATGAAGTTCAACAACGCCATCCAGACCTTCCCGGGC
>CAVIIZ010000021.1:0-27909 GCA_963642995.1 bacterium | reverse complement strand
GCGGGGCGGACGCCGCGCGCGCATGGGGCAACACCGACGCGGTCTTCGAGCTGCGCCAGGGCGACACGGTCGTGGACACGGCAAGCCCCGACGCGTCGGGCACGGTCTCGTTCGGCGGCAGCAGCGGCAACGGCGTGCCCAGCGGCGCCTACGACCTCTACGAGACGAAGGCCCCCGAGGGGTGCGTGGCGCCATTGGGGCACTGGACGCTGTCCGTGGACGCCGCCAACCAGACCTATTCCGCCGAGACGGTGGGCGCGGCCTACGAGTTTTGCCAGACGGGTTCCGAGAACTACATCGTCAACTACCCGTCGCAGACCTTCTCCTTCACCAAGACGGGTGACGACGGCACCACGACGCTGGCCGGCGCGACCTTCGAGCTGCGCGATGGCGATGGCACGGTGCTGAAGACCGCGACCAGCGGCGCGGACGGCAAGGTGGACTTCGGCGCTCTGCCGGGCAACGTGGACTACTACATGTACGAGACGGTGGCGCCGGACGGCTATGGCGCGCCGAGCGGCCACTGGCGTGTCTTCCCGAACAGCTACGCCGGCTACCAGCAGGTCTACGTCGAGTCCGTGGACGGCGCCCCCGAGTTCGCGGGCACCTACGCGGACGGCTACAAGGTGAAGAACACCGACCGTGCGACGAAGTTCTCCTTCACGAAGTACGCTTCCTACACAAGCGACGAGGGCGCGGATGCCGCGCGTGCGTGGGGCAACACCGCCGCCGTCTTCGAGCTGCGCCAGGGCGGCACGGCCGTGAAGACGGCCAGCCCCGACGACGCGGGCAAGGTGGACTTCGGCTATCTCGCGACGGGCGACTACGAGCTCTACGAGACGGCGGCGCCCGACGGGTGCGTCATACCCTACGGCCACTGGACCGTGACGGCAGACGCTGCGGCGCAGACGGTGTCCGTGGCAAACGTCGGCGCGTCCTACGACTTCTGCCGTACGGGCTCGGAGGACTACATCGTCAACTACCCGTCGCTGGCGTTTTCCTTCACCAAGACAGCCGACGACTCCACTACGACGCTGGCCGGCGCGACCTTCGAGCTGCGCGATGGCGACGGCACGGTGCTGGCGACCAAGACCACCGGCGCGGACGGCAAGGTGGACTTCGGCGCTCTGCCCGGCAACGTGGACTACTACCTCTACGAGACGGCCGCGCCGGACGGCTACGACCTGCCGACCGGCCATTGGCGCGTCTTCCCCAACACCTACGTCGGCCACAAGCAGGTCTACGTCGAGTCCGTGGACGGCGCGCCCGAGTTCGCGGGCACCTACGCGGACGGCTACAAGGCGATCAACGAGAAAGCCTCCATCCCCTTCACCTTCACCAAGACCGACGAGAACGGCAAGGCGCTGGCGGGTGCGAAGTTCCTCCTCGAGTACTGGCAGGTCGACGGCCACGACGAGGGCACGGACATAGGCACCGCCACTTCGGGCGCAGATGGCAAGGTCTCCTTCGAGCGCGCCTTCTCCGAACCCGGCACCTACCGTCTGACCGAGACGGTCGTGCCGAGCGGCTACGGAAGCGCCGAATCGCCGGTTTGGAAGGTCACGGTGGCAAAGGATGCGGCCACCGGGGACCTGTCCGTCTCCTCCATCGCGCTGCAAGCGGGATTCGCGTCGGAGTTCACCGGCGCCTACGCCGACGGAAACCTCGAGGTGGTGGACTATCCCGAGGACTGGGTGAAGTTCTCCTTCACGAAGTACGCCTCCTTCATGGGCGATGCGAGCGTCGACGATGCGCGCGCGTGGGGCAACACCGCCGCCGTCTTCGAATTGCGCCAGGGCGGCGTGGTGGTGAAGACGGCCAGCCCCGACGACGCGGGCATGGTGGACTTCGGCTACCTCGACGCCGGCAGCTACGACCTCTACGAGACGGCCGCGCCGGACGGGTGCGTTGTCTCGTACGGGCATTGGACAGTGACCGTGGACGCGACCACGAAGACCTTCTCCGTGGCCGACGCGGGCGCGGCCTATGAGTTCTACCACACGCAGGCCAAGGGCGACTACATCATCAACTACCCCGAGATGGCGTTCAGCTTCACGAAGACGGACGCGGCCGGCACCACGACGCTTTCCGGCGCCACCTTCGAGCTGCGCGACAGCGCCGGTGCGGACGCCACGGTGCTTAAGACGGCGACGAGCGACGCGGACGGCAAGGTCGATTTCGGCAAGTTGCCGGGCAACGTCTTCTACTACCTCTACGAGACGAAGGCGCCGACCGGCTACGACCTGCCAACCGGCTACTGGAGGGTCTACCCCAACACCTTCGCCGGCCATGAGCAGGTCTACGTCGAAGCCGCGGACGGCGCGCCCGCGTTCAAGGGCACCTACGCGGACGGCTACAAGGCGGTGAACGTGAAGGACACGGTGCCGTTCTCGTTCACGAAGGTGGGTAACGATGTTTCCTCCGGGACGGCCCCGCGTCTTTCCGGCGCCATATTCGAGCTGAGCCAAGACGGCAAAGTGCTCCAGACCGTCACGAGCGATGCGGACGGCCAGGTGGATTTCGGCGAGCTCGAGACGGGCGAATACACGCTTGTGGAGACGGTGGCGCCGACAGGTTATGCCAAATCGGACGGCTCGTGGACGGTCACGGTCGACGCGTTGACGCAAAAAGTCGTCGTCACGGCAAAAGGCGGAGCCATGGATTTCAGCGGCGACTATCCCGGCTACAGCGTCTCGGACCGCCGCCTGGTCTCGGTCTCCTTCACCAAGACCGACGCGGACGGCGCGGTGCTTGCCGGCGCGGAATTCGAGTTGCGCGACGGCGACACGGTGGTGGGGGCCGCCACGTCCGACGCGAGCGGCAAGGTGACGTTTGCCGACGTGCCCGGCGGCAAGAACTACACGCTCGTGGAGACGATCGCGCCCGAGGGCTACAGCGTCCCGGCGGGGAGTTGGACCGTCGCCGTGGGCACCGACCCCGCGGCAACGCAGACGGCTTCCATCACGGCAAACGACGGCGCCCCGGCGCCTACGCTGTCCAGCAATGTCTACAAGATCAAGAACTACGGCTCCGTGCCCTTCTCCTTCACGAAGACGGCGGTGGACACGGGCGTGGGGCTGGCCGGCGCTAAGTTCACCTTGTCGCGCTCCGATGCCACGATGACCTACAACAAGACCGTCGTCTCCGACGAGGCGGGCACGGTCGACTTCGGCCGCCTGGCCGACGGCTCCTACACCCTCGTCGAGACGCAGGCCGCGAACGGCTACACTCCGTCGACCGGCTCGTGGACGGTCGTCTCCGACGAGAAGAACCAGACGGTCACCGTCACGGCAAACGACGGCGCCACCGCCTTCACCGGCACCTATGCGGACGGTTATTCCGTGTCCAACGAGTTGGGCGTGCCCTTCTCGTTCACGAAGGTCGATAGCACCTCCACCGCCTTGGCGGCCGTGCTGCCGGGGGCGAGCTTCACCTTGAAGAGCGCAGACCTCGGCTTCGAGAAGACGGTGACCAGCGATGCGGGCGGCAAAGTCGACTTCGGCACGCTCTCGCCCGGCACCTACGCCCTTTCGGAGAGCACCGTCCCGAGCGGCTACAACGCGGTGCCCGGCTCCTGGAAGGTCGTGGTCGACGCCGCCACCAAGACGGCGACCATCTCCGTCGCGAGCGCCGCCGGCACCGCGCCCGAGCCGAAGGGCAGCTATGCGGACGGCTACCAGATCCCCAACACGAAGACGCGTCCCGATTTCGTCTTCTCGAAGGCGGACTCCGAGACGGGCGCGACGCTGCCCGGCGCGGTCTTCAGCCTGACCTTGCAGGGTGGAAGCTCTTCTGTCAACGCCACTTCGGATGACACAGGCACGGTCAAGTTCTCCGATCTGGCGGACGGCACCTACATTCTCACGGAGACGACCGTGCCTACAGGCTATGCCGCCGCGACCGGCGCCTGGAAGGTCACGGTGAATTCGAGCGCGAATCCGCCGGTCGCCGTGCAGGCGAGCGACGTGTCCGCCACGTCGACCGTGAAGGGCAGCTACGACGAGGGCTTCACCATCACGAACACGCCCAACGCCTTGCCGTTTGCCTTCACCAAGACGAATTCGACGACGGGCGCGGCGCTTGCGGGCGCGACCTTCACCCTGACCGCCCCGGATTCCACCGTCTCCACAGCCACCTCCGATGCGGACGGTAAGGTGGACTTCGGCAAGCTCTCCCAGGCGGGGATTTACACTCTGGTCGAGACGCAGGCTCCTTCCGGCTATCACCTGCCGACCGGAAAGTGGTATGTGACGGTCGATATGGAGAACCAGACGATCGAGGTGGACACGAACACCTCTGGCGTCACCGCGGCGCCCGATTTCACCGGTTCGTATGCAGACGGCTTCAAGCTGGGCAACGAGCCCGACGAGGGCACCGTGCCCTTCTCCTTCACCAAGACCGATGAGGCCTCCGACAGCGGCAAAAGCCTGGAGCATGCGGTGTTCTCGATGTATCGCTGCAACGAGGGGCACGGTTCGTCCACGAGCGAGCACCACGGCGCGGCAGGCGAGACGGGCAGCTGCTGGAGGCTGTGGAAGACCGTCGGCGGCACCGACCATACGGGCAGCATCTACGATTTCGGCCTGCTCACGCGCGACACGCAGTACATGCTCGTCGAGTTCAAGCAGCCCACGGGCTACACGGATGCCTCGATCTGGTTTTCGAAGGACTACGAGCAGCCGAGCGGGCAGTGGCTCGTCACCGTGCCGGCGTCGGCCACCACGCAATCGCAGCTCTCCGTCGCGGCCTACCAAGACGGCGTCGCGAGCACGGACTGGACATATGGGAACGCAGGCGCGTTCACGGGAGGCGACAACAGCAAGTACGTGGTGAACACCGAGGCGCAGACCAAGCCTTTCTCGTTCACGAAGAAAGCCCACGACGGCACCGCGCTGAAAGGGTTCACCTTCGCCTTGTACAAGTGCACGAACCCCGCGCATGACGATGGCATCTACTCGCACTCCGGGTTGGCCGACGGCTCGGAGGGCTGCTGCTGGGGCAGCTACGACGAATACGGCAACGCGACCACCGACCCGCTGAAGACGGCCACTTCCGACGACAACGGCCTCGTGGACTTCGGCCAGCTGCCGCGCGGCACCTACATGCTTGTGGAGACGGGCGTGCAGGAGACGTATGCGGCGCCCAACGGCGAGACCTGGCACTTCGTCAAGCCGAACGGCCAGGTGCGCATAGACTTCAAGTCCTCGTTTGCCAACGACGACGACGGGAAAGGGGCGTTCTCGATAGGGACCTTCCTGCAAGGCGATGCCGACATGTCCATCGTTTCTGCTGACGATGGAGGCGATGTGAAGAACACCGGCGGCGTCGTGGTGAACACGCCGACTTTGGGAGACACCCCGACGACGGGCTTCTCGTTCACCAAGACCGACGAGGACGGCGCGGCGCTGCAGGGCGCGACGTTTGCGCTGTACAAGTGCGGCAACGCGGCCCACACGAAGGCAAGCGACCACTCGACGCTGGCCACCAACGACGCGGATTGCTGCTGGAAGGTGGACACGCCGTACGCCACCTCGACAAGCGATGCGGACGGCTACGTGTCGTTTACCCTCCTGCCCACCGGCCAGTACATGCTGGTGGAGACGGGGACGGTCGCCGGCTACCAGCTGCCGCACGGGCAGTGGATGCTCGATGTGAATGCGACGACCACGGCGGTCTCGATTTCCGCGCGCGGCGACGATCTGCCGCCGGCGTTCGAGTCGGCAGGCGACGTCGGGTTGAAGTTGAAGAACTACCCCGTGTGGCGCATGCCGCTGGCCGGCGCCTTCGGGCCCATCGCCTGCACCGCCGCAGGCGCCGCCCTCCTCACGGCGGCCGTCGCGTGGTTCGCGTCCTCCAGGCGCAAGCGCAAGCAGCAGGCAGCCGGCGCGGGGGTTTCGAGAAGAGGCTAGCCCGCCCGGGTGCGTTGCCGCGAGATGCGCCCGCTGAGGCCGGTGCGTCTCGCGTGCCGTCTCGCATGCCCTGAACGAATGTAGTACCATGGGGCGAGCTGTTGGAACGTTGACGCAGGCGTGCGTCGTCCACCGGGGCGGCGCACGTGCTGCATCCGCCTTTTGAGACGAGAGGACCCGGGCATGGAGACGAACGAATCTATTTGCAAGCTCAAGGTCGTGGGCACCGAAGACCACGCCGTCTTGGGCCAGATCAGCGGCCTGCGCGTCGACTGCGACAAGATGGTGGTCGACAACTACATCATAGATTCGGCCGAGGCCACGCACCGCCCCCTCGTCTTGCCGTTCAACTCCGTCATCGCCGTGGGCGACGCCTTCGTCACGGTTCCCGGCCGCAAGGACTTCCTGCGTCCCGGCACCGAGGAGGAGGAAAAGGCCGTCGACGGCTACGACCTCGTGGGCGCGCAGGTCTACTCGCGCACGGGCAACTCGCTCGGCAAGGTCACCGGCTACGAGTTCGACACGGTGTTCGGCACGGTCGAAGGCCTCACGCTCGACGACGGCTCGCACTACGCCGCCGCCTCCTTCCTGTTCTTCTCGCCCGAGTTCGTCTTCGTCGACGACGGCTCGCGCGACGCGGCCAGCCTGCGCGGCGCGGAAAAGGAGCGCCGGGTGGACGAGGTGGAGAAGCAGGCCTATTCGGGCTACGGCACCGAGAACGCCCCGCGTCCCGTCGATTCCGGATCCCTGTCCGACGAGGAGCGCGAGCTCGTGGGCGTGCTGCTCGATTCCGAGCTCACCGAAGACGTGGTCTCCGAAGACGGCGGCTTTCGCTGCACGAAGGGCACGAAGATCACCCAGGAGGTCGTGGCCCAGGCGCGCGAGCACGACGCGTTGCTCGCTTTGGCCATGAGCGTCGAATAGGGCGCGCCTCTTTTCCCGAACCTTGCGAAGCCCGCTTCTCGCCGCGCCGCCCGTTTTGGCGAATGCGGCCTGGGGCGGGCTTCTCGCGCGCCCGGAGAAGCCTGCGCCTGCCCGCGCGCTGCCTGCGCCGCTCATGTGCGCCCTTTATGTGCGCTCTTTACGAGCACGCGTTCAGCCACTACAATGAAAAGTCGCATTGCCCGCATGTGCGTCGCGCGGCGGGCAGGCTTTGCGCCGCAGGGCGCGAGGCCGCGGCACGGCTTTCAAGCCGCCGTTTGCGCCAGATGACCGTTTTCATCGAGAAAGTGGGCATTGACCCGCTTTCTTTGCGTTTGGGAAAGGATGTGCAGATGGCGAACAAGGCCGACAAGATGATCGAGCTGCTCGAGCCCATGGCGGACGCCCATGGCCTCGATTTGGTCGACGTCGAGGTGGCCGGCACGCGCAAAAACCCCATCCTGCGCGTTTTCCTGGACCTGCCCGAAGGCGGCATCACCCTCGACGACCTGGCCGAGGCCCAGCAGTGGGTGGACGCCGCCGTCGAGCGCGACGACCCCTTCCCGGACGGCTACACGTTGGAGGTGTCCAGCCCGGGCATCGACCGCCCCCTGCGCCGCCCGGCCGATTTCGAGCGTTTCGCCGGCCAGCGCTGCAAGGTGCAGCTGAAGCCTGGCCAGGCGCAATCCAACTTCACGGGACAACTCAAGGGGATGGACGGAGAAGACGTGCTCGTCGAAGACGACGAGGGCGCCTGCCACCGCCTGCCCCTTTCACGCATAAAGAAGGCGCACACGATCGGCGAGGTCGATTTCTCCGCGCGCGACGCCTGCGGCGCCGGCGCAGACGCGGACTTGCCCGGCGCGACAACCGAATAGGGAAAAGGAGTTTCACGCATCATGGCACAAGAGGAAACGAGCGCACCGTCCGAGCTGATATTGGCCTTGCAAGAGCTGGCACGGGCGCACAACATCGACGAGTTCGTCATATTGGACCGCCTGGAAGAGGCGCTGTCGGAGACCTACACCCGCGCGCTCAAGCTCGACTGGGACGCGCGCGCCACCATCGACCGCGACACGGGGCGCATCTACGTCTACGAGATGGTGGGCGTCGGCGACGAGGACCCCGAGACGGGCGACTATCCCGACTACGAGATGCAAGACGTCACCCCCGACGACGCGAGCCGCATCGCCGCGCAGACCGCCAAGCGCGTGATCAACGAGATCGTGCGCGACGCCGCCCGCATGAACATCTACAAGGAGTTCGCGGGCCGCAAAGGCGAGCTCATCACGGGCACGGTCTTGCAGTCCACGAAGGACTTCACCATCGTGAAGATCCGCGACGGCGTGGAGGCAGAGCTGCCGCATTACGGCTCGCGCCGCTTCGCCGATTCCGACCGCCCGGCCAACGAGAAGCCGGCCGGCGAGTACTACCAGCACAACCAGCGCATCAAGGCCGTCATCATCGACGTGCGCGACCCGTCCGCGGCCAGCGAGACGCCCGACGGCAAGCGCCAGACGCGCAACGAGGCGTCGCGCCCGACCATCGTCGTCTCGCGCACGCACCCCGATTTGATCCGCCGCCTCCTCGAGCTGGAAGTGCCCGAGATCTACGACGGCGTGGTCGAGGTGAAGTCCATCGCCCGCGAGGCCGGCGCGCGCTCCAAGATCGCCGTGGCCAGCCGCGAGTCCAACCTGGACCCGGTGGGCGCCTGCGTGGGGCCTAAAGGCAGCCGCATCCGCATGGTGGTGGGCGAGCTGCGCGGCGAGCGCATCGACGTCATCCAGTGGAGCGACGACCCGTCGGTGTTCGTGGCAAACGCGCTTTCGCCTGCCAAGGTCTCCGACGTGCTCATCGACGAGGACACGCAGTACGCCACCGTGGTCGTCCCCGACGACCAGCTCTCGCTTGCCATCGGCAAAGAGGGGCAAAACGCGCGTCTGGCCGCGCACCTCACGGGCTGGCACATCGACATCAAGGCCGCGAGCCTCGTGGGCAGCGGCGCCTTGTCGACCGGCTCGCTCATCGACGACGAGGAAGACGAGGCAGACGCCGAGGGCGCGGACGCGCAATGCGCCTACGTCGGCGAGTCCGGCGTCCGCTGCCGCAACCATGCGCGCCCCGGCTCGCGTTTCTGCGGCGTGCATCAAGGCGCCGAGGAGGGCGAGGGCGGCGCGCAGGCCGTGCCCGCCGCAGGCGGAGACGACGCGGCCGGCGACGAGGATTCCCTGATCTAAGGGGCTGCACGGCAAGAGCGGGCGCGACGGAGGAAGCGAAGCGGATATGGCGGGCACGGGACATACGGACGACGCGAGGAGGGCGGACGCCGCACAGGCGCCGCAGGCCGGGCGCATCCGCACCTGCATCGCCTGCCGTAAACGCGCGGCCAAGCACGAGCTGTGCCGCATCGTGCGCACGCCCGGGGGCAGCGTCGAGCTGGACGTCTCCGGCAAGGCCGCGGGCCGCGGCGCCTACGTGTGCTACGAGGGGGATTGTTTTTCCGACGCGTGCAAGCGCCGCCTTTTCGCGGCGCGCTTGAAGTGCAAGGTGGACAAGGCGTGCCACGAGCGCCTTGAGAGCAGTTTTGCCGCAGCATGTGCGCAACGCCGCACGCGGCAGGTAGGGATGGTGTAGGACATGGCAGGTATGCGCGTACACGAGTTGGCCAAAGAGTTCGGGATGACCTCCAAAGAGCTTCTGGCGAAGCTGGCGGAGATGAAGATCCCGGCCAAAAACCATGCGTCGACGCTGGTGGAGGCCTATGTGGACAAGATCCGCAAGCAGCTCGGCCCGGAGCTGGAGGCCAGGAAGGCGGCGCTTGCGGAAGAGGAGAAGGCCCGCGAGGAGGCCGAGAAGGCAAAGGCCGAGGAGGCCAAGCGCGCCGCCGAGGCCGCGCACAAGGCCGCTGTGGAAAAAGAGCAGCGCCGCCGCGCCGAGGAGAAGAAGAAGCTCGAGGCCGAGCAGGCCGCCAAGGAGGCCGAGGAGAAGGAAGCCGCCAAGGAGGAGGCGGCTCCCAAAAAGCCGTCGGTCTTCGACGGGCTGCTCAGCCAGATCGCGGCCGAGAACAACCGGCTTTCGGCCGAGCGCGCGCAAAAGGACGCGGAGCGCCGCTCGCGCATCGGCCAGGCGCCCGGCGCGGCGGATTCCCCCTACAAGCAGCACGGCAAGAAGAAGCGCGGCCGCGGCGCCGAGGTGGACTCGCGCTCCGAAGACGACCGCTACCGCCAGATGGCCCAGGCGGCCGAGCAGCTGCAGCGCGACAAGGTCCTCGAGGAGGCCCGCGCCTCCATCGCCGAGGCGCAAGGCCAGCCCACGGGCAGGCGCAAGAAGCGCAAGGAGCGCCGCGAGGAGGAGCGCCGCCGCCGCGAGGCCGAAGAGGCGCAGAAGCAGGCGGAGATCACGGGCGTTCCCGTGGGCACCGTGCAGGTGGCCAGCGGCGTCACGGTGGGCGAGTTCGCCGAGGCGCTGGGCGTGCCCGGCAACGAGATAGTGAAGCGCCTCTTCTTGCTGGGCCAGCCCCTCACCCTCACCCAGACCATGAGCGACGAGCTCGTCGAGCTGATCGCGGTGGATTTGGAGCGCGAGGTGCACGTCGTCTCGCAAGAAGAGGAGATGTCGTTCAAATTCCACGACGACGAGGCCGACCTCAAACCCCGCCCGCCCGTCGTCACCGTCATGGGCCATGTCGACCACGGCAAGACCTCGCTGCTCGACGCCATACGCCACACCGGCGTGGCGCAAGGCGAGGCCGGCGGCATCACCCAGGCCATCGGCGCGTCGGTCGTCTCCATCAACGGCAAGCAGATCACCTTCGTCGACACGCCGGGCCACGAGGCGTTTGCGGCCATGCGCGCGCGCGGCGCCCAGGTCACCGACGTGATCGTGTTGGTGGTGGCCGCCGACGACGGCGTCATGCCGCAGACCATCGAGTCCATCGACCACGCGAACGCGGCCGGCGTGCCCGTCGTCGTGGCCGTCAACAAGATAGACAAGCCCGGCGCGAACCCCGACAGGGTGAAAAACGAGCTGGTCGAGCACGGCATCGTGCCCGAGGACTGGGGCGGCAAGAACATGTTCGTCGAGGTGTCGGCAAAGCAGCGCCAAAACATCGACGAGCTGCTCGAGACCATCATCTTGCAGGCCGAGGTGCTCGAGCTGAAGGCCAATCCCGACGCGCCCGCCTCCGGTTTCGTCATCGAGGCCAACCTGGACAAGGGCAGAGGGCCTGTGGCCACGGTCATCGTGCAACGCGGCACCCTGCACGTGGGCGACACGCTCGTGGCGGGCACCCACTACGGGCGCGTGCGCGCGCTCATCAACCCGCTGGGCGAGGCCGTCTCCGAGGCCGGCCCTTCCGACCCGGTCGAGATCTTGGGTCTGAACGGCGTGTGCAGCGCAGGCGACGAGTTCGCCGTCTTCGAAGACGAGGCCGAGGCGCGCGCGCTTGCCTCCGAGCGCGAGATGAAGCAGCGCCTGAAAGCGCAGGAACGCGGGCACGTCAGCCTGGAGAACCTCTTCGCGCGCATGGAGGCCGACAAGCTCTCCGAGCTCGACCTCATCATCAAGGCCGACACGGTGGGCTCGATCGAGGCCTTGCAAGGCCAGCTCGACAAGATGGACCAAAGCGAGGTCCGCATCAACGTCATCCACTCGGCGGTCGGCGGCATCACCGCCACCGACATCAACTTCGCCGCCGCCTCCGACGCCATCATCATCGGCTTCAACGTGCGCCCGCAGCCGGGCGTGCGCCAGATGGCCGAGCGCGAGAAGGTCGACATCCGCCTCTACCGCATCATCTACCAGGCCATCGACGACATCAACGCCGCGCGCGTCGGCCTGCTCGCCCCCGAGGAAGTCGAGGTCGACACGGGCACGGCGCAGGTGCGCGAGCTGTTCAAGGTGCCCAAGGCCGGCACCGTCGCGGGCTGCCTGGTCGACGAGGGCGTCATCTCGCGCACCGACCACGTGCGCGTGGTGCGCGACGGCGTCATCGTCTTCGACGGCTCCGTCTCCTCGATGCGCCACTACCGCGACGACGTGGACGAGGTGCGCGCGGGCACGGAATGCGGCATCGGCATCGCGGACTTCCAGGACGTGCACGTGGGCGACCGCATCGAGGGCTACCGCATCGACCAGGTCGCGCGCAAGGAGTAGGCCATGAAGAAGACCGCATCTTCGCGCAAGGCGGGAGAGGAGCTGCGGGCAAAGGTCGCAAACGTGCTCTTGCTGCACGTGTCCGACCCGCGCCTGACGCTCGTCACCGTCACCGGCTGCGACGTCTCGCCCGACCGCGAGGTGGCCGACGTCTTCGTGGCCGCGCCCCGCAGCCGCTACGACGAGGTCGAGGCCGGTTTGGCTGCGGCGTCCGGGCGCATACGCGCGCTCGTGGGAAAGAGCCTGTCGTGGCGTGTCACCCCCGAGCTGCGCTTCCACATCGACAAGACGGCCGACGCCGCCGAGCGCATATCCGAGGTGTTGAACGGGGAGACGCGCATCGCCTCGGACGGCGGCGGTGCCGGCGCGGCTGCGGACGCGGTACGCGCCGAGGCGGACGCGGCTTGTGCCGCATCGGATGCAGACGAGGAGGAGACGTGCGGCAACTCGACTTCACGCCCGCGATAGACGTGCTCGAAGGCCGGCAGGAGGTCTGCATCTGCGGCCACTTGAATCCGGACGGCGACTCGCTGGGGTCGGTGCTGGCGCTCACGCTCGCGTTGCGCGACCGCGGCTACACGGCGGTCCCGCTTCTGGCCAACGAGGCCAAGGCGCCTGTTTTCGACTACCTGCCGCTGTTCGACGAGCTGGTCTACGCGAAGGACTACCGCGAGACCCCCGACGTCTTCATCAGCGTGGACGTGCCGGGCATCGAGCGCACGGGCGCCGCCGTCGAGGTGTTCTCCCGCGCGTCGGCCTCGATCGCCATCGACCACCATCCGGGCGCGCCGGGCTTTGCGGACGCGGCCTTCGTCGACGCGCAGGCGCCGTCGTGCTCCATGCTCGTGTGGGACTTCATCGCGCAGATGGGCATCGCGCGCACCCCCGAGATCGCCACCTGCTGCTACACGGGGCTGGTCACCGACACGGGGCGCTTCCAGTTCCAGAACACCGGCGCCGACGCGCTGTCGTATGCGGCCGAGATGGTGGAGGCCGGCGCCGACCCCGCCTTCATCTGCACCAAGGTCTACCAGCGCAAGACGCGCGAGGCACTCACGCTGGAGGCGCTCGCCATCTCCCGCATGCGCCTCATGTGCGACGGGCGCGTGGTCTTGTCGTGGACGCGCGCGGCCGACTTGGCCGAGATCGGCGCCGTGCGCGACGACACCGATTCGCTCATCGACGTGATACGCCGCCTGGACGGCGTGGAGGTGGCCGTCATGCTGCGCGAGGAGAGCAAGGGCGTGACGCACGGCTCGATACGCTCGAAGGGCGCGCGCGACATCTCGCGGGTCGCGGCGGCGCTCGGCGGCGGCGGGCACGCGGCGGCGGCCGGGTTCACGGCGGACAAGACGCTGGAGGAGACCTTGGCCGCGCTCAAACCCCTGCTGGAGCGCTCTTTTGCCGAGCAGCCCGTCGGGGCGGGGGCCGACGAAGGGCGCCTGTTCGGAGAAGGGCGCGCGCTCCGATGAAGCGCGGGGCAAGCGGCCTGTCCGGGGTCCTCGCCGTCGATAAAGCGAAAGGCATGACCTCGCACGATGTGGTGAACCGCGTGCGCCGCCTGAGCGGCGAGCGGCGCGTGGGGCACGCCGGCACCCTCGACCCGGCGGCAAGCGGCCTGCTCTTCGTGGGCGTGGGGCCGGCCACGCGGTTGTCGTGCTATCTGAGCGGCGCCGAGAAGAGCTATCGCGCCCGCATCGTCTTCGGCGTGGCCACCGACACCGACGACGCGCAGGGGCGTGCGCTCGACGGGCTTTCCGCCTCCCTCGACGCGGCGGCCCTGGCCGACGAGGGCGCGGCGCGTGCGGCGCTTGCGGCGCTGGAGGGGCCGGCGCTCCAGATGCCGCCCGCCTACTCCGCCATCAAGAAGGGCGGCGTGACCGCCTACAAGGCCGCCCGCGAGGGCAAGGCCATCGAGCTGGAGCCGCGCCCGGTGTGCATCCACGAGGCCTCGCTTGTCGCCGCGGGCGTGGGCGAGTGTGGTGTGGCCGACGGGCAAGGCGGGCGCATCGTCGCCGAAATGCCCTGGTGGGACGTCTCGTTTCGGGTGAGCAAGGGCACCTACATCCGCGCGATCGCCCGCGATCTGGGCGCGGATTTCGGCTGCGGGGCGCATCTGGGCGCCTTGCGCCGCACGGCCGTGGGGGCTTTCGGCGTGGACGGCGCCTGCACCCTAGACGAGCTGGAGGAGCGCGCCGCGGGCGGCGGCGAGCTGCCCTGGGTGGACCCGGCTGCGGTGCTGGGGTTTCCCGTGCTCGAGCTCGACGCCGGCGCACGCGCCGCCATCTCCAACGGCGCCGCAATACCCGCGCCTGCAGGCATCGGCGAAAGCGTCGCGTCTGCAAAGTCCGGCAAGGCGGCCGGCGGCGCGCGCGGCAAGGCGGCCGGCGCGGACGCGGGCCCATCGTTTGTCTCTTGCGTGGCAGACGGGCGCCTGCTTGCCGTCTACGAGCGTCGCGGCGCGACCTTGCGCCCCGCGACGGTGCTGCCGGGAGGGGTGGCAGGCGTTGCCTGATTTCCCGCATGCGCATATGCCGGACGCGTCATCTGCCTTCGATGTGCAGGGTTCGCGCGGCGCGACGCCCCCGACGCCCCCGCGCGGCGTCCTCGTCTCCTTCGACCCCGTAGGCGAGGGCGCCGCCTGCCCGCAGCTAGGCCCTGCCGTCTTGAGCGTCGGCGTCTTCGACGGCGTGCACCTCGGGCACCGCGCCCTTCTCGCCGCGGTCCGCGAGCGCGCGGCAAAGCGCGGCGCGCGCCCCGTCGTCGTCACCTTCGAGCGCGACCCGGACGAGGCGCTGTGCCGCGACGAGGCGACGTTCGGCAAGCTCCTCTCCAATGCGGAGCGCCTGGACACGCTCGCCGCCCTCGCCGCCGCCCCCGGCGCTCCCGCCGCCCCCGGTGTTCCAGACGCCTCCGGTGCGCCCGGCGCCCTCGAAGACCCCGCCGCACCTGCCGCCCGCGTCCTCGTGCTGCCCGTCTCGCCCGATGCGCTCGCCCTGCCGCCGACCGCCTTCCTCGACGCGCTCGCCCGCATATGCGAGCCGCTCGAGCTGCACGTGGGCGCGGGTTTTCGCTTCGGGGCGAAGGCCGCGGGCACTCTGGCCGACGTGCGCGCCTGGGGTGCGTCGCGCGGGCTTTCCGCCACAGGGCACGCGCTCGTGGAGGATGGCGGCGCCCCCGTCACCTCGACGCGCGTGCGCGCCCTCTTGCGTGCAGGCGACGTGGAGCAGGCCGCGCGGTTGTGCGCCGACCGCCGCCACGGCGTTTCGGGCACGGTCGCCCACGGTCGAGGCGAAGGAGCCGGGATGGGGTTTGCCACGGCCAACCTCGACTTGTCCGGAAACGAGACGATGCTGCCCGCCGAGGGGGTCTACGCCGCCTGGGCGCAGGTGGACGGCGCACGCTATCCCGGTGCGGTCAACCTCGGCGCCGCCGCGAGCTTTCCGGACGCGACTTCGCCCCTCGAGGCCCATCTTCTCGGCTTCACGGGCGATTTGTATGGTAAAAAGATGCGTGTCGAGTTCGTGCGCCGCCTGAGGGCGCAGCGCGTCTTCACCGATGCAGACGAGCTGGTCGAGACGGTGAAAGGCGATATCGCCTCGGTGCGCGCCATGTTGGGCGAAGGTGGACATGCCGTACATCGGCGATGAGGACATACAGCGCGTGCGCGAGGCGTCCGACCTGGTCGAGATCGCGAGCGCCTATGTCACCTTGCAGCAACGCGGCCGCGACTTCTGGGCGGTGTGCCCCTTCCACGACGACCGCAACCCCTCGCTCAAAATCGACCCCGCCATGCAGCTGTGGCACTGTTTCGGCTGCGGCAAGGGCGGCGACGTCTTCGGCTGGGTGAAGGAAGCCGAAGGCCTCGATTTCCCCGACGCGGTGCGCGAGCTGGCCGAACGCGCGCACATCGAGATCGTCGAGGTCGGCGGCAGGCGCGGGCCTTCGCGCGATGCGAGGGAGCGCCTGGTGCAGGCATGCGAGGCGGCCGCCGAGTTCTTCCACATGCAGCTCATGCGCTCGAAGGCCGACGGCGCCGCCCGGGCGCGCGCCTACCTGCACGGACGCGGCTTCGGCTCGCAACCGTCCAAGGACTGGACGCTTGGATACGCGCCGGGGCGCGGCCAGCTCGTCGCCCATATGAAGGCCGCCGGCTTCACCACGGCCGAGATGCTCGACGCCAACCTCGTCGTCGAGCGCACGCCGGGCCGCCCCCGAGACCGTTTCTTCGAGCGCGTCATGTTTCCGGTGCGCGACCTGCGCGGACGCGTCATCGCGTTCGGCGGCCGTGTCATAGGCGATGGCACGCCCAAATACCTGAACAGCTCCGAGACGCCGATTTTCCACAAGTCGGACAACCTCTTTGCCATCGACCGGGCAAAGCCCCATATCGTCGCCGCGAGGCGCGCGGTGGTCGTCGAGGGCTACACGGACGCTATCGCGCTGCACGAGGCCGGGGTGAACTACGCGACCGCAACGCTCGGGACCGCGCTCACCGCACGGCACGTGAAGCTGCTCAGCCGCTTCACCTCGACCATCATCTACCTGTTCGACGGCGATGCCGCAGGCCAGAAGGCCGCGATGCGCGCCACGTCTTTCATCGACTGGAGCTCTGCGCTGGAAAGCGGCCGCAACCCCATCGAGCTGAAGGTGGTCGTGCTGCCCGACGCCCTCGACCCGGCCGAGTTCCTGGCCGCGCGCGGAGCCGACGCGCTGGTGAAGCTGCTCGACGCGGCGGTGCCCTTGCTGGAGTTTTCCATCAAGCGCCGTCTGGCCGCCTTCGACGTGCGCTCCCCCGAGCAGAAGGTGGCCGCGATGAAGTCCGCGCTCGAGGTGCTCTACCCGCTCAAAGGTAGCGTGACGGCAACGGATTACATCAACCTCATAGCCGACACGCTTGGCCTTGACTATACTGATGTGTTCCAGGCTTTGAACGCGATGAGGGCTCCTGTGGCCGCCCGCCACCAGACAGACGACGCCCCGCCTCAAGACCGGGCTCGGCCGCGCGACTCGGTCGAAGAACGCATCATCAAGGCAGATAGACAGTCGATGCAAAAAGAGCACGAGCTTTTGGGGCTCGTCGTGTGCAACGCGCGCGTCCTCGACGCCATCGGCGAGGACATGGCGCGCGTGCAGTGGACGAGCCCGGACGCTGCCGCGATCGCCGCGGCCTTGCAGGGGCTGCCGCACACGGCGACTCCCGCGGAGTGCTTCGCCGCAGCCCAAGGCGCAAGCGATGCGGCGGCGCAGCTGCTCTCGTCGGCCATGTCGCGGGCAGACGGCGAGCAGGACATGGCCTATCGGGCGGGCGTGCTGGCGCGCTCGCTTCGGGAGCGCGACCTCGAGCGGCAGATAGCCGCGGGCAAGGCGCGCTTGCGCGATGGGGGCGCGGACGCGGCGCCGGCGGCAGACGAGCTGTTCGAGGAGACGGCGCAGCTGCAACGCGAGCTTGCGGACTTGCGCCGCTCCATGAGGGCATCGGATACGGTGGCGCACGAAAACAGGGAGGCTGAAGGTGGCAAGCACGAAAACTGACGGCGCGAAGAAGACGACGGCCAAGAAGGCGCCCGCGAAGAAGGCGCCTGCGAAAAAGGCGGCCGCGAAGAAGACGGCCTCGAAGCCTGCGCCGGCGAAGAAGGCCGCATCTGCGAAGAAGGCTCCCGCCGCCAAGACGGCGGTCGAGCCCGCGGCGAAGAAGGCAGCCAAGCCCGCATCGAAGAAGGCGGCCTCCAAGGCGGCGCCGAAAAAGCCCGCGGCGAAGAAGGCGGCCTCCTCGTCCAAGAAAGCGCCCGCATCCGAAAAGCCCGTGACGAAGGCGCAGCTTGCGGCCGAGCAGGAAAAGGACGCGGCGGCCGAGGGCGTGCTCGACGCCGAGACCGTCGACAAAATCGACGACCTGCTGAAAGACTGCGGCAAGAAGCTGCAACGCGCGAAGATAGACGAGGCCTTCGACGGCGACGGCCTAGGCGAAAAGCAGATTGCCGCCATCTTGGAGTACATCGAGGCCAACGGCGTGAAAGTCGAGGGGATGGCGGCCGCCGAGGCCGCGCGCGTCGCGCAAGACGACATCGACCCGAACATGTCCGACGAGGACATCATGAAGGGCATCCCGGATGCCGAGCTGGGCGTGGCTCCCGCAGCCGGCGCGCCGCCTGCGCCCGGGGAGGACGCGCCCGAGCCCGAGCACGTCGAGACCGAGGCCGAAAAGCACAAGCGCCGCCTGGAGGCGCGCCACCAGAAGGCCGAGGCGGCCAGCGTCTCCATGCTCACGGGCGACCCCGTGCGCATGTACTTGAAGGAAATCGGCAAGGTGGACCTGCTCACGGCCAGCGAGGAGGTGGACCTGGCCATGAAGATCGAGGCAGGCCTTGCCGCCACCTCCGAGATCGAGGCCGCCGAAGACGCGGGCCGCGAGCTCACCCGCCGTGAGAAGCGCCGTCTCGGCCGCATCGAGCAGGTGGGTCTCGACGCCAAAGACGACCTGATCGAGGCAAACCTGCGCCTCGTCGTCTCCATCGCGAAACGCTATGTGGGGCGCGGCATGCTCTTCCTCGACCTCATCCAGGAGGGCAACCTCGGCCTCATCCGCGCGGTCGAGAAGTTCGACTACACGAAAGGCTTCAAGTTCTCCACCTACGCCACCTGGTGGATTCGCCAGGCCATCACCCGCGCCATCGCCGACCAGGCGCGCACCATTCGCATCCCCGTGCACATGGTCGAGACCATCAACAAGGTGTCCCGCATCCAGCGCGAGCTGCTCCAAGAACTCGGACGCGAGCCGACGCCGGAAGACATCGCGCGCAAGCTCCTCATCGACCAGGCCACGCGCGACGACCCGGATGCCGAGGTGGACATGGCCGAAATCGAGGCCAAGGTGGACGCGCAGGCCGAGCGCGTGCGCGAGATTCAGAAGATCAGCCAAGAGCCCGTCAGCTTGGAGACGCCCATCGGCGAGGAGGAAGACTCGCAGCTCGGCGACTTCATCGAGGACCACGATGCGGTGCGCCCCGACGACGCGGCCGGTTTCTCCATGCTCCAAGAGCAGCTGGGCAAGGTGCTCGACGGCCTGGCAGAGCGCGAGCGCAAGGTCATCGAGCTGCGCTTCGGCCTGAAAGACGGCCATCCGCGCACCCTCGAGGAGGTCGGACGCGAGTTCAACGTCACGCGCGAGCGCATACGCCAGATAGAGAGCAAGACCCTGGCCAAGCTGCGCCATCCCAGCCGGTCGAGCAAGCTCAAGGACTATCTGGAGGAATAAGGGTATACTATCGTGCGCGATGCGCTCCTCCCGCACGCGGGCGCGGGGGGCGGCGCGCGGTTTTCCAAGGCCCCATGGCGCAACGGTTAGCGCGATCGACTCATAATCGACAGGTTCCGGGTTCAAATCCTGGTGGGGCCACCAACGACACGGCAGGCCGGCGGGCACGTCCCCGCCGGCCTTCACTATATAATCGGCGAGATGGGGCATGCCTCGACGGGGCGGTCGCGACAAGTTCCCTTGCCTCTCGGGCGAAGGGGCGCCGCCCGGGGCATGCAGACGAGGCGCCTGCGGGCGCCGCGGCGTGGAAAAGGCGGGTATGAGGGCTGCGATACGCATATTGGCGGGCTTTCTCGTGCTTTCCGTCGCGCTGGCCGTGTTCTCGACGATGCCCGCCCCCATCGCCGACGACGCCGAGGCCGCGCCGTACGCGCAGGTCATCGATGTGCCGGCGGGCGTCCAGACCGAGATGGACGCCATCAGGCGCTTCGCCGCCGACGCGCCTTCCGACCCGCTCGACCAGGTGCTGGCCGTCTACACCTATTTCTGCCTGAACTACGAATACGACTACACCTGCACCTACCGCGGCGTGGACGAGATCATGGAATCGGGCGCCGGCTTGTGCGAGGCCTACGCGCTGGCGTTTCGCTTCGCGATGGACGAGCTGGGCATACCGTGCGCCTATGTGGAAGGCGACACGCCGTCGGTCTACCACGCGTGGAACGCGGTGCGCCTCGACGGGCAGTGGTACTGGCTCGACCCCACCTTCGACGACTACAAGGCCGACGGCTACCGCGTGGACAGGCGGTATTTCCTGAAAAGCGACGAGGCGTTCCTCTCCACCCACACGCCGCGCCTGTGGTACGGGCCGGACGGCGAGCGCGAGGTGCAGGCCTGCACGTCCACGCGCTTCGACTCGTGCTGGTGGAACAGCGCCGATGTGCGCGCGCACGATGTGGTCGTGCCCCATGACGGGGGATGGGCCTATTTCTCGCGGGAGGCTGCCGCGCTGGTGAAACGGGGCAGCGCCTCGCAGGACGCAGACGTCTCGCCCCTTGCAGACGACGCGCGAGGCGAGGTGGGCATACGCGTGCGCGGCAACAGCGCCTTGCTGCCCCTCGACGACGTGGAAAGCCCGCCGAAGATCGCGGGCATCTCCATCGACGGCGGCGACCACACGGCGCCGGCGTCGGGCGAGAAGCTTTCCGTCAGCTTCGCGGACGGCTCGACCGGCACCCTGCCCGTGGTGTGGACGAGCAGCGACCGCTCCGTGCTCGACGTGCAGCCGGACGGACGCGTCGTGTGCAAGAAGCCGGGCAAGGCCACGGTGAAGGCGCGCACATGCGACGGCGCGGCCGAGGCGCAAGCCGAGCTGACCGTCCCGGGCTTCGACACCGTCGCATGGCGCGAGTGCGGCATCGAGGCGCGCGCGGCGGGCGAGGGCACCCTGTCGTGGGAGGCGGTGGAAGGGGCCGTGTCGTATCGCGTGGTGCTGACCCCGCAGACGGGCGGCCTGCGCTTCATGCAGCACGACATCGTCCAGATCGAATCGCAGGTCACGCAGCTCGAGCTCGTGGACATGGATGCCCGCCAAGACTACTATTTCGAGGTGCACCCCGTCTTCGCGGACGGGATGGGCAACACGAACATACTCGCCGCCTACCACCGCGGCAGCTGACGCGCGTTCCCGAGGGCCGTGTCCCGCATTTCGGCGGCGTGGGGGGCGGCCTATTCGCGCAAGGCGGTTATGGGCACCACCATCACACCGTCGTCGCGCGTGTAGGCAAACGAGCTGAGGCCGCACACGACGACGAGGATATCGGGCGCTTTGGCGTGCGGCTCCGCTTCGATGGCCGCCTTCATCTTGAGAAGCGATGCTGCCGCTGCATCGATCTGGTTTGCCCCCAGCTTTATCTCGAAGGCGCCCCAGCGTCCGTCCGGCAGCTCGAGCACCGCGTCGATTTCACGGTCGTTTCCATCGCGATAGTGATACAGGCCGCCCCCGTTTGCCCGGGCGTATATCGTCAGGTCGCGCTCGCACAGGGCTTCGAATAGGAAGCCGAGGGTGTTCAAATCGCCCATCAGGCGCTTCGGCGTCGCTGCGAGCGCCGCGGCCGCAAGCGACGGATCTGCAAGGTGGCGTTTCGGCTTTTTGCCCACGCGTGCCGAAGAGCGCATGTTGGGATTGAAGGACGGCTGGTCGTAGACGGCGAAAAGGCGGTACAGGACCTGAAGGTAGTCGTTCAGCGTTTCCGCGGAAATGGTGTCGTCGTCGAATTGCAGCATGTCGCGGCGCAGGGTCGCGTTGCTCGCCAACGTGCTCTCGTTGCGCGCAAGCGAGCGCAGGAGCAGGCGCATCTTCGAAGGGTCGCGGTGCTTTTCGTCAAGGCGGCTCGCATCTTCGTTTGCGAGGCGCTCCACATAATCCGCAGGAGCCAGGCCTGCGGAAGAATCTGGAGTGCCGAGGTTTCCGGGCCATCCGCCACGCACGATGAGCCTGCAGAGTTGCGCGAGGCTCGTCTCGCCTGTCTGGATCGGGGGCGCGGGCTCGTCGAACATGCGGCGCACGGACACTGCGCCGCTGGAGTCCCCCGATTCGTATAGCGACATCGTGTGCATGCGAATCGACCCGATGCGCCCCGTGCCGCTATGCAGCACGCCCTTGCGTTGCGGGGTGGACGAGCCGCTGAGGAGAAACCGGCCTTTGCGCGCTGTTCGGTCCACCTCGTAGCGCACCGCATCCCAGATATGGGGCACTTCCTGCCATTCGTCCACAAGATGCGGCTCCTCGCCCGCGAGGGTGACGACCGGTTCCATCTCGGCCAGGCGGCGGTTCTGAAAATTGCCAGATGGATCCGCGACATAGTAGGCGCTGTGCGCCTGGTTGAGAGATGCCCATGTCTTGCCGCACCACTTGGGCCCTTCGACACACACTGCCCCGAATGCCTTCAGAGCGGCGTCGATTTGGGTGTCTACGAGACGGGGCATATATCCTTCTGGAGTGAGCATGCGTTCCCTTTCAGCATGTGCGTTGACGTGCGCAGTGTAGCAAAATCTTGATTTTTCGGTGAATTGGACCGATGTTTTTCGGCGGACTTCGGCCTGCGCTTCATGCAGCACGGCATCGTCCAGAAAGATACACTACAGTGTCGTTTTCACCTCCGAAAAAGGGGGCGGGGCGGATGGTTTGCGCGATACGGACGGCAGCGAAGGGGACGAGATGAACGAGGCGGGCGGCGCTGGAGAGACGGGCGAGGCGGGCGTGGCGAAGAAGGCGCGCAAGGCGCACGGGGCGGCCGCGGCGGGCAGGCCGGAGCTTTTGGCGCCGGCGGGAGGGCGCGCGGCCTTCGAGGCGGCGGTGGCGGCAGGCGCCGATGCCGTCTACCTGGGCGCGGGCGGCTTCAACGCGCGGCGCAACGCCGACAATTTCGCTCCGTCCGACTTGCGGGCCGCGTGCCGCGACGCGCACCTGCACGGATGCGCGGTCTACCTCGCGGCCAACACCCTCGTCATGCCGGGCGAGATGGACGAGGCGCTCGCGCTCGTGGCAGATGCCGCCGCCGCCGGCGTCGACGCGGCCATAGTGCAAGACATGGGGCTCGCGGCCCTGCTGCGGCGCGAGCTGCCCCGGCTGCCCCTGCACGCCTCGACGCAGATGAACATACGCGGCCCGCGCGGCCTGGAGATCGCGCGCAGGATGGGGTTCTCGCGCGTGACCCTTGCCCGCGAGCTGTCGATAGAGCAGGTGGCGCGCCTTGCCCGCGAGGACATGGAGCTGGAGGTGTTCGCGCACGGCGCCTTGTGCATATGCGAGTCCGGCCAGTGCCTGTTCAGCTCGATGGTGGGCGGGCGCAGCGCAAACCGCGGCGTGTGCGCGCAGCCCTGCCGTCTGCCGTATACGCTCGTGGACGCAAGCGGGCGGCCCGTCGAGGCGGACGGCGAGTTCCTGCTGTCCCCGAAGGACCTGTGCACGCTCGAGATTTTGCCCGCGTTGGTGGAGGCGGGCGTGGCATCGCTCAAGATAGAGGGCCGCATGAAGTCGCCCGAGTACGTGTCCTGCGTGACGGCCGCCTACCGCAGCGCGCTCGACCGCGCCTGCGAGGCGCCCGGCTCGTATGCCCCGACGGAGGCGGAGCGCGCGCAGGTGGCCGAGGCGTTTTCCCGCGGTTTCACGACCGGCCACCTCGAAGGCGCGCGCGGACCGGAGCTGATGGGCTGCAAGCGCCCCAACAACCGCGGGGTGGCCGTCGGACGCGTCGCAGGGTTTTCGGGCGGGCGCGTGAAGGTGAAGGCCACGCGCCCCGTCTCGCGCGGCGACTTGCTCGAGGTGTGGACGCAGCACGGGCGCGTCATGCACGAGGCGGGCGCGGGAGACGGCGACGTCGTGGAGGCCGGGCGCGTGGAGCTGCGGGTGAAGGGCACGGTCGGTGCGGGCGACCGCGTGTTTCGGGTGCGCTCGGCGGCCCTGCGCGAGGCGTGCGCGCGGCGGACGGCGGATGGCTGGAACGTGCCTTTGGACTTCACGGTGAAAGTGGGGATCGGCGAGCCGCTGGAGATACGCGTGCGCGACGCGGCGGGCGTCGAGGGGCGTGCCGAAGGCGAAGTGGTGCAAGCCGCGCGCACGAAGGCCGTCTCGCGCGACGACGTCGTCGCCCACGTGGGGCGCCTGGGCGCCACCTGCTATGCGGCGCATGGCTGGGACGTGCAGCTGTCCGAAGGCGCCGGCATCGGGTTTTCGGCGCTGCACAGACTGCGCGACGCCGCGCTTGCCGCCTACGAGGAGCGAAAGCTGGCCGTCTGGGAGGCCGCCCGATGCCGCCCGCCGCGCGCCGCGCTCGACTTCGCGGGCGTCGTGGACATGAGCGAGCAGGCCACTTTCACCACGCGCATCGATTTCACCGACACCGACATAGCCTGCGAGCTGGAGGATTTCGAGCCGGGGCGCGCCATAGGACCCAAGCTCTACGCGACGAACCTGCATGCGGTGCAGGCGTGGGCGGCGCTCGGCGCGAGCTTCGTGTGGCTGTCGCCCGAGCTGACCATCCACCAGATGAAGCTCATCGCCGACGGAAGCCCGCTGCCGCTGGGGCTGGTCGTGGCAGGCCGCCAGGAGCTGATGGTGTCCGGGCACTGCTTTTTCACGGCGGCAGGAGAGTGCGACGGGCGCTGCGCGAGCTGCAGGCGGCGCGAGGCCGGCTGGCGCCTGCGCGACCGCAAGGGCTACGAGTTCGCGCTGGCAACCGGCATCGACGGGCGCGGACATCTCTACAACGCCGTGCCGCTCGACGTGGCCCATGCCGTGCCCGACCTGCTGGGAGCAGGCCTCGTGGGCTTTGCCGTGGACACGACCCTCATGGACGAGCGCGCCGCCGAAGACGAGTTCTACCGCGTGCGCCGCGCCGTGGCCGGCAAGCCGCAGAAAAAGCGCGAGGGCGCCACGACGGGCCACGTCTTTCGTCCCGTGGCGTAGAGGCCGGGCGTGCGCCGCGCCTCTTTTGCCCCCTCGCGCGGCTCGGGTGAAGGCGCCGCACCCCTCATCCGGCGCCGCATCCCCGCCTTGCCGCCCCCTTTCACCCTTCGCTTGCCCGGGCGCATGGTAAGCTTGCGGGCTATGTGGGCGCTGCGGGCCGTGGCACGGCGGCGCGCCTGCGCAAACGCACACGACGAGCACAGGAAAGGCGCGACGAGGCAGATGCTTTCCACCGACGAACAGCTGCACACCATCCAATCCGGCACGGCGCAGCTCGTGCCCCTGGCCGACTTGAGGAAAAAGCTCGACCGGGGCACGCCGCTCAACATCAAGCTGGGCGTGGACCCCACGAGCCCCGACCTGCACATCGGGCATGCCGTGCCCCTGCGCAAGCTGCGCCAGTTCCAAGACCTCGGCCACAAGGTCACGCTCATCATCGGCGACGGCACGGCGCTCATAGGCGACCCGTCCGGGCGCAACTCGACGCGCCCGCAGCTCTCGTCTGCGCAGATCGCGGCCAACGCGCAGACCTACATGGACCAGGCCATGAAGATCCTCGACCCGGCCAAGACGACCGTCGCGCACAACGCCGACTGGATCTGCAAGCTCGACCTGGCCGGCTTGCTCGAGCTGTGCGCGCACTTCACCGTGGCGCGCATCCTGGAGCGCGACGACTTCACCAAGCGCTACCAGGGCCAGGTGCCCATCGCGCTGCACGAGTTCCTCTACCCCGTCATGCAGGCCTACGATTCGGTCATGGTGGAGGCAGACGTCGAGCTGGGCGGCAACGACCAGCTGTTCAACCTGCTGGCCGGCCGCGAGCTGATGGAGAAGAAGGGCATGGAGCCGCAGGTCGCGCTCACGCTGCCGCTGCTCGAGGGCACCGACGGCACGCGCAAGATGAGCAAGTCCTACGGCAACTACATCGGCCTCACGGATGCGCCGGCCGACATGTTCGGCAAGGTCATGAGCATCCCCGACGCCCTCATGCCGCGCTACTACCGGCTGGCCACGGCGCTGCCCGTGGGCGAGATGGACGAGGTGGAGCGCGCGCTGGCGGCAGGGGAGGCCGACCCCAACCAGGCCAAGCGCCGCCTGGCCCGCGAGATCGTGGCCATCTACCACGACGAGGCGGCGGCCCGCGACGCCGAGGCCGCCTTCGACCGCCAGTTCAAGGACCACGAGGCGCCCGAGGACGTGCCGGAAGTGGCCGTGGCGCTTCACGAGGACGCGGACAAGGGCGGCGTCTACCTGCCGCGCGTGCTGGCCGAGGCCGGCTTGGCGCCCAGCAACGGCGAAGGGCGGCGCCTCATCGACGGCGGCGGCGTGAAGGTGAACGGGACGGCCGTCGCAGCCGGCGCCTACCATGTGCCCGCCGCAGAGTTGGCGGGCGCGATGCTGCAGGTGGGCAAGCGCAAGTTCGCGCGGCTCGCATAAGGCCTCCTCGCGCAAGGCGCCGCCTCGCAAGGCGCCGCGCGCTTTTGCCGCCCGCCGCACGCGCCCTGCGCTATACTTGCCCCCGTTCGCTTGCGTCGGGGAGTGGCGCAGTCTGGTAGCGCGCATGCTTTGGGAGCATGATGCCGCAGGTTCAAATCCTGTCTCCCCGACCATCCGCCAAAAGACCGGAGCCTTCACCGTGAAGAAGACCGCGTTCGTCGCGGACGCCATCGAGAAGCCGTTCGGCACCCTGATAGTGTATGCGATGGACGAGCGCGCCGAGGAGCTCGGCGTCCGCAGATCGGACTACTTGCGCCGCCTCGTGGAAAACGACCTGCGCTGCGCCGGGGCACTTTAGGCACCGGCCCGGTCGGACGCCGCGCTCCCGTCCTGCGGCAGCGCGCCTTTCGCGGCGGCGTGGCAATTTGCTGCCATGGGCGTTCTTGGGAGACGGCCCGGACGGGGGCGGTGCAGATGGGGCTCGTGAAGACCGTCACCCGAGGGCGCCGGCGAGCGCGAAGAGCGGGACGTTCGTCATCCAGTCTTGCTCGCGGTAGTCCGACAGAGACAGGCGCAGGGACGCGACGTGGGGGTACCGCTCGCGAAACGCCCTCAGGCTCTTCGATTTCAGGTTCTCTTCCGCCTTCACCTCAATCGCGGCGACCTCCTGCCCTCGCTGCACGAGGAAGTCGATTTTTCCTTGCGAGTTCGCGGCCGACCAGTAGAAGGGGTCCAGCCCGTGCTCCGACACCAGCTGCTGGCAGACGTACTGCTCGGTCAGCGCTCCCTTGAACTCCGCGAAGACCCCGTCGTCGGCGACCGCGCTGCCGGGGTCGAGCCCGGCCATCGCGGAGAGGAGCCCGACATCGTTGACGAAAAGCTTGAACGATGCGCCGTCCCTGTAGGCGGACAGCGGCAGGCTCGCAGCCGTGACGCGTGGGACGGGGACGGCTATCCCCGCAGACGAAAGCCAGGTGACGGCGAAGCGGTAGTCCCTGGCACGGGCGCTCTCGCGCACATGGCCGAAGACGAACTTCTTGTTCTCCCTGGAAAGATGCGCCGGAATCGAGTCCCAGGCGGCCAGCACCCGCTCGACCTCTGACCCCGTCAGGTGCTTGCCCGCGTCCAGCCGGTAGCCGTCCAGAATCTCGCGTTGGACCGAGCGGGCCTGCGCAAACGAGCCTTCCTCGGCAAAGGAGGCCACCGCCTCGGGCATGCCGCCGACGACGTAGTACTCCTTCAAGAGCTTCTTGAGCCTCTGCCCGTAGATTTTCAGCCGCCCCCGATCGCTTTCGCGGGCGACTTCGGCCAAGTGCGCCTCGCCTCTCGCCTCGAGGAACTCGGTGAAGCTCATCGGGTGAAGCGTCAGGAAGTTGACCTTGCCCACGGGAAACCCGCTGCCCGTGTGATCGACGAGGCCCAGCAGCGAGCCCGCGGCGGCGACGTGCAGCGTTGGCATCTCCTCGCAGAAATACTTCAGGGAGGTGAGCGCGCTCGGGCACTCCTGCACCTCGTCGAAGACGAGCAGGGTCTCGCCGCAGGACATGCTCTCGTGCGTCATGTTCGCGATTTCCGCCACCAGCTGCTTCGGGCGGTACCCCAGCCTGAAAAGCGCGTCCAGCTCGGGGTTGTCGTCGAAGTTGAGGTACACGCAGTTCGAGAAGTGGAGGCGCCCGAACTCTTGGAGAAGCCAGGTTTTCCCGACCTGCCGCGCGCCGCGCAAGACCAGCGGCTTGCGCCCCCTCCTGTCTTTCCAGGCC
>CAVIIZ010000020.1:26861-28160 GCA_963642995.1 bacterium | reverse complement strand
GCAGTTCAAGAGGGGAATATCACATTTTTCCGGGCTCTGCACGGTGGTTCATCACATTTTTCCGATGGTTTGCACGGCGATTCATCACATTTTTCCAGACGGCGAACGGAGATGCGGGGTGCGGGGTGCGGGGTGCGGGGTGCGGGGTGCGGGAACGCGACGGAGGACGGGAAGCGGGAACGGGGGGCGCCGATGCGGGGCGGGCGCTACACCGCCCAGGGGTCGCTCAGGTCCGCGCCGTTTGCGAGAAGGGCGGCGTCGCGGGCTATCTCGGCCTCCTCGTCGGTGGGGACGACCAGCACCTTCACCGCCGCGCGATCCGTGGATATGAGGCGCTCGACGTTTTGCGGGGCGTAGTTGCGCGCCTCGTCGATCTCGATGCCGAAGGGCTCCAGGCCGCGAAAGATCAGGCGCCGCGCGTAGGCGTCGTGCTCGCCCACCCCGGCCGTGACCACGATGGCGTCCACGCCGGCCAGCTCGAAGGCGTAGGCGCCTATCATGCGGCGTATGGAGAACAAGAAGATGTCGTAGGCCAGCTCGGCCTGCGTGTCGCCGAAGCGTATGACCTCCTTCAGGTCGCGCAGGTCCCCGCTCGTGCCCGAGACGCCCAGAAATCCCGACTCGCGGTTCAAGACGCGGTCCATCTCGGCCGGGCTCAGGCCCTCCTTTTCCATGATAGCCGTGATGATGGCCGGGTCCACCGAGCCGGAGCGCGTGTTCATCATGATGCCGTCGAGCGGGGTGTAGCCCATGGAGGTGTCCATGCTGTAGCCGTGGTCGATGGCGCAGATGGAGGCGCCCGCGCCCAGGTGGCAGGTGATCATCTTCAGCTCGCGCAGGTCCGCGCCCAGAAAGCCGGCCGCGCGGCGCGAGACGTACTTGTGCGAGATGCCGTGGAAGCCGAACTTGCGGATGTGGTATTTCTCGTAGTAGCGGTACGGGATGGGATAGATGTAGGTGCGGCGCGGCATGGTCTGGTGAAACGCCGTGTCGAAGGCCGCCACCTGCAACGCGCCCGGAAAGGCCTCGCGGCAGCGGGCGATCGCCTCGAGCGCGTAGGGGTTGTGCAGCGGCGCGAGGTCGGCGTAGCGTCCGATGGCCTCTATGACGTGCTCGTCGATGGGCACGGAGCTGTTGAACTCGTCGCCGCCGTGCGCGATGCGATGGCCCACCGCGTCCACCTCGGACAGCGAGGCAAGGGGCGCGGCCGGGCCGTGCACGAGGGCGTCGAGCGCCAGGGAGAGCGCCGCGTCGTGGTCGGGCGCGGCGACCTCGCGGGTGCCGGCGCCGGGCGCGGCC
>CAVIIZ010000020.1:2026-26851 GCA_963642995.1 bacterium | reverse complement strand
TCGTCGGCGGGGGCGGGGGCATCGAAGCCGGCCTCGCCCTCGGCCGCGCCGGGCGCACCGCCTGCATCGCCCGCGCACGACCAGTGCAGCCGCGCGTTGCCCGTGCCGATGTTTTCCACCACGCCCTTTGCCAGCGACTTGCTCTCGGGCAGGGTGCGCCCCTCGAGCGCATCGCCCACGCTGGCGGCGTCGAAGAGCTTGAACTTCAGCGAGCTGGACCCCGCGTTGAACACGAGTATCTTCACCGCGCGCGCCCCTCCACCAGCTCCAGATGGCGCCGCTCGATGGCCGCGATGCACTCGTCGAGCGGGCCTCGGTCGGTGGGCTTTGCCAGGTGCACGAGCGGCTTGATGCCGAAGACGTCGGGCTCGTAGTCCGCGTAGGCGCTCATCAGCACCAGCAGCGGCACGTGCTCCATGCGCGGCAAGGCGTCGTGCAGGAGCATGTTGTCGGGGCTGGCGATGTCCCAGTCCAAAAAGACCACGTCCAGCCCGCCGCGCTCCATTTTCGCCACGGTCTCCGGAAAGCTCACGGCCTCGCGCACCACCTTCACCCGCCCGGTGTCCTCGAGCTGGTGGCGCAGCTCGACTCTGGCCGGCGCCTCGTCGTCGGCTATCATCGCCTCGAATATCATCGCGCCGCCACCCGGCGGCCGCATGTCGCGGGCATATCGGGCACCCCCGCCATCGACGTGGGCGCCAGCTCCTCGGGCATCGTCGGCACGGCGGCTATTTCACCACCAAGACCGGGCATTTCGCGTGCTTGATGACCTTGTGGCTGACGCTGCCGATGGCAAACTCCTGCAGCGCGTTCAGGCCGCGGCTGCCGATGACCATGAGGTCGGCGCCGGAAGTGTCCAGATAGCGGACGATCTCGTCGGCGGGACGGCCGTGCATGAGGACCACCTCGGGGTCGATGCCGTCTTCCTTCAGCACGCGCACCGCCGGGTCCAGTAGCTCGCGCTGCGAATCGCCGTGGGCCTCGATGGGGTCGTAGACCATGTCGGAGTAGACGTCGATGGCGATGACGGAGAGGAGGTCGACCTGCACGCCGTCGCAGGCTTTCGCGATGTCGGCGGCCTGCGCGAGCGCGCGCATGGAGTTGTCGGACCCGTCGATGGCGACGACGATGTGCTTGTACATGGAGACCTCCATCTGTGGAATTTCGCTTGCGCGCCCATTGTATCCCGAAACGCGGGGCACGGCGGCGAGCATGGGGCCGCCGCGCACCGCGCCTTTTCGCGGCCGCTAGCCGATGCCCAGATAGGGCAGGATGTTCGTGACGAGGATGATCGCCACGAGCACGGGCGCGACGTACTTGATCATGAACGCCCACACGCCGGCCGCCCCGAAAGTCGAGGAGCGGCGGATCTCGTCGATGATGGCCTGCGGCTTGATGATGAAGCCGACGAAGATGCAGGTGCAGATGGCCACGATGGGCATGAGGACCGAGTTCGAGATGAAGTCGAAGAAGTCGAGCAGCGTCGAGCCCTCGCCCAGCGGCTGGATGAAGGACAGGCCGCTGTAGCCTGCGTTGACCACGACGCCGCACACCACGAGAAACGCCGAGAAGACGGCAAGCGACTTCTTGCGCGACCAGCTTGTCGCGTCCTGGATGTTGGAGACGCAGGCCTCCGTCAGGCTGATGGCGCTGGTCAAGGCCGCGAACAGCACGAGCAGGAAGAAGACGAAGCCCACTATCTGGCCGGCGAAGCCCATGTCGGAAAACACCTGGGGCAGCGTGACGAACATGAGCGAAGGCCCTGCCTTGGCGGCGACCGCGTCTGCCGAGCCCAGCGCGATGAAGGCGCCCGGCACGATCATGATGCCCGCCAGGAAGCTGACGATGAAGTCGAAGCTGACGATGCGCGCGGCGCTCGTGGGCAGGTTGTCCTTCTTGTCCACGTAGGAGCCGTAGGTGATCATGATGGCCATGGCCAGCGACAGGCTGTAGAACATCTGTCCCAGCGCGTTGATGACCAGCTCCGGGCTGAACTTCGAGAAGTCGGGGCAGAGGTAGTAGGCCACGCCGTCGGCGGCGCCCGGCTGCAAGATGGTGAAGACGGCGATGGCGATGGCCATGACGATCAGGGCGGGCATCATGACGAAGTTCGCCTTCTCGATGCCGTTTTTCACCCCGAGGGCCACGACGCCGACCGTGATGGCCATGAAGACCAGCATGAAGACCTGGCTGGCCACGGGCGAGGTGATGAAGCCGGTGAAGAAGGTGCCGGCCTCGCCGCCGACGTCGGCGATGGAGGCCGCCGAGTTCGTGACGTAGGCCGTCAGGTACTTCGTGACCCAGCCGCCGATGATGCAGTAGTACGGCGTGATGATGAAGGGCACGGCCACGGCCAGAAAGCCGATGGGCGCGTAGCGCTTGCCGTAGGAGCGAAACGCGGAGAACACCGACAGGCGCGTCTTGCGGCCGAAGGCTATCTCGAGCAGAAGCAGGCTCAGGCCGAAGGTGAAGACGAGCACGAAATAGGTGAGCAGGAAGGTGCCGCCGCCGTATTTGGCCGCCAGATAGGGAAAGCGCCAGAGGTTGCCCAGCCCGACCGCCGATGCGGCAGCCGAGAGGATGAAGGCCCACTTGCCGGACCATTTCGCGCGCTGCGGTGCTTCTTGTGTTGCCATCTTGCGTCTCCTCGTACCCCTTGCGGCCGCGCCGCGCATGCCCGCGCGCGCCCGCGTCTTCCAAACGTGCGAATTGCCGAGAATACTAGCGCTAGATTACGCGCCTATTTCAGATGCGATGGTTTCTGCCACGCGAGCGGCGTATTTTTCGGCCTCTTGCTGGGTCTGCGCCTCGACCATCACCCGGACGAGCGGCTCGGTGCCGCTCGGGCGCACGAGCAAGCGGCCGGCGTCTCCCAGCTCGGCGCCCGCCGAGGCCTCGGCGGCGGCGATGGCCGCGTTGCCCGCATAGAGCGCCTTGTCGCGCACGCGCACGTTCACCAGCGCCTGGGGCAGCTTTTCCATCACGCCCATCAACTCGGGCAAGGACCTGCCCGAGCGCGCCATGACGGAAAGCAGACGGCAGGCCGTCATCAGGCCGTCGCCGGTGGTGTTGTGCTCCGAGAAGACGATGTGGCCGGATTGCTCGCCGCCCAAGGCCGCCCCGCGCGCGCGCATGCACTCGAGCACGTAGCGGTCGCCCACCTGCGTCGAGGCGACCTCTATGCCGCAGGCCTGCATGGCCCGGGTGAAGCCGAGGTTGGCCATGACGGTGCCGACCACGAGGTTTTCCGGCAGCGCCTTGCGCTCGGCCATGTCGCGCGCGCATATGGCGATGATGAAGTCGCCGTCTGCCACCGCGCCGCCGGGCGCCACGGCCAGCAGGCGGTCGGCGTCGCCGTCGTGGGCGAGGGCGATGTCGGCGCCCGTCTGCGCGAGCAGCTCCGTAACGGGCGCGAGGTGCGTCGACCCGCAGCCGACGTTGATGCGCGCGCCGTCCGGGTCGTCGTTGATGGCGACGACCTCGGCGCCGAGGGCGCGCAAGGCCGCGGGCGTGGTCGCGCACGAGGCGCCGTGCGCGCAGTCGAGCGCCACCTTCAGCCCGGAGAAATCGGCGCCGAGGGCGCGCACCGCCAAGACGGCATGGTCGATGTAGGCCTGCGCGGCGCCTTCCAGCTCGGGCACGGCAGACCCGCCCGCGACATCGTCGCCGCGCAGCTCCTCGACCACCGCCTGCATCTCGTCTTCCGTCGCATCGGGCAGCTTGAAGCCGCGGGCGTCGAAGAACTTGATGCCGTTGTACTCCGGCGGGTTGTGGCTGGCCGAGATGACGACGCCGCAATCGTAGGAGCCCTCGCGGGAAAGCAAGGCCACGGCCGGCGTGGGCACGACGCCTGCCGTCTCGCAGGTCCCGCCCTCGGCGCGCACGCCGTCGGCGATGGCCTGCTCGAGCATGGGACCGGACATGCGCGTGTCGCGTCCCACCAGCACACGCGGCCCGAGCACGCGCACGGCGGCGCGCCCCAGCGCCACAGCCAGGCCGCGGTCGAGCGCCTCGCCCTCTCCCGCGACGGCGCGCACCCCGTCGGTTCCGAACAAACGGCCCATCTTCTCCTCCGTTTCCGCAGCCCGCCGCCGTGCGCGCGGGCGGCCTTTCCCTCACCTGCGCAAGCGCAGCCTCTCCTTTGCCTTCACGAGCAGATCGACCACCTCGTTCACGCGCAAAAGCCGGCACAGCCCGAACACGAGCGCCAGCCCGAACACTCCGAGCACGACGAGCAGCGCAAACGACGAGAGCATGCCCGACACCCCGAAAAAGCCCCGCGCCCATGCCCCGAGCGCGTACGTCGCGGCGCCCCCCGCAAGCGACGCCGCCGACACCTTGGCCGTCGAGCGCGCGAGCCGCCCGAGGCGAAACGGCCCCACGCGACGGCGCAGCACCAGCAAGAGCACCACTATCATCAACCCGTAGAACACGGTGTCGCCCACGGGCAGGCCGACGAGGCCGAGGTTTGCCCCGACGTCGATCACGCCGGTGGCCACCATGTAGATGCCCACCTGCAAGAAGGTGAGCACGAGGTTGCACAGCGCGAGCGTCTTCAGGTCCTTCATCGCCGAGAACGCGCGGTAGAGGAACATGTAGCCGGCATACAGCGGCAGCGCGACGGCCCAGCCGCGCAGGAGGGCGGCCACGGGCTCGATGTCGGCCGCGCCGAACTTGCCCGCCGCGTACAGGCCGATCAGCTCGGGGGCGCACGCGAACAAAAGCGCGGCCATGGGGATGATGAGCAGCCAGGTCGTGCGCAGGCCGAGGTTGAGGTGCTTTTTGAAGCCATGCGAGTCGCCGCGGGTCGTGCACTCGCTCATCTCGGTGAAAAGGGCGGTGGACAGCGCGACGGACAACACGCCGTAGGGGAACTGGTACCACATCCACGCATAACCGACCGACGCAGGGCCGGTGTCGGAGACGTGCAGCGCGCAGCTGTTCATGAAGCTCAAGGAGACGAGGTTCACGGCGGTGCAGGCCATGGCGGGCAAGGCCAGGCGCAGCGTGTCGCGAAAACCCTCGCCGCGAAAGTCGATGTGGAACTTGAAGCGAAAGCCGGCCCGTGCCAGCGCGGGGACCTGCACGCAGGCCATGACGGCGACGGAGAGCAGCGTGCCGACGGCGAGGACGACGCGCGCGAGGCCGGGGTCGGCGGCGCTGATGAAGGGGTAGGAGAAAAACGAGGCGATGGCGACGACGTTCATGAAGATGGAGCTGACCGCCGGCCAGAAGTAGCGGCGCTCGGCGTTCAGGAGGCCGCCGAAGACCGCCGAGGCCCCGTAGAAGACGACTTGAAACGAGAAGAAGCGGAAAAACCACACGGCCTGCTCGACGGTCTCGTCGGAGGCGGAGGAGAAGAGGCTTTGCGTGACCATGACCTGCGGGGCGAAGACGGAGGCGAGCACGGCTATGACGCCGAGGAGCAAGACGGTGATGTTGATGAGGTTGGACGCGTAGAGGTTGGCCGCGTCGCGGTCGCGGCGGTTGCGCTGCTGCAGATAGATGGGCAGAAACGCGGTGGACAAGACGCCGCCCGCCACCAGCTCGTAGATCATGTTGGGCAGGTTGTTGGCCAGGCTGAAGCCGGCGGACAAGACGGTGTTGCCCAGCGCGAAGGCCATAGCCCAGGTGCGGACGAAGCCCGTGGCGCGCGAGGCCAGGGTCGCCATCGACATCGTGGCCGTGGATCTCGCCACCTGCTTGGCGCGGGTTCGGTCGGCGTCCGTCAGCTCGGGGGCGTCGGCCGGGCGCGGCGGCTGCGCATGGCCGGGCGCGTCGCGATCCGGCGCGCCGCGCTTTTCCGCCTCGCGTTCGGGCACGGCGCGCTTCACCGCGGCGTGCCCCGCCGCGCCGTGTCCGGCCTGCCCGTCTCTCATTTCACGCATCCTCTTGCCCGCCGTTTGCTCGCCACGACCGAATCCGGGCCTCTAGCGCTCGATCGCGATGCGCCCGCGAAAGGCGCGGTGGACGAGGAAATGGCAGATGGCGGCGAGGGGGACGCCCACGCACGCGGCCGTGCACACGAGCGTCAAGGCGAAGGCGTCCGCGCGGGCGCCGTCGATGGAGACGGAAGGGCCGGCGCCCGTGGAGACGACGAAATCGGGAAACATCGAGGCGGAGAACAGCGCCACGAGGCCTGCGCACAGAAGCGAGCCCGCGAGAAAGGGGAAGAGGTCGTTGCCGCGCCCGCCGGCCAGGAAGCCCGCGATGATGCCGACGATGATGGCCGCAAGACCCGCCACCTGCACGGCAAGCGCCGGCCCTTCGTTTAGCTGGAAGCCGCGCTCCCACAAGAAGAAGGCGGCGACGGCGGCGAAGAGCACGACCGTGGCGATCTGCAAGACGAGGCGGGCGTGGCGCGCGCGCTGCTGCAGGGAGGAGCCGCGCTCCATCTTCAACGACAGCCAGCCCGCGCCCTGCAAGAGGACCGTGGAGAGCCCGAGCAGGGCGCACAGCACGGGAAACGGGCAGAGCAAGTCGAGAGGCGCCCCCGCGAGGTTTCCGTCGCCGTCAAGCGGCACGCCCTGTATGCAGGCGCCCAGGACAAAGCCGAACAGCAAGGCGGGCAGGAGGCTGCCGCACAGAAGCAACGCGCTCCACAGGCCGAGGAGGCAATCGTCGCGCAGGGAGAACGCGAGGGCGACCGCCGCGAGGAACAGGCCGCCTGCCGCGAGCGCGACGGGCAGGCAAAACGTCGAGAGAAGCGAGGCGAGGGCCGAGGGAAACGCGGCGAGGAGGCAGGCGAGCGCCGCGAGCAGCCACAGCAGGCCCAAGGCCCACCCCGGCGCGAGCGCCCGGGCAAAGGCCCTCTTCTGCGGCTCGGTCCTCGCGAGGACAGGGCCGAGCACGCCGGCGCCGAGGCTGCGGCCGCCCAGCACGTAGTAGAGCGCCAGCAAGGCGGCGACGAGGGAAAAGCAGGCGGTCTGCAGCATCGTCTCCATCACCGGCCCTCCTCTCCTTGCAGCGGCCCGTGCGCGCGCGGGCCTGCCTCCTCGCGCAATCCTGCCCCCTCGTTCACGGCCTTGGAAAACCTCCCCGCGGCCACGGCGCACACGAGCGCGCAGAGCACGAGCAGGAAGAAGGCGACGACGAGGGCCTGGGCGGCGGACAGGGAAGGAGAGCAGGCGTCTGCCGTCTTCAGCACGCCGTAGACCGTCCACGGCTGCCTGCTGCAGGCAAAGGCGACGGCGGCCCCCACCACGGCGGCCAGCGGCGCGATCCAAGCCCGGCGCACGACGCGAAGCGCCCAGCGCGGCCCGCCTTTTCGCGAAAACGCCGCCACGAGCGCCACGACCAGCGCCGCGACGCACAAAAGCGCCGCCACGAGCGCCACGCGGGCGGCGACGAAGGAGACTTGCACCATCAGGCGGCCCGGAGTCGAGCCGGGAGCGGCCGCCTCCAGCTCGTCGAGGCCGGGACATGCGGCGCCGAAATCGGCGTATGCCAAAAAGCTCGCCAGCCCCGGGATCGACGGGCCGTGGGCCGTGTGCGCCGTGGTGCCCACGTACCCGACCAGCACCTCGTCTGCGCTGCCCGTGTCGTAGTGGCCGTGCATCGCCGCGAACGCCGCCGGCTGCTGCTCGGCCGTCGTGCGCGCCAGAAGATGCGCCGCCGGCGCCGTCAGGACGAGCGAAACCGCCGCGACGACGGCTCCGAGGCGCATGGCGCGCGTGGCGAAAGCGCCCCCGCGGGCATGCAGGCGCTGCACGGACGCCGCCCCCGCGACGACGAGGGCGCCCACGGCCGTGAACGCGAGGGCCGCGCACGCGAAGAGGGCAAACGCCGCAGGGGTGAGAAACGCGGCGCCCGCGTCCGTCAGGCGCAGCGTGCCGGCGGACACGTCCAGCGCATAGCCCGTCGGGGCGTGCATCCAGGCGAAAACCGCCGCGATGCACGCCGTGTAGAGCAGCAGGGCCGCCCACAGCACCCATGCGCACAACGCGCAAGCCCCCCGCCCGATGCGGCCGCGCCCGAACACGAGCGCCGCACAGCACGCCGCGGCGGGGAAAAGCGCGACCAGCACGGCGACGACGAGGGGCGCGCCCAGCACCGCGCCTGCCGTGCGCACGAGGCCGGCCCAGTTCGTCCCAACGGAAAAGAGCAGCACCGCGCCGGTGGCGAGGGCGCAGGCAAAGCTTGCGGCGAGCAGCTTCGCGAAAAAGGCGCACTGCCGCCCGCGCGCGTCTTCGCCCGCGCGCGCCGCCCCCGTGGCGAATATGGCGACGGGGAGCGCCAGGCCTGCGGACAGCGAGAGGAACAGGAGGTGCGCGAGAGCCGCGACGGCGAACTGCAGACGCGCCAAAAACGCCGGGTCGAGGACGTCCACGGTCTTCCCTTCTCTAAAGCAACGCACGGCATGAGGCAAAAGGCGAGGACAGCTGCGCGCCCGCGCCGAAAGCAAACGGTTTTAGCCATTCATTATACGTCTTGGCACATGAGCGAAAGGGTACAATCGACGTTTGCGGGGTGCTTCGTCACGGACTCGGGCAGCTTCATCTTCATTTGAAAGGAGTTGCCTATGGACGCTCAAACGGTTATCGCGATATGCGAGTTCCTGCAAGTGCTCATCCTGTCTGCCAGCCTCATGCTGGAGATGCGGAGGAAATGACGAACAGCAATCGAACAAGGAGCCGGGGCTGATTTCCCCATCTAAGCCCCGGCTCTGAGCAAGAACGCTGCCCGGCCGTGACGGGGCATTCTCGCGCTAGATTGTAGCATGCGAGCAAGATAGGGAAAGCGCACAGCACATGCCATCGGAGCACATCGTCATCAAGGGCGCGCGCCAGCACAATTTGCGCGACGTCGACCTGACCATCCCCCGCGACAAGCTCGTCGTCTTCACCGGACTGTCCGGCTCGGGCAAGAGCTCGCTTGCCTTCGACACCATCTACGCCGAAGGCCAGCGCCGCTACGTGGAATCGCTCAGCTCGTACGCGCGGCAGTTCCTTGGCCAGATGGACAAGCCCGACGTCGACTCCATCGACGGCCTGTCGCCTGCCGTCTCCATCGACCAGAAGACCACGAGCAAGAACCCGCGCTCGACCGTGGGCACCGTCACCGAGATCTACGACTACCTGCGCCTGCTCTACGCGCGCGTGGGCACGCCGCACTGTCCCGTGTGCGGGCGCGTCATAGAAAAGCAGACGACCGACCAGGTGGCCGACAAGGTCCTCGCGCACGCGATGGGCGAGCGCATCATGGTGCTGGCCCCCATCGTGCGCGGCCGCAAGGGCGAGTTCGTCAAGCTCTTCGAAGACCTCGCCCGCGAGGGCTTTTCCCGCGTGCGCATCGACGGCGAGGTGCACCGTCTCGACGAGGGCGACCTGAAGCAGAACAAGAAGAAGAAGCACGACATCGAGGTGGTCGTGGACCGCATCGTGGTGAAGGAAAGCTCCACGGCGCGCCTGGCCGAGGCCATCGAGACGGCCACGACGCTGTCGAAGGGCAACGTCGTGGTGAAGGTCTTGGAGGGCAAAGGCGACGACGGGGCGGCGGCGGGCGAGCATTCGAGCGGCGCCCTGGCGGCGGGCGGCGTCGAGGGCGAGTACGCGTTCTCGCTGGCCTTGGCCTGCCCCGTCCACGACTACTCCATCGACGAGCTCGCGCCGCGCGACTTCTCCTTCAACGCCCCCTACGGCGCCTGCCCGGACTGCCTGGGGCTGGGCGCGCGCAAGGAGGTGGACCCGCAGCTGATCGTGCCCGACCCGACGCGCTCCATCGCAGACGGCGCGATCGCCAGCTTCAGCCCGTCGAGCAACTACTACCCGCAGGTCTTCGCCGCCGTCTGCCGCCATCTCGGGGGCAGCGTGGACACGCCTTGGAAGGAGCTGCCGAAGAAGGTGCGCGACGGCCTGCTCTACGGGTTGGACGACGAGCAAGTGCGCGTGGACTACATCACCCGCGACGGGCGCAACACCTACTGGTACATACGCTGGGAGGGCATATGCCGCGCCGTCATGGACAAGGCGCGCGAGTCCACGAGCGAGCGCACGCGCGAGCGCCTGGAGGGCTACATGTCCGTCACCCCCTGCCGCACCTGCCACGGCAGCCGCCTGAAGCCCGACGTCTTGGCCGTGACGGTGGGCGGCAAGAACATACACGAGGCCACGCAGCTGCCCGCCGCCCGTGCGCTCGAGTTCTTCTCCGGGCTCGAGTTCGACGAGCACGAGGCGCTCGTGGGCGAGCCCATCGTGAAGGAGATCGTCGCCCGCCTCGAGTTCATGGTCAACGTCGGCCTGGACTACCTCACGCTCGACCGCCCCACGGCCACGCTCTCCGGCGGCGAGGCCCAGCGCATACGCCTGGCCACCCAGATCGGCGCCGGGCTGATGGGCGTGCTCTACATACTCGACGAGCCCTCGATCGGCCTGCACCAGCGCGACAACGAGCGCCTGATCGAGACGTTGCGGCGGCTGCGCGACCTGGGCAACACCGTCATCGTGGTCGAGCACGACGAGGACACCATACGCAGCGCCGACTTCGTGGCCGACATAGGGCCGGGCGCCGGGGTGATGGGCGGGCGCGTCGTGGCATGCGGCACGCCGGACGACATCGCCGCCTGCGAGGAGTCCGTCACCGGTCAGTACCTGGCGGGCACGCGGCGGGTGCCCGTGCCCGAGGCGCGCCGGGCGCCCAGGCGCGGCAAGATAAAGATCTCGGGGGCGGCGGAAAACAACCTGCAGAAGGTGAACGTCGAGATAGAGATCGGCACCCTGACGGTGGTCACGGGCGTGTCCGGCTCGGGCAAGAGCTCGCTTGTCACGGCCACGCTCGCGCCTGCCATGGCCAACCGCGTCATGCATGCCAAGCACCGCGTCGGCGCCTTCGCCAAGATCTCGGGGCTGGAGGCGGTGGACAAGGTCATCGACATCGACCAGTCCCCCATCGGGCGCACGCCGCGCTCGAACCCCGCCACCTACACGGGCGTGTGGGACGACATACGCCAGCTCTTCGCGAGCCTGCCCGACAGCCGCGCGCGCGGGTTCGGGCCGGGGCGCTTTTCCTTCAACGTGTCCGGCGGGCGCTGCGAGGCCTGCAAGGGCGACGGGCAGATAAAGATCGAGATGCACTTCCTGCCCGACATCTACGTGCCCTGCGAGGTCTGCCACGGCGCGCGCTACAACCGCGAGACCCTCGAGGTGAGATACCGCGGCAAGTCCATCGCCGACGTGCTGGACATGACGGTGGCCGAGGGGGCGGCCTTCTTCGAGAACCTGCCCGGCGTGCACCGCAAGCTGCAGACCCTCGCGGACGTGGGGCTGGGCTACATCAAGCTCGGGCAGCCGGCCACCACGCTGTCGGGCGGCGAGGCGCAGCGGGTGAAGCTGGCAAGCGAGCTGCAGAAGCGCCAGACGGGCAAGACCTTCTACATACTCGACGAGCCCACGACAGGGCTGCACTTCGAGGACGTGCGCCAGCTGCTGGCCGTGCTGCAGCGCCTCGTGGACGCGGGCAACACCGTTTTGGTGATCGAGCACAACCTCGACGTGATCAAGGCGGCCGACCGCATCATCGACCTGGGGCCTGAAGGCGGCGACAAGGGCGGGCGCATCGTGGCCTGCGGCACGCCGGAAGAGGTGGCGGCCTGCCCGGAAAGCCACACGGGCCGTTTCCTGGCAAAGCTGCTGAACTAGCTCTCGAGGGCGCCGAGAATGGATTCAAACTCCTCGCCGCCCATATCGCCCAGCTTCCTGTTGCCGAGAAAACTTTCACGGTCGAGTTCAAAAATCTGGTCGATGCGGACAAGCGACGGCTTCCTGAGACCGCATTTCTCCCACTCTTTCACCGCCGTGTTGCATCGTCCATCGTCGGCCGTCCGGCTCGTGATTTTCAAACATATGGCACGCGCAGCGCACGTGTTTCCTGCGCCTCGCAAAACCAAGACAGGACGGACTTTTCCGACGTCCGGCCTGTTGGAGAACCTGAGATATGCAAGCCAGACCTCGCCTGCCGCAGGAGTATCAGACGAAGTCGTCATAGAGGCCTTCGTCTGCGGGATCGTCCCACTCCGCAGGCAAAACCGTGCGGCCTGTCTTCGGGTCCGCGCCGACGACGTCTAGCGCGCCCCAGTCGATCGACCTGACGTTCGAGTCTTCCCCCACCGGGTTGATGGTGACCCACGGGCGCGAGTTCTTGAAAACCGTCACGGGCGAGCCGGACTGGCTGACCTGCGCCGCGATTTTCGAGAAGTTCAGCCTCGCCTCCGCCGCCGTCGCCGTCAAAACCACCATGTCCCGCCTTCTCTCCCGTGTTCGTCTGCAGTAATTCTAGCTGAAATTAACGCCTGATTTTGCGCTGGTATTTTACCAAGTCGCCCCTTGATCATGCTCTCCACCTTCGCGGAGACCGCAAACGCTCGCGCACGTAAAACGGATCTACCCGAACTCCACGGGCCCGTAGTCGGTTCCCTCCATATCGAGCATCCACGCGGGCACCTCGATCTGCAGAGATTGGTCTGCTTCGCACGCGGCGATGCGCTCGTTGTACTTGGAGACAAGGTTCTTCAGCTCTTGTCGGATGTCGCTGACGAGAAAGCCGCCCATCTCCTCGACGTTGGTTCCCACGAAAGCCTCGATGCTGTAAACACAAACCCGGTCCCCCAAACCCCCGTCTTCAAAGAGGGTCGTGTAGTAGGACAATCTCTTGGCAGTGGTGACAATGGCCGGCCGATAGCCGTCGCGGATATTTTCCTGCACCCTGTCCACGAGCTTATCCAATCCTGCGACAGTCACGTGGAAAGCCGTGTTCCCCAGCTCGAAATCACCTTGCCTGTGAGTCTGCATGTCAGCAGAGCTCGCCTTGTCGCGCCCGACGTTCGCCTCGGGAAAGCGCAGCTCGAGCTTCGCTCCAACAAGATGCTGCGCGACGACTCCCCCAGGCTTGTCTCCGCGTTCCTGCGCAGCATCAAGTATGTCCCCGACAAGAGCCGAAACGGGCTTCGTGCAATCAATCGAAACCCTGATCTTCTGCTTGTCGAGGTAATCCTTCTGGATGCACTTCACAAAAAAGGCTTGCAGGGCTTCCGCCACGTCATCCCTCTCCCGCTCGTCCAAATCACACGAATCGAAAGCCGTCCCAAGTGCCTCGGCCAGATCTTTCGCCATCGGAAGCGTGCCGCGCGAGGTGCGGCCTGCCTCCACGGTGAATTTCCTCGTCTCCCCATGGCCCGCGAGCACGTTCTTCACAAGCTTCCCGCTGAGACCTTTGACCTGGCTGCCGTTTTTCGATTCCACGTCCTTCGGCGCCAAAGGGAAACGGTCCCTCAAAAGTTCAGCGACAGCGATGCCGCTTGCCATGACGTTCGTATTGACCCCGCCACCGGGATTTTTCCGCTGCGACTCGTACCACACCCTGGCGGCCTCGACCGCCTTGTCCGCAATTTCCTCGTCAACAAGCATCACGCAAGACCTCCCCGCTCGATTGAGTCTGGATGAAAGGAAGCACGGCCGCCCACATGAGCCATGTAACAGCGGGGACGGCGACGGCATCGCCAAAGGCGTACCTGATCTGCGCATCCCTGAAGCCGTCCAAGTTGAAGTGCCCGGCACCCTGCAGTTTGGCATACTCCGCACCCGTCATCCAACGCGCGCGCAGCTTCCCTTCCCCGAGGAAGACGACCGCCTGCCTCGACGAACCGCCGCGCGCGGTGCGCAGGCAACCGGCGATATCGTCGGCGCGAAGCTCCCAGACCGGCCGGCCGCCCCTCGTGCGACGATAGGCGCTTCGGGCAACAACGTCATCGCCGTCCCGAAAGGTCTCCATCCTTTCCCTCTGCGTATCACTCAAAGAGGCGATCATAGCCTCGAGGCGCTCTTCAGACCACCAGCGCGCATCATCCGGCGCAATCTCGTCTGCAAGCTCGGTGAATCCGCCCGCCTTCAAATCGGGCAGCTCTGGCAAAGGGGTCACGTGCGTGATCAGATCCGGATCCGCATGAATCCACGAGACCCTATCGGGCCGTGCAGACGAGTCGAGCTCTCCTCCGCCGACCGGGTCGAGCAGCCCGACGACGAACATGCGGGGGCGCGACTGCGCGAGCCAGCGCCTGGCGTCGAGCTCGAAGGCATCGACCGAATACCCAAGCTCGTTAAAAGTCTCCACAACCGTGCGGAAATCGTTGCCCCCATGCGAAGACGCGAGGCCGCAAACGTTTTCCAGCACGAGCGCCCGAGGCCTGCGCTCCCCCATCTGCTCCATCACCCGGACGAAACCGAAAAACGCGCTCGACTCCGGCCCCTCGACAAGACCGTCCCTCTTTCCCGCAAGGGACAGATCCGTGCAGGGACTGGACGCCCAGGCTATATCGGCGTGCGGCACGGTGTCGGAATCCACGTTGAATACGTTCATGCAGCACAGATCCGCGCCGCCCCACTGCGCCCGGTACAAAGCGCATTTGACCGGATCCATGTCGTTTGCCCACACGGTGTCGATACCGGCGGCCTTCATGCCCGCACGAGCAAGCCCGATGCCCGAGAAGAATTCCAAGGCCGTATAGCGGGAAAAAGGAATAATCTTCGCGTTCGTCAAAAGCCGCCTCCATACCTCGCATCCCTGACCTGGGAGAGAAATCAACGTCTCGCCGCATTGTAGCGCGCCCCGCCGACTCGTTTTACGGAGCGCGGGATATGCAAAGACCTTCGGGACGACAAGTTCCGACTTCATGAGAAAGTGCGCCCTCCAGAAAATCGAAGACGAGCTGGACTACGCCAAGACGCTCTACGCCAAAGAGGAGTTCGACCACGACCCCGCCATCGTCTCCTTCGCCGAGATCGAGAAGAAGTACCTGCAGGATGTTTAGACTCGGGTTCTCGAAAAGGGCGCAACGCCGGCTCTCGAAGATGAATCCGCAGGTGCGCAAAGTCGTCCTCTTGTGGCTGAAGAAAAACGTACACGGCTGCGACGACCCCCACGCCCGGGGCAAGGCCTTGCAGGGGGCCTATTCGGAGCTGTGGAGGTACCGCGTCGGCGACCACCGGGTCATATGCGAGATCAGGGACGACGACCTCGTCGTCCTCGCACTGTCACTGGGACACCGCAGGGATGTGTGCAAAAAAAGCCGTTAGACGGCGATGCAATCCTCGCATTCTCGAAAGACGAGCTCCACGAGGCGCTGCTTGCCGTCCACGCCCATGCCCGTGCACTCGCCGAACCCGCGACGCGCGCACCTGAAGATGCTGTTGAACGCGGACTTGACATCCTCTTCGACAAGCTGCGGATGCCGTCTCGCCTGTCCGCCCGCGTTGGAGAAGTCGAGAGACGGCAATTCCAGTGTGCGCACGCGGACGGACGGGCGGGGGTTTTGGGTTAGAATGGGCGGCGCGCAAAAGCTGCGGTGCGTCGTGGCGGCGGGCAGGCGCGGCCGCACGCAGCGCACCGCGACACGCGCATCGACGCGACGTGTCCCCTTAGCTCAGCTGGATAGAGCGTCTGCCTCCGGAGCAGAAGGCCGCAGGTTCGAATCCTGTAGGGGGCACCACATCTTCACCGCTTGCGACGCGCGGCAAGGCGGCGTCCGTTTCATGCGAAGCAGGCAGCACCCGGGCGACAGGCGGCAAGGCCGGCCATGCCCCGGGCGCGCGCAGGGAAAAAGCCGCAGGTTTCCCGCGAAACATCACACGCGGACGAAGAGCGCGACCGTCTCGACGTGGTAGGTCTGGGGGAAGAGGTCCACGGGCGTCGCCTTTTCAAGGCGCAGGCCCAGCCCCTCCAGGCGCTTGGCGTCGCGGGCGAAAGTCGTGGGGTTGCAGCTGACGTAGACGACGCGCGAGGCGCGCGACGCCGCCAGGGCATCGGCCACCGACGCATCCAGCCCGTTGCGCGGCGGGTCGACCACCACCTTGTCCAGATGCCCCAGCGACGGCAGCTCGCGTGCCACGTCGCCGCCGACGACATGCGCGGACAGCCCGTTGTCGGCCAGGTTGCGCCGCAGGTCGCGCACGCTCGAGCCCTCCATCTCGACGGCGTGCACGAGCAGCGCGGCATCGGCAAGCGGCAAGGTGAAGGCCCCGGCGCCGCAGTAGAGGTCGGCCACCACGTCGATGCCGTTCGGCTCGACGCCCTCCATGACAAGGCGCACGAGCTCTTCGGCGCCTTTCGTGTTCACCTGGAAGAAACTCGGCGCGGACAGCTTCAGCTCGCGGCCGGCCAGCGTCTCGCGCCAGAAGCCGCGGCCGGCCAGCACCTCGACGCCGCTCGTCTTGCGTTGCCTGGGCGTCCCCTTCAGCAGCACGCGCGTGACGCCCGCGCCCTTCGCCCCCAGCGCGTCTTTTGCCACTTGCGCCGCGAGTTTGCGGGGAAAACGCCCGGGGGCCGACCATATGGCCAGCTCCACGTCGCCCGTCGCGGCCGCGACGCGAAGGCCCATGCGCTCGACGCTCGCGAAGGTCTCGCCCAGCGCGTAGCGCATGGCGCCGGTCAGGGCCTTGGGGGCGCCGCGGAAACGCTCGGGGGCGAGCAGGCAGCCGTCCACCGCATGGAAGGCGCCGTCGGCGTCGTGCATCCCCAGGGCGTGCTTGCCGCAGGCGTCGGCGCCGCACGCGAACTCGACCTTGTTGCGGTAGCCCCACTCGCGCGCACTCGGCACTATGGGCTGCACGACCTGCGAGACGCGCGGGCCGTCGAGACCGGCGATGCGCCCCAGCGCGTCCACGAGCGACTGGCGCTTCCACGCCAGCTGCGTCTCGTAGGAGATATGCGCCCACGGACAGCCTGCGCAGGTCCTGTCGGCGGCATGCGGGCAGGGAGGCGCCACGCGTTTTGCCCCCGGGCGCACGAGGCGCTCGGCGCGGCCGCGCACGAAGCTGTCCTTTTCGACGAGGGCGCGCACGTCCACCGTGTCGCCCGGGCAGGCGCCCGCGGCAAAGACGACGCGCCCGTCGGGCAGGTGCCCGATGCCGTCGCCGCCGAACGCGAGGCGCTCGATGCGAATGTCTTCGTATATCTGCATGGCGCCCATGATACTAAGAAGGCGGCGCGGGAAAGGGATGCATGGGATCGATGCCCGGGGAAACGCCGGAAGAAAACGGAAAAAACGGCGGGCACGGCGATTTTTTTGGAAATTGCCTTGCACTTCTACTTGCATGTGTCTTATACTAGCTTGCGTCAACTCACCTCGTACGTGGGTGTCGGAGATGGTTTGCAGGTCGTCTCCGTACCGGGGCACCGTGGGAAGCTCCCCTTGATCTCAAGCTTCTCACGGTGCCCCGATGTTCCTCCTTTTCACCACAATGCATCGCGTCGTCGACGGGATGCATTGCGCCTGCTCGCGGATTCATGCGCGACTTCTCCACACTATGCCCGGTTTACGCGCTAGAATGCCCCCCATGAAACGACAAGAGGCAACACACATGTGGTCGGCGTGCCACCCCAAATCCGAGAGCGACCTGAGCGAATGCGCCCAGCTGGGCAAGACCTTGAGCCGTCTGACCCAGCCTTCCATCCTCGCCGTGCTGGCCGCCTCCGACAAGCCCATGCACGGCTACCTGGTCGTCCAGCAGATGACGGACGGGCCCATGTTCGGCGGCGGCACCCCCGACCCGACGGGCGTCTACCGCATCCTCAAGCAGATGGAAAACAACGAGCTGGTCACCAGCGAATGGGACACCTCCGAATCCGGTCCTGCGCGCCGCGTCTACTCCCTCACCGACGAGGGGCGCGCCTGCCTGCGCCGCTGGGTCGACGCGCTGGCCTGCTACACGGCCTCCATCGAGGAGCTGCGCGCGCTGTCGTGCGTCGCCCTCGGCATCGACGTGCCCGAGCGCCCCGACTGCATCCACATCGACGACCCGCTCGCCGACGGCGCGAAATAGCCCTTCGCTTCGCGAAAACCCGATAACGCGCACCCCGTTCGCATGACCGTGCCTCGCCCGCGGATCGCTTCACCTCGCGGGCGCCCCTCGCCCGCGCGCTGCTTCGCCGCGCACGCGCCGCGCCCGGATGCACCCTATTCCGCCGCCGTCTGCGTGTTCGACTCCGAGAGTATCTCGTAGGTGTCCGAGGAGATCTTCTCTTTGCCGGCCTTTTGGCCCGCGCGGTACGTGACCAGATAGGCCGTCACGTCGTAGTAGTCCGCGCGCGTCGCGCCGTCGGCATAGCCCTTGTAGCGGCTCGTCACCTCCGAGGTGGCCTTGCGCTCCACCTCCGTGCTGTCCTCGGGGTCGGCGCCGAGAACGGAGGCGGCCACCGTCTGCCCGTCGCTTTGCACGTGCAAAAAGACCGGGTGCGCATAGCCGTTGCGGATTTTCAGGTCGTAGCTGCCGTAGCTGAGGGTCGCGTCCAACCCCACGGGCACGTAGTCGACGGCGACGCTGTGCGCGTGGCGCTCGACGATGGACAGCCCCGCCTGCAAGGCCGCCACGTAGACGGCGGAGCTGACCTGGCACACGCCGCCGCCGCGCTCGGCCACCGTCCCCTCGCCGCTGTAGGCGGGCGCCTCGGAATAGCGCCCGTCGTCGCCGGTGTCGCCCAGCAGCTCGTTCAAGGAGACAGTCTGGCCGGGTGCGACCTGCGTGCCGTCGAGGTCGCGGGCGGCGATGGCCATGTTCGAGACGCGCGCGGCGTCGGTGGATTGCGACATCGCCGTGTAGGCGCCCAGGGTGTAGCTCGCGTCTGCCCGCACCGCAGACGAGGGCGTCGAAGCCGTATCCGAGCCGGGCGGGGCGAAGGCGCCCGCAAGCAGCATGGCGAAGGCGGTGAGAAGCGCAGACGCCACGACGCGGCCGGGCACCTGCGGCGCAAGCCGGCGGCAGGGGCGGCGGCGCGCGGTGGGCTTTCGCCCGGGGGTGAATTCGACGGCTGCGCCGGCGGCAGGGGCGGCGGCGGGCAGGCCGCGGGCACCCGGAAAGGCATCGGCGCCGCGGCTTTTGATGCTGTCCTCGGGCAAGGTCTTCGTGGCCTGCACTCTGGCGCGGGAAAGGGCGCTAGCCCTGCGAGAGGATGGCGTTGAGCTTCACCCGCTCGGCGCGCGTGAGGGTCGACTCGCGGCGCAAAACCATGGCGAGCTCGCGGGCTTTGTCGGTCTTGCCCGCCTTCACATAGCAGGAGAGCTGCTCGAAGGCGACCGTGCGGCGGCTCGCTTTGTTCGGCGCCGTCTCGGCGGCCTTCTCGAAGAGCCCGGCCGCGATCAGGTACTTGCCCTTCGAGCGAAACGCCTCGGCCTTTGCCTTGCGGTCGGCATAGGCGATGGACGCCCGGCGCGAGGCCTCTTGCGCGGCGCGCCTGCGGGCGACTTCCTTCTCGTCGATGCCGGGCTCGGCGGGATCGGGCAACGCGGGTTCTTGCGAGGAAGCCTGCGCCTGCCGAACCTGCGCCTGTTGAACGGGCTGCGCCTGCTGGGCAGCCTGGGCTTGTTGAACCTGAGCATGCTGGACAGGTTGCGCGGATTGCGCCTGCCGAACCTGCGCCGCCCCTTCGGCCTGTGGCTTTTCCGCCTGTCGGGGATCGGCGCCCCGTTGCGCCGCGGGCTGCGCCTGCGCGGGTTGCGCCTGCGCCGTGCCCCCCTTCAACGCGCCGTCCTCTTGCGCCGCGCCCTGCGGCCGCACGGGTTCGAGCACCGCCGTCGCTGCCGCCGCCTCCGCATGCGCCGCCTGCTCGGGTTGCGCTGCGCTCCTCTCGGAACCCGCACCGTCTTTCACCCGCGCCGGGTGCTCGGCGATCCCCGAGGCGGTGGTCACGGGCGCGAAACGCTGGGTGACCTCCCCGCCCGCCTGAGACGTCGCAGACTGCGCGGGGAAAGCTGCACTGCCAAAATGCGGTTGCGCAGACTGCGCAGGTTTGAGGGGCTGCGTGGCCTGCGAGGATTTGGCGACCTGCTCAGCCTGCGACGTGGCCGCGGTCCGGGCGTCAGACCCTGCCCCCCGGGCCGCCTGCGCAATCTGCTCGGACTGCGCCGGCTTCGCGGCCTGCGCCGACTGCACACCCTGCATGGCTTGCCCCGCCTGCCCGGCCAAAACGGGGTGCAAGGGCTGCGCCGCCCGATCCGGCTGCATCTGCCCCGTCCGGGCCGGCTGCATCTGCCGCTGCGCCTGTCCGGGCAGATCCTCCAGCCCCGGCCCGCGCAAGTTGCTCCACACGTCGTCTTTCGAGCGCCCCTCGCGCGCCGCGGCGCCGCCCGAGGCCTTGCCCTCCGCGCCCGCGCCGTCTGCATCGGCCCCGGACGCCGGCTTGCCGCACGCGCGCCAGACGATCAGGTACACCGCGATGGGCAGCACCGCGCACGCGACGGCCAGCACGACCGGCACCGCGCCGCTCTTGCGCATGCCGGCGACCAGCACGAGAAAGACCGCCACGACGACGACTTGCGCCGTGAAGGCGGCGACGGCCGGGATGCGCTCCTCGTCCGATTTCGCCCGCACGAGCCCGACGACGAAACCGGCCAGCGTCAGCACGACGATAATTGCCACGCATACATTGAAGGCGTTCACCTTGGCGCAGCTCCTTTCACCCACGCTTCCAATCCACGAAAGTATACACGCAACGCCCGCGCTTTCCGCGCCGCTTCGCAAGGCGCTTCAGCCCGCATGCACCCCGGATTCGCCGGGGCGCCATGCTTTCAGCGTCTGGGCCATGAGGAAATCCTCGAGCGGGGAAAGGGCGCCTGTCTCGTGAAAAGCGTCGAGCGCACCGTAATACGCCATCCTGTCCTGCTCGAAGACCACGGCGGGCGGAAGTCCCGCGCGCAGAAAGCAGCAGTTCATCAAGGCGCGGGCAACCCTGCCGTTTCCGTCGGCGAACGGATGCACCTCCGCGACCTGCGCGTGCGCCCATGCGGCGATGGCGCATCCGCGAAAAGGCCGTGCGTCGGGCACCTTCTGGCGCAGCTCTTCGTCTATCTGCGCAAGCGCGTCCTCCATGGCAGGCGCCACCCGGTCGGGAGGATAGCCGACGCCGCCCGCCACGACGTAATCCCCTTTCTTGAAGCTTCCCGGGCGCTCGCCACGCTCCCAGCGCCGCTCGTCGTAGGTGCCCGCCGTGAGCGTCTTGTGCATGTGGAGGAGAGTCTTCGCGTCTATGGGGGTCCGCGTGCCCCCCAGCTCCATCACCTCGTCCCAGGACCTGCGCAGATTCTCTATCTCGTGCACCGTCCGGAGGTCTCCGGTGAAGGAGACGAGCTTGCCGCGGGCGAACACCTCGTCCGTGTCGTGTTTCATGATGGAGTCGTTTTCAATCTTTCCGGAATTGTAGGAGAAAAGCTCGGGGAAGCCCGACTCGAGCCGGACGGACCTGTCCTCTTCGGGCAACGCCTTCCACCAGCGCGTCAAAGTTTCGTATGCGTCCCGTAAAACGTTCATGCCGCAAATCTATCTATTTTCCAGATAGTTCTTCAGGCACGAGGACGCGCCGCCGCCTGCGCGCGCGCAGGCGCCAAGTCCGCCGCTTCCCACGGCAGGGGCGTCTGCACAGGCGCCGGCTTCACCCGCATGCCCGCCCGTTGCGCCGTCTGCGTCCGTTTCCGCGCACGTGGAAGAGTCGCCCCCCGATATGGCGCGCGCGTCCATGGCAACCGCCGCTTGCCGCAGGCCGCCGCGCGAGACGAGGGCAGACAGCAGCTGCTCGTCGGTGATCAGGTTTCCCGCATCTGTCTGCCATATGCGCACAACCGCTCTCCTTCGCTCCTTCTTTCACATCATATCATCGAAAAGCGGGCGGCTTTCGCATCGCGCCCTCGAGCAGCGTGCCCTCGAGCAGCGTGCCCGTTGCTTGCGGGCGCGAATCGGAAGTTCAACGTCTGCGCGCGCGGGGGTGCGTGCTGAGGTACTCCTCGCGGATGTGGCTGCGGTCCACGTGCGTGTACACCTGCGTCGTCGATATGTCGCTGTGGCCGAGCATCTCCTGCAGCGAGCGCAGGTCGGCGCCGCCTTCGAGCATGTGCGTGGCGAAGCTGTGGCGCAGCAGGTGCGGATGCAGCCCCTCGAGGCCTGCCATGCGCCCGTATTTCTCCACTATGGTGAAAACGGAGCGCCGGCTGATGCGCCCGCCCCGCGCGTTCAAGAACACCGCGTCCAGGTCCTGGTGCGTCCGGTTTTTCGGGTGAAGATGGGGGCGGCCTGCCTCCAGGTAGGCGCCCATCGCGGCCGCGGCGCTGCCCAAAAAGGGCACGAAACGCTCCTTGCCGCCCTTGCCGCGCACGCGCAAAAGCCCGCCGTCGGGCATGAGGCAGGAGAAATCGAGGCCGACCAGCTCGCTTGCGCGCAGGCCGCAGCCGTACAAGACCTCGAGCGCCGCCTTGTCGCGCAGGCCTGCCGGCGTGTCGGGAAACGTCTGGTCGAGCAAGGCGCCCACCTGCTCGACGGAAAGCGTCTGCGGCAGAGTGCGGTCCACTTTGGGCAGGGGCACCGAGGCGGCCGGGTTTGCCCGCACGAGGTCTTCTGCCACGCAGAAACGGTGAAAGCCCTTCAACGCGGCCACGTGCCGCTCCATGCTCTTTTGCGCATAGCCGCGCCGGCGCAGGTCCTCGATGTAGTCCACGATCGCGTCGCGGGTGACGCCCTCGTGGGAGCGCACGCCGCGCTTCGTGAGAAACCCCAGGTAGTCGCGCAGATCCGCCGCATAGGAATCGACGCTGGCGCGGGAGAGGCCGCGCTCGGCCGACAAGTAGACGAGGTATTCGCCGAGGTCGTCGGCAAAGGCGCCCGGGTCGGCGTCGGGCCTGCGTTTCAGCTCGCGCGGCACGAAGACAAGCCCGCTTCCGGTTTCGCTTCCGCCTCCGCTTCCATCCGCACGCCGCACCCGGGCCGCATCACCCGCACGCCGCACCCGATGCCGCAGCCGCCGCGCGCAAGGCAACCGCCGCAGCCGCCACGCACGTCCCGCATCGTCCGCGTGCCGCGCATCCCGCACGCGCCCCTAGCGCCCGGCGCGGTAGTCCACGGCCGCGCGCACCAGCCCGTCGAAGAGCGGATGGCTGCGCGTGGGGCGCGACTTGAACTCGGGATGGGCCTGGCTGGCGATGAAGTAGGGATGGTCCGGCACCTCGACCATCTCGACCAGGCGGTTGTCCGGCGAGACGCCCGAGACCACCAGCCCGGCGTCCACGAGCTGCTGGCGGAACTGGTTGTTCACCTCGTAGCGGTGGCGGTGGCGCTCGTAGACCACGGAATCGCCGTAGACCCGCGCGGCCAGCGTGCCCTCGACGACCTTGCACGGGTAGGCGCCCAGGCGCATCGTGCCGCCCTTGTCGTCGACGTCTTCCTGCTCGGGCATGAGGTCGATGACGGGGTGTTCGAGCGCGTCGGAAAACTCCGCGCTGGACGCGCCGTCCAATCCGGCCGCGTCGCGCGCGAACTCGCACACGGCCGCCTGCAGGCCCAGGCATATGCCGAGAAACGGCACCCGGCCTTCGCGCGCGTGGCGTGCCGCGTTTATCTTGCCCTCGAAGGCGCGCTCGCCGAAACCTCCGGGCACGAGTATGCCGTCGAAGCGCCCCAGCGCCCCGTCCACCGCGTCCGCATCGCATGCGGCGATCTCCTCGCCGTCCACGAGGTGCGCGTTCACGTTCACCCCGCAGGCCACGCCCGCATGGCGCAGCGCCTCGACCACCGACAGGTAGGCGTCGGGCAGCCCCACGTACTTGCCCACGATGGCGATGTCCACCTCGCCGGTGCAGGCGGCCGCCGCGTCCAGATAGCCCCTCCAATCCGACAGGTCGGCCTCGCGCGCGTCCAGCCCCAGCCGGCGCAAGACCAGCTCGTCGAAGTGCTGCGCGTGCAGGCGCAGGGGGATCTCGTAGATGCTGGGCGCGTCCTCGCAGGCGAAGACCCCCTCGGCGTCGACGTCGCAAAACATCGCTATCTTCTCGCGGATGGCGTCGGATATCTCGTGGTCGGAACGCAAGACGAGGAAGTCGGGCTGGATGCCGATGGACTGCAGCTCCTTCACCGAGTGCTGCGTGGGCTTGGTCTTCAGCTCGTGGGCCGCCGCGATGTAGGGCACGAGGGTGCAGTGGACGAAGGCGACGTTTTGCGGCCCGCACTCCTTGCGGAACTGCCGCGCGGCCTCCAGAAACGGCTGCGACTCGATGTCGCCTACCGTGCCGCCTATCTCGGTGATGACGATGTCGGCCGCCGTCTGCTCGGCGATGCGGCGGATGCGCTCCTTGATGGCGTTCGTGACGTGCGGGATGACCTGCACGGTGCCGCCGAGAAAATCGCCGCGGCGCTCCTTGGCGATGAGGCTTTGGTAGATGGAGCCCTGCGTGACGTTGCTCTCGCGCGTGAGGCTCTCGTCGATGAAGCGCTCGTAGTGGCCCAGGTCCAGGTCGCTTTCGAGGCCGTCGTCGGTGACGAACACCTCGCCGTGCTGGAAGGGGCTCATGGTGCCCGGGTCGACGTTGAGATAAGGGTCCATCTTCTGCATCGTGACCTTGTAGCCGCGGCTTTTCAGCAGCTGCCCCAGCGAGGAGGCCGTGATGCCCTTGCCCAACGAGGAGACGACGCCGCCGGTGACGAAGATGTGCTTTGCCATGAATGAACCTGCTCCCTGAAAAAAGCCGCTTTCCTTGGAAGGTATTGTAAAACCAAGGCCGCGCCGCACATGGACGTTTTCAGGCGAAAAGACGAAGGGCCGAAGGCAAGGTGCGCCCTGCCCGGCCCTTCGCGTCGTCTGCGGGGCGCGGCGGCTCCGCTCTTGAAACGCCGCGCCCCCTTTCCCCGGGTGCGGAGAAGCGCTGCCCGGCGCCGCCCCTATTTCCAGAAGCTGCCCGAACCCGAGCTGTTCGAGCTGCCGCTGCTGCCCGAGCTGCCGGAATTGCCGGAATTCGAGCCGCCCGACCCGGAATTGCCGGAGTTGTTGAAGAAGTCGAAGAGGTTACCCGAGCTGCCCGAGTTG
>CAVIIZ010000020.1:0-2016 GCA_963642995.1 bacterium | reverse complement strand
AGCTGCCGGAATTGCCGTTGTTGCCCGAGTTTCCGCTGTTGCCGGAGTTGCCCCACCAGCTGCCCGAGCCGCTGTTCGAGTTGCCCGTGGCCGGAGAGCCGCCGTCGGCGTACTCGCTGTGCGTGCCGCTGTCGTCGCCGAGGTTTGCCTTGCCCGTGGCCTCCTGGCCGTTGCGCGTGTAGGTGATCGATATCTCGTCGCCCACCTTCTTCGCCGCGACCGCCTTGCTCACGTCCGAGGTGCTCGACACGGCGTTGCCGTCTATCTTGGTGATGACGTCGCCGGTCTTCAGGCCGGCCTGCGCCGCCGCCGTGTCCTTGTAGACCGCCGCGACCGTCACGCCGGAGACCGAGCCGTTGCTCGACGAAGAGTCGCTGCCCATGAGTATGCCGAGGAAGGCGTGGGTGACGCTTTGCCCGGAGATCAGCGTCTCGACCTCGGATTGCGCCGTGGCCTGCGGGATGGCAAATCCCAGGCCCGCAGACGACTCGCTCGTAGACGAGATGTAGGTGTTGATGCCGATGAGCTTGCCCTCCTCGTCGAACAGGCCGCCGCCGGAGTTGCCGGGGTTGATGGCCGCGTCGGTCTGGATCATGTCGGTGTAGACCGTCGTGCCGCCCAGGCCGCTGCTGCTGCTGGAGAGCACGTCGGAGCGGTAGAGCGCCGAGATCACGCCGGTGGTGAGCGTCTGCTCGTAGCCATAGGGGCTGCCGATGGCCGCGGCCCATTGCCCGACCGTCAGGCTCGAGGAATCGCCCCACTCGGCCACCGTCGTGTCCGTCTTCTTTATCTTGATGACGGCCAGGTCGCTCTTCTGGTCGTAGCCGACGCTTTCGGCCTCCACCTGCTCGCCGCCCACGGACACCACCGCGCGCGAGATGTTTTCCACCACATGGTAGTTCGTGACGATGTAGCTGTAGGTGTCGTCCTTCTTCACGATGACGCCCGAGCCCAGCGCGCTGGCCGTGGACGAGTTGCCGGAGTTGCCCGAGTTGCCGAACAGCTGGCTCCAGCTCGACCCCGTGTCGGTGAAGACGTAGATGGTGACGACGCTGCTCAGGTCCTTGGCCGCGACCGCCTGGGCCACCGAGGCCTCGCCGCTGCCGTTGATGGTGATGGTGCCGCCGGCGCCCGTGTTGGCCGTGGCGCCGCCTTTCAGCACGTTGAGGGCCGGGGTGAACTGCCACAGCAGCAAGACGACGGCGAACATGACGAGGGCGCCCACGACGCCGCCGAGGACCCCGCGCCAGAAGCCGCCGCCCTGCTTGGGCTGCTTGGGCTGTTGCGCCGCGCCGGGCTGGCCTGCAGCCTGCGCGCCGGAGCTTGCGGGCTGCTGTGCCGAGGCCTGCTTCCACGCGCCGGCCTGCGCCACGGCAGGTCCTGCGCCCGGCTGTCCTGCGCCGGGTCCGGCGGCAGCACCCGCGGGCTGCGCGAAACCGGGTTGCGCGGATGCCTGGGGCGCGGCGTTCGCCGTTTGCGCGAAGCCGGGCCGGGCGGCAGCAGGCTGGCCTGCAGCCTGCGCGGAGCCGGATTGCGCAGACGCCGACGACGTGGTCGTCTGCGCGGGCGGGACGGGTTTTCCTGTCGAATCGGTCATATCGCATCTTCCTCTCGCGTGCCGCCCGCGCCACGGCGCGTCGTCCGACAAGGGGCGGGCGTTCGGGTTCACCGTGCTTCCAACAAGGAGGATACGCTAAACGATGCGTTTTCAGGAAAAAGAAGGGTTCTTTTCAGAAAAAGTTAAGAGGCGCCGGCGACGTCGAGGAGGCGCTCGGCCGCGCGCAGCTCTTCGGGGGTGTTCACGTTCATGAAGCAGTCCCCTTGCCCGGCCGCGGCCTCGACCATCTCCTCGGTGAAGGCAAGCGTCTCCACTGCGGAGAGGAAGGCCGTCGCCCGCGCCTCGCCCGCCTCGACGGCCGCACGGGCCGCGGGCAGGCAGCTCTCGCGGCGGTAGACCCCGTGAAACGGCTCGTATCCCAACTGCGTTTTCGGCAGCGCCGCGTCCGCGCCGCCCTC
>CAVIIZ010000019.1:0-29850 GCA_963642995.1 bacterium | reverse complement strand
GCATATAGCGACGCACACCATATCCGCGGAAGAGCAGTCTGCTGCCGAACATGTCGGGCGTCATGCACAGCACCGCCGGACGGGTCGGGCGCACCCTCCAATCCCTGTCGATTTCGGCAGGATCTAGGCCGCCGCGGATCTTGACTACGTCAAACGGCATGGCGCCGACCGCGTCGTCCGCATCCCCTACCTCCGCCTTGTTCTCCGCCGCGCCCTCGTTGCCTGGTTGTGCGCCGCCCGTCCGCTTGAGCAGGGCAGCGGCAGCCGTGGCAAGCGCATTTTCGCCCTTGCCGCGCACACCGGGATCCTCGCGCAGCACCTCTGCCATTTTCTTTTGGATGGCGCAGGCGTGCGCGTATTGCTTGTCCACCAAGGCGCGGCGGTTGACGGTCGCGACAAGCCTGCGTGCGACATTCAAGCCGCACTCGTCGGCAATCGCATTCAAGAAAAGATGCACCTCGATGGCAGCGGTCTTGCCGGCGCCGGTGGGGGCGTCGATGCCCGCAGGCCAGCGTCCCTCATGCTCCATGATGTAGCGCAGGAGGCGAAGCTGCCATTGGTAGGGAAAATTCCCCTTGTTGAGGGCGGAGAAAAAATCCCCGAACTCATCAAGCTTCTCCTCGATTTGGCTTGCGTCCATATGCGCCTCCTAGCTGTTCGCGGGAACGTCGACGGGAACGAGAAACCCGCCCGAAAAATGCCTGGACTGCCCCATCGCCAGCGCGAGCGTCTCGCAACCGGCGGCAAGTTCTCCAAGGTCGACAAGGCCTGTCCCCGCGGTGAAGTGAGCGTCCTTGTTCATGTGGTGCGCGTAATCCCTCGGGTGCGAGACGACAAACGGATAGCCCGCCTCCACCTTCACCCCACGCTCCTCGACCCTTTGCAAAAGCGCGAGCCTGCCCGCATCGCCGCGCGGGATTTTGCCGCCGCCCCGGCTTTCCTCGTCGCGCTGGTTTTCCTTGAGCAGATCCCGATAGACGTAGCCTAACGACACCTTTATGGAATCGGCAATCGTCCACGGACGCGCATCGTCCTTGCGTCGTACTGCCCGGTTGTCCGCGACATAGAGGGGCATGGGTTGCCAGCAACGCCTCGTCCCCTTTTCGGGCGCACGCCACAGCCGCCCCAAATCCACTTCGCGCGGATTCTTGAGGCAGATAGCCCCCCGTCTCCCCAAATAGACGCGCAGCGGGCGCTCCAGCTTTTCCCATAGAAGCGAGACGTCTGCTGACCTTGCACTGGACGGGAGCATGAGCAAGACCGCGTGCCCGCCGTTGGGCAAGTCGATGGCGAGACGGTCTTCGTAGTCGTGCGGAAGAATCTGAATCGACATGTTGTTCGCCTCCTCGCCACGTCCGCTGAGAAACGCAGGCAAGTCAGACCCCTGCAACGAATCAACCCTTTTGACAAGCGCCCCGTGGATGGCGCACGCCCAATCTTTCCATTGACGCTGCTCGGGTCGCCATGTGCCAGGCCCGACGGCAGGAGCTGCCTCGAGCAGAAAACCCGTGCCCCATGGCAGCTCCACCTCGCCGTCCTTTGCAGGGAGCCGGTAGTCGCAGCAAGCCGTGTAGCACCTGTCGGGAGTCCAATCAGGCACCTCTTTATCAGCCTGCTTTAGTTTTTTCTCCTCGTACTCCTTATCTTTCTCCTCCCACACCTGTTGAAGCCGCCTTGCGTTCCCCTTCGACGGAACGCGGTAGTCCTGCACACCGTTTCTCGTAGATTCGCCATCGGCGCATTTTATGCATGCGTCAGGCGGAATCTCGCCAATAGAGGAAACGGAGATCTTGACAGGCGAGCAGGCTTCACCCAAATAGGGGATTTCCGCAGCGAGCTTTTTCAGGGTCTCGCGCACCCCGTCGCCAGGCGCATGTTCGTCGTTCCACCACCAGACCATGGGACCGCCCATCGAAACGTGGGGCGCGGCATCCTTCTCTTTTTTCACCTTGCTGTTGCCCAGCGTAGGCAAGTCCGACGCGTCGTTTGATTTCCAATTGCCCGGCAGTCGATGGGCTTTCGGCGATTCCTTCGGCACCTCCGCTTTCGGAAACTCGATGGCATCGGGGGGGTTGTCTTCAAACCAGCAGATTGCGGCCGCCAAGTTTTCAGGCAAGCCCAGCTCGTCATCGAACCCGTCTTTTCCGCTCTCCCCATCCTCATAGGCGGCAAACGAGTAGGCTGCCGAGGCGAAAGCACATTGCAGGCGCACTGCATTCGGGTACTTTTCTGTCCTGCCGCTGCTGTCGTGTCCCTGGTAGTAGCCGAAGCGAAATGTCGCGCTGATGGAAAACGACATGAGGATTCCTCCTTTCTTCAGGCGTCTTGCTTTGCCCGTCAGTTCTCCTTCGACTTATTTGGGTTCGTCTTCTTCCTCAGTCTTCCTACTGTTGTAGATTTTCTCGTTGCCCTTTGTCTTCAAGACGGGCTTTGACTCCCAGTCGACAGCTCCTGCTGTCTTTGCACCCTCGTAGGCCTGAGACAACAACGCATCTGCTTCCTCGATGGAAAGCGGCTTGTAAGATTCCTCGCCCCCATCCGCATCGTCAACGACCCAGTCGCACGCAGGCTCCGCAAGAACCAGCTGTGCATTCGCGCGAAGGAAAAGCTCGCCTCCTGCGCGAACCATCGCGTCTATCGCCATCGCCGCGAGCAGGGCGCGAATGGCCTTGTCGCCTTCCGGCCCTTTTCCGAAATGGAGACGACGGAGCGCGCCGAACTGCAAGACGTTGTGCCGGACGATCGAGGAGACCGCAACGCCGTCTGTGCCATCGATCGCTGGAGGTATATAGCCCAAATTCAAGGTAGATGCCTTTTTCCCTTTCTCCTTTTTCCCTTTCTTCTTATTACTGTCTTCAACGATAATTTTGGTGTTCCCCTCCTCCGCCGTCCCGTTCAATTCATCTGAACTGAACGCAAGCAATTCAAAATTAGGCGACACGGGATCGAGACGGGCGCCATTGCGCCTGCGTATGGCATCTTCCCGTTCACATGACTGATCGGCGAGGATCCCGAATATTTCCCCAACAATCAAGGCAGGAAATTTCGCGCGGCCTCTCGTGGAATCCCAGCCGCCCAACAAGACGGTTATGGGGCTGATATCGAACAGGGCACCCGCGTCACGCGGAGTCGCCTTGCGCGCCTTCTTATAGCACCCCAGTTTTCCTTCCTCGGGCTTAGCAAATCTGATATGCGCATCGAACGCGCGGTGAGGCAGTTCGTAGTCGTAGAAAACCTCCTGCTCCTCGCCTTGTCCATAGACGACCTCGATGCTCGGCATCTTCGAGAAAACGTGCCCCTCGGTACCGACGGCCATACGTATGGCCTCTTCCAGCCGGTTCGCGTTGGACTCGCGCGAGTCGAGAAGGACGGTGGTCACGGCCCCACCGCCATCGCAGCCCCCATCTTCACCAGGCAAGAAACGCCTCTCGAAAACATAGGTCGATCCGCTTCTCTTGCTATCCTTGCCAAACGAGTAGCGAGCCGGCGCGACCAAGCGCTCGGGGCCGCCCGCAGGCCTCAGCTTCGTCGTCGCCGCCAGAGCCTGCGGCCCGCCCGGCGCCGCTGCCTCCTTGAGCATGTCGTACACATCGTTGACGTTCTTGTTTCCTGTCTTGTTGTCTGTCATTTTCAACCTCCTGAAGTCGATTCAAACTTGCACGGACACATGGTACACGGGCGCCCGGACACGATTTCCGCAAAGCATGATACGCAGGGGGGCGGACACGATTTTGCGGGACATTGCGCGCACAAGGAAGACCGGGGGGGCTTGCACTGCGCCAGCAACTAGATGCGACCGTGGACCTCTGGCGCAGCAAGAGGCGGCATGGCGCTCGAGGTCTTCGGCGCGCTTTCCGCCGTGCGAGCGACCCCTCTCCTTTTCCCTTCCGGGCCTCCTCGCGCAAGACCCGCGTTGAAAAGCGACGCTGCCTCCGCGTCCGCCGACGGTTACCTGCCGGTAACTATGAAACAGAATTGTGCCTACTTTACCCGGGGGCCGTGCTGCGCTCTCATGGCAAGCGCGAAAGGAGAAGCGGGCTTTCGGGCAACACGGATGCCGAGGAATTCAGATGGACCAATGCGAGAAAAGGGTGTTTCTCATTCGCGCGCTGCTTGACGAGCGCGCGGAATGCCGGGGCACGGACATCCCACACGACGCGCAAGGCCAGCGCGCCTTGCTGCGCGCGCTCATGAACGTGCGCGCGCCGCAGCCCGCGGGCGAAGAGTTCCTCGAGGTCCAAAACGAGTACCTGAAGGCCGAAATCGCCGCGGCAGGCATCACGGATTGCGAAGACCTGGCGGCCTGCCGAAACGGCCTCTGCCTTTGGCAAGGCGACATCACCACCCTCAGATGCGACGCGATCGTCAATGCCGCGAACAGCGGCATGACCGGCTGCTATGTGCCGAACCACCGTTGCATCGACAACGCCATCCACACCTTCGCGGGCGTGCAGCTGCGCCTTGCCTGCGCCAAGCTCATGGCAGACCGGAGCTGCCCCGAACCCGCGGGGCAAGCGAAGATCACGCCCGCCTTCAACCTGCCGTGCCGCTATGTGCTGCACACGGTCGGCCCCGTCGTCGAGGCCGGCGTCACCGACCGAGACAAAGCGCTGCTGGCCTCGTGCTATCGCTCGTGTTTGGAGCTCGCTGCGCGAAACGGCCTGGAAAGCGTCGCGTTTTGCTGCATCTCGACAGGGGAATTCCATTTCCCCAACCGTCTTGCGGCGAGCATAGCCGTCGATGAGGCGACCCGGTTTCTCGCTCGCCGGACCAGCGTGAAGAAAGTGGTGTTCGATGTTTTCAAGGACCTGGACAAAGCCATCTACGCAAAGCTCCTCGCAGCTCGCTAGCAAGCTGAAGAGGGCTCTAGACGAAGCGGACGCCGTGGTGCTCGGAGCCGGCGCGGGACTTTCCACAGCCGCGGGGTTTGTCTATTCAGGCGCGCGCTTCCAAGAGCATTTCTCGGACTTCGCGCGAAAATACGGGTTCAGCGACATGTATTCCGGAGGCTTCTACCCCTTTTCCTCGTTGGAGGAGTTCTGGGCCTATTGGAGCCGCTACATCTTCGTCAACCGCTACGTCGACGCCCCGAAACCGGTGTATAAAGACCTCCTGAAGCTCGTGGACGGCAAAGAGTATTTCGCCATAACCACCAACGTCGATCATTGCTTCCAAAGGGCAGGTTTCGACAAGGGACGGCTGTTCTACACCCAAGGCGATTACGGCCTGTTCCAGTGCAGCGCGCCTTGTTGCCGTGAGACCTTCGACAACGAGAAGGCGGTGCGGCAGATGCTTGCCCGGCAACGCGACATGCGCATCCCGTCGGAGCTCGTGCCCTACTGCCCGCATTGCGGCAAACCCCTCACCACCAATTTGCGCAGCGACAATTCCTTTGTCGAAGACGAGGGATGGCACATGGCGGCGCAGCGCTACGAGACCTTCCTGCGCAACCATCGAGACGGCAAGGTGCTCTACTTGGAGCTGGGCGTGGGATTCAACACGCCCGTGATCGTCAAGTACCCGTTTTGGCAGATGACGGCGAGCAACCCCGATGCGACGTATGCATGCATCAACAAGGGCGAGGCCTTTTGCCCTGCCGACATACGGCGACAATCCATTTGCATAGATGCAGACATCTGCGACGTTTTAGGCGATCTGGCGTAAAACGGGCCGGACGGGGCGCGAAACGCCGCGGCCGCGCGCCTAGCCCCGCCTCCCTGAAAGCTCGAGGACGCGGCGGTAGACGTCGTTTCGCGGCGCGCCCGTCTCGGCGGCGAGCTCGCGGGCGAGCGCCGATTTGCTCTTGCCCATGGCCAGGGCGTGGACGATGCGCTCGTCGAGCGCCGCCTCGGAAAACGCCGTGCGCGCGCCCGCGGAGGAGGGAGGGGCGAGCACCAAGACCAGCTCGCCCTTCAAGTCGGGGCGCGCCGCCAGCTGCGCGGCCAGCTCGCGTGCCGGCGCGCGCACCACCTCCTCGTGCAGCTTCGTCAACTCGCGGCACATGGCCACCGGACGCTGCTCGCCGAGCACCTGCACCATGGAGGCAAGCGTCGCGGCCGCGCGGCGCGGCGACTCGTAGAAGACGAGCGCCGCGTCGAGCTCTGCCACGGAAAGCAGCGCCTTGCGGCGGGCGCCCTCCTTGCGCGGCAGGAAACCGCCGAAGTAGAAGGCCGTGCCGCCGAATCCGGCCGCCACGAGGGCGGTCGGCACCGCGCAGGCGCCGGGCAGCACCTCGACGGCCACATCTGCCGCCCGCGCCGCGTCCACCAGCCGCATCCCGGGGTCGCTCACGCCCGGCATGCCGGCGTCGCTGCAAAACGCGATGCGCTCGCCTGCGGCCATGCGCTCCACGAGGGCGGGCGCGCGCCGCGAGATGACGTTCTCGTCGCAGCGCTCCAGCCGCGTCTCGATGCCGAAATGCGCGAGCAGGCGCCCGGTGACGCGCGTGTCCTCGGCGCACACCGCGTCCGCTGCCGCCAGGACCTCGAGCGCCCTCGGGGTCATGTCGCCCAGGTTGCCGATGGGCGTGGCCACCACCGAGAGCATTCCCGCCATGCCGCGCGCCTCCTTCTTCCCAATCGAAAATCCCCATACCTTCAGCTTGCGGCCCTTCCAGGGCCGGCCAGGCCCGCTTCGCGCGCAGGCATCTCCTGCGGCCTCAGGCCCACAGCTCCAGGGCCGCCCGATGCCCGGCCCTGAGCCTCAGGGCCGCCCGGCTACAGCTCCAACCCGCCCGCGGCCTGCACGCCCTCGACGGCCGGAATCGTCGCGAACCCCGCCTCCAACTCGGCGTCGTCGGGCACATGGTCGACCATCTCGCCCCTGTTGAACGCATCATAGGCCATCATATCGAAGTATCCCGTGCCCGTCAGGCCGAAGAGTATCGTCTTGGCCTCGCCCGTCTCCGCGCAGCGCCCGGCCTCCTCCATCGCCGCGTAGATGGCATGCGCGCTCTCCGGCGCCGGCAAGATGGTCTCGAGCCGCGCGAACTCGACGGCCGCCGCGAACACGTCGGTCTGCTTCACCGCACGGGCCTCCAGAAGCCCGTCGTGCTTCAACTTGGACACGATGGGGCTCATGCCGTGGTAGCGCAAGCCGCCGGCGTGGTCGGGGCTGGGCAGAAAGCCGTTGCCCAGCGTGTACATCTTGACGAGCGGGCAGGTCTGGCCCGTGTCGGCGAAATCGTAGGCGTAGCGCCCGCGCGTGAGGCTCGGGCAGCTCGCGGGCTCGACGGCGATGAAGCGCGTGCCGGGACGCTCTTTGCGCATCTTGTCGCGCATGAACGGCGCGACGAGCCCGCCCAGATTCGAGCCGCCGCCCGCGCACCCGATCACGATGTCGGGATATTCGCCCAGCTCCTCGAAGGCGGCATAGCTCTCCAGGCCTATCACGGACTGGTGCAAGACCACCTGGTTGAGCACCGAGCCCAGCTGGTAGCGCCCGCGGTTTCGCGGCACGTGCAGCGCGCGCTCGACGGCCTCGGATATGGCCGTGCCCAGCGAGCCGGTCGAGGCGGGGTTGGCGGCCAGCATCTTGCGCCCGACCTCGGTGGTCTCCGACGGCGAGGGCGTGACGGTGGCGCCGAAGGTCTCCATGATGTTGCGGCGGAAGGGCTTTTGCTCGTAGGAGCACTTCACCATGAAGACGTCGAGGTCCACGCCGAAGTGCTCGGCGGCCTCGGACAGCGCCGTGCCCCACTGGCCCGCGCCCGTCTCCGTCGTGATCTTCTCCAGGTTTTGCGCCTGCGCGTAGTAGGCTTGCGCGAGCGCCGAGTTCAGCTTGTGCGAGCCGGAGGTGTTGTTGCCCTCGAACTTGTAGTAGATCTTGGCCGGGGTGCCCAGCGCGCGCTCCAGGTTGTAGGCGCGGCACAGCGGCGAGGGGCGGTAGACGCGATACATCTCCAACACCGGCTCGGGGATGTCGAAGTAGGCCGTCGCGTCGTCGAGCTCTTGGGCCACCAGCTCGTCGCAGAAAACAGGCGCGATATCGGCGGGCTCGGCGATCTTGCCGGATGGCAGGCGCATGGGCTCGGGTGCGGCGGGCATGTCGGCCCGCAAGTTGTACCAACGCGTCGGGATCTGGTCTTCGCGCAGGTAGAGGCGGTGCGGAATGGTGGTGGACGCGGCGTTCGCGTTCGCGGCGCCCGTGCCCGTGCCCTTGCCCTTGCCCTTGCCCTTGCCCTTGCCCTTGCCCCGCGAGTCCGCGCCCGCGCTCGTGGCCGTGGCGGCGTCGTTCATGTCCGTGCTCGTGCTCATGGTGCTTCCTTTCTGTCGCGTGGCCGCGTCCGCTCCTCGTCGCGGCGCGCCCCTTCAACCGGGCTTCGCGTGTTCGCGCATCGGCCTTGTGCGGGAAAGGTTTTTCGTGGTGAAGGTGAAAGACGTTCCCGCGCAAGAAAAAGGCCCTCGGGGGTTTTCCCGAGAGCCTTCAAAACCTTTGCGGAAACGAAAAGCTGGCGGTGAAACCCCGGTCAGGCCTCGTTCCACCACCAAGCAGCGACGCGCGACGCGCCTGCGGCAATGCCGGTATGCGTCTGCGTGGTCATGCCAGGTGGCTCCTCTCGGCTGTTTCGCGGTTTTTCGCCAGGGCGCATCCTACACCAATTCCGGGCGCGTCCGATCCACGATCTTCCTCGACGGCCGCGAAAGGGGCAAACGCCGCACGGCGCGTTTTCACACGCTAGAAACTTTGCCTGTAGGGCCGGCCGAGAAACTTCGCCGCCAGAAACGCCCCGCCCTTCTTCGCCCAGTTCGTCTTCTCGAGGCTCACGACGGGGCATTCGGCAAAGGGCGTGCCCGTCGCGACGAGCCAGGTGTCGAGCAGGCGCTCGGCGAGGCGCCCCATCACGCGCTCCTCGAAAGGGCTCATCCCCGAGAAATCGATGCGCCGCTCGCAGGCGAAAAGCACGTCGAACAGCCACGTGCAATATCTGTCGAGGATGTCGCGGCGCATGACGGACATGTTGCATATATGCAGGCGCGTGCCTCCCAGCACCTGCTCGAAGGCGTCGAGAAAAGCAGGACGGCCGGCGGCGAGCGTCGCGCGCACCGCGTCGAGGTGCGCTCCGTCGAAGGTGTGGGCATAATGGCTTTCCACCGTCTCTATGCGGTAGTCGCGCGGACGGCCCACGAGGACGGGCGCCTGCTCGAGCAAGGCGTCCAGCTCGGCGGCGCGCAGGACGCGGCGCGGGCCGGACCCCCGGAAATGCCGCCGGTGGTGCACAAGGCCCAGATAGTCGCAATCGAGGTTCTTCCAGCCCCAATACAAGGCGGTCAGCTCGCAGTAGCGCGGGTTTCTCTGCGAGATGTCCTCGCCCGCGTCGTCGCGCGCGAAACGCGGCGGCAACCCGCCCGCGTCGTCGGCAAGCGCCGCGCCCACGCGCACGGGCAGGTAGACGTCGTCGTCCGGCATCCAGTACGGCTTCGTCGTGGCCACGAGGATCTTCGCGTTCAACGCAAAGCGCCCGCCTCGGGCCCTCGATGCGAACGGCGCGGGCCGCACGTGCGCGAAGATGCGCACATGCACGAGACGCGCCCCGCCCCCTTCACCGTGAACCCGCTTTCGTGTCCCGCAAAACGCGCGCCGCTCATCTGCTAGGCCACGAGGCGCTTGGCCAGGTCCACGACGCGCTGCGAGTAGCCCAGCTCGTTGTCGTACCAGCTGACGCACTTCACGAAGTCGCCCGTGCCGCCGCCCAAGACCTTCGTGAGCAGGCTGTCGAAGATGCTCGAATGCCTGTTGCCGATGATATCGGCCGACACGATCGGGTCGGTGCAATACTCGAGTATCCCCTTCATCGGCCCTGCCGCCGCCGCCTCGACCGCCGCGTTGATCTGCTCGGCGCTGGCCGGGCGCTCCAGCTCGCACACGAGGTCGACCATCGAGCCGGTGGGCGTGGGCACGCGCGTGGCCATGCCGTCGAGGCGCCCTTCGAGCTCGGGGATGACCAGCGAGACGGCACGCGCGGCGCCGGTCGTCGTCGGGATCTGGCTCAAGGCGGCGGCACGCGAGCGGCGGAAATCCTTGTGGTGGACGTCGAGCACCTTCTGGTCGTTGGTGTAGGAGTGGATGGTGTTCATGAAGCCGCGCTTGATGCCGAAGCTGTCGTTTAGGACCTTGGCGAAGGGCGCGAGGCAGTTCGTCGTGCAGCTCGCGTTGGAGACGACATGCATGGTGTCGCGGTCGTAGACGTCGTCGTTCACGCCCAAGACGATGGTGGCGTCCACCTCCTTGCCGGGGGCGGTGATGAGCACCTTCTCGGCGCCGTTGTCGAGATGGGCCTGGCAGCTGGCCTTGTCTTTCAGCTTGCCCGTGGACTCGATCACGACCTGCGCGCCGTACTCGCCCCAGACCGTCTCCTTGGGATCGCGCGTCTGGAACGCGTGGATCTCGTGGCCGTCGACGAAAAGCGCGCCGTCGCCTGCATGCACGTCATCGAAGACGCGCCCTTGGCAAGAATCGTATTTCACCAGATAAGCCGCGCAGTCGAGGTCGCTCGGGTTGTTGATGGCGACGACCTCCACGTCCGGGTCGAGTTCTGCCAGGCGAAACGCCAGGCGCCCGATGCGGCCGAATCCGTTGATGCCCACTTTCACCGTCATGCCCGTGCTCCTTCTCCTCGATGCGCCGCGCCTTGTCCGCGCGGCCCGAAACATCACGTACGCTGCGAGTATAGCGGGCGGTGAAGCGGGTGGGCAACGCCGCGGCCTGCGAGCGCGCCAAAGCGACGGCGCGGCGGCCACGGACAGGAGGCACGCCGGGCGCGGGCAGAAGGCGCGACGGGCGCGGGCAGGTTGAAAAGCGAGGCATCCGGCGGGGAGGGCACAAAAAAACGGGCAGGCCGCACTGCAGCCTGCCCGCGCGCGCATGCCTCGTGGAGCACATGCGCGGAATGTGCATGAAGCCTGCCCTAGGATTGCGCCTTTGCCTGCTCCTGGCCGGTCGTCTGCCAGCCGTCCGGCACGTTGAAGTTGTGGCAGCTCGAGCACATGAGCGTCGAGGTGCCGTGCACGTTGTGGCAGCTCGAGCACTCGAGGTCGCCTTGATGCGAGGCATGCGGGTTGGCCGCCTCGTCGTCGCCCCAGTAGTGCTCGGTGGAGGCGATGACCTTCTCGTAGTCGTGGCACCTGGTGCAAAACTCCTTGTTCGCCTTGTAGTTCGGGGTCGCCAAGACGAGGTTGTTGTCTTTGTCGATCGTGTAGTTGCCGTCCAGCCATTTGCCGGCCTCGGAGATCTGCTCGCCTATCTTGGGGACATGGCACGACAGGCAGTTCATGGAGCTGTCGGAGACGCCGTCTTTCAAGGTGGCGGCGGCCTTCTCGTTGGCGCCGTCGCCGCTTTTCACCACGTGCCCGTGCTGGTAGGCAAGCGTCGAGGCGTCGGAGGTGTAGCCGTCGACGTACTTGCTCATGGGGCTGTGGCACAAAGTGCTGCAAAAGCCCGGCTGGTCGTGCCATATGCCGAAACCTATGCCGGCCACGACGAGCACGATCACGACGACGCCGACGGTCGCCCATGCGCGGCGCACCACGATCGGCTTGTCGCGGCCGAACTTCCAGGGCAGCGTGACGGTCGGCTTGCCGTCGGCCTGCGGCGCCGCGTCCGCATCGTCTGCATGCGGGGCGGCTGCAGCCGCGGCCGCGGCCATCTTGCTGTCGACGTCGCAGGCGGCGGGCTGCCCGTCGGATTGCGCGGCGCCCTTCTCGTCTGCCCGCACGGCCTCGTGTTGCGCGGCGTTCTCCTCGCCCGCCGCAGCCTCGGCCTTCGCGCCCTCGTTTTCCACGTTCTCTGTTTTTTCAGTCATATCGTGTCTCCTGTCCGCGCGTCTTGCCGCTAGAGCTTCGCGACGTGTTTGCCTGCATGGCGCCCGAACGTCATCGTGCGGCCGCAGGCAAGGCCCGTCATGAGGTTCGGGTAGGTGGTGGAGAAAAAGCCGCCCGAGCAGTCGCCCGTGGCAAACAATCCGGGAATCGGGTTGTTGTCGCCGTCGAGCACCTGCATGTCGGTGTTGATGAGCACGCCGTCGAGCGTGGTGAGGTGCCATGCGCCGGTGCGCGCCCCGTAAAACGGCGCCGTGTCCACCGGCGTCAGGCGATGCGGCTCCTTGTGGTAGTCGGGGTCGCTTTTCCTCGCGGCATAGCCGTTATAGGTGTCCACCGTCTCCTTGAAGGCGTCGACGGGGATGTTCAGCCCCCGGGCCAGTTCCTCGATGCTGTTGGCCTTCACCACGTAGCCGTCCTCGACCAGCTTGTCGATCATGGTGTCGACCCTGGCCATGGGGATGTTGTTCTTCGCGCCGTTGGGGAAGGGGAAGAGCCTGCAGCAGCCGACCTCGTCGAACTGCTCGGCGTACTTCGCGTGGTTGGCGTCCCAGATGGTGCAGTAGGTGTGGTGCGGCTGCATGTACGCGGAATGCAGCATGTAGTCGTACGGGCCGCTCTCGTTGCAAAAGCGCCTGCCCTCCAGGTTCACCTTCAAGTTGGGCTGCTCGCCGAACCAAAACCAGCGCCCCGGCGTGCCGTAGCCTGCCGTGGCGTCCGGCTTGCAGCAGGCGCGGTTGAACAGCATCGAGGTGCCGACGGGGTCTTTGCGCGCGCCCGCCCACATCATGGCCTTGATGCCCAGGCCCGTGGAGGGGTTGCCCGAGCCGTCCACGGCGATTTTCACGTCGAGGATCTCCGGCTGCAGGGCGCGCATCATCTCCAGCGAGGTGGAATACCCGCCGGTGGCCATGATCACGCCCTTGCTCGCCTTGACGCGCACGTATTTGTCGGTCTGCTCGTTGCGGGCGATCAGCCCCGTGACGCGCCCGGAGCCGTCTTGCTCGAGCTTCACCAGGCAGTGGCGGAAGCGCCAGTCGATCTTGCTCTTGCCGTCCGCGTATTCCTTGAATATCTGCTCGATGGTCTTCGAGGCGCTCTCGCCGTTTTTCTGGGGGCTGTGGCCGGTGGCAAAGGAGCGGTCGCGCTGGCCGTCCTCGGTGCCCAGGCCGGCCTCGAACTCCAGATGGTACTCGCCGGAGGCCTCGATGAGCTGCTTGTACCAGTCCACATAGGCGCCGGACTCGCGGATCCACACTTTCACGAGGTCGTAGTTGCAGTAGCCGTTCGCGTAGCGGACGATCTCCTCGAGCGCGTCCTTTTCGCTGATGGCGTACTCCGGATGCTGCTTGATGTAGTCCTTTTGCATCGTGGAGTTGATGGAGCCGATGTCTTCCTTCATGCGGAACACGTCCGCCTGGCGCTCGACGACGCACACCTTCGCGCCCTCTTCTGCCGCAGCGCAGATGGCGGGCATGCCGCCCGTGCCCGCGCCGACCACGACGACCTCGGCCTCGACGGTCTCGGAGATGGACTTCTCGTCTACCCACGGCGCCTCGCCCAGCCACTGCGGGTTCTCGGCCGGATAGCCGGTGTTGGTCTTGATGTAGCCGGTCTTCGCTGCGGCCGCGCTGTCCACCACCGTGACGGCCTGCGCCTTTTCCGTGGCCGCGGCAACGCTTCCCACCGCGCCCACCGCCGCGGCGGCTCCAAAGCCCTTCAGCAGCGACCTTCTGGAAATTCCCTTTTCAGAACCCATATGCGCCCCCCCTTCGTGCGTTTCCATCCTGCGGCAAGGCCTGCGCGGGACGACCGCCTGCCGCACGACGTCCGACCGCCGCGCATGCACGGCACGGACGGTCTCGTGCGCCATCCGGACCCGGCCTTGCGCGCCCCTTTCCCGAAAAACGCCTAGAATATAAAGCAATTTCCGAGAAACACAACACCTATTCGGGCACTTTTTCCCGCATTTTCTCCATCTCGGCCTCGATGCGCGCGAGGTCGCGCTCGTTTTTGCGGACGCCGCGCGCCAACACCGCGACGAAGGCGAACAAGGCGACCCAGACGAGCACGTAGGCGGCGATGACGTAGGGGGCGCTCGGCAAAACGGCGCTGTAGACAGACGAGAGCAACGAGTTCACGGTAGGTCTCCTATCTCAATCCTGTTCGAGCATGTCCTTCAGGGCGGCGATGCGGGCCGCGACGGCTGCCTGGCGCAGGCGCAGACGGTAGAGCGCCCAGGCCGCAAGCGCCATGCCCGCCAAGGCGAGCAACAGCGCCACGACCATCTCGGCCGTCATGCCGCCGTCGCTGCGCAAGATGACGGGATGGGTCGTGTTGGGGATGAGGCGCGTGACGGCAAAGCACACGGGCACGTCGACGAAGAGGAGCACGCCGAAAACCGCCGCCAGCACGCCCTGGCGCTCCTGCCCGTCGAAGGCGCGGCGCAAGACGAAGTAGGCGATGGCCAAGAGCAGCAAGACGAGGTAGGTGGTCAGGCGCGGCTCCCAGGTCCACCACACGCCCCACTCGAAACGCGTCCACGCGACGCCCGTGGCCATGGTGCACACGATGAAGACGAGGCCGACTTCCATCGCGGTGCGCGCGCGCAGATCCCATGCCGCGTCGCGCGTCTTCAGGTAGGCGATGGAGAAGGCCGCCTGGAAGAGCACCGCGACGAAGGAGACGAGCGCCACCGGCATGTGGAAGTAGAAGATCTTCTGGCTGAAGAGCAGCTGGTTTTGCACCATGGTGTCGCCCACGAGCTCGGGCACGACCTCGGCGCCCAAGACGAGCGGCGCGACGGTGAAGGCGCATATGAAGCCGGCGGCGCTCAAGACGGCGCCGGCGGCCAGCGCGAGCTGCTCGCGCACGAGCGAACGGCCCCGATCGGGACGCGCGCCGTCCGCTCGCGCCGCGCCCTCCCCGGCCTGCGCGGGTTGCACGTCGAGTTTTTCCATGCCGTCTCCCCCGTCTCGCTTTCCCATGCCGCCCGTTGCGGCCGTGTTCCCTGCCGTCGCGGCCGTGCCGCCCGTTCCCTGCGCGCCGTCAGTCTCCATCCCGAAAGACCCGCCCCCCTCATCCGCTTTCCAGCGCGAAATCGTAGAGCACCCACGAGACCAGCGTCATGACCACGTCGTAGGCGCACATCAAGACCATGGCGGGCACGAAGGCGTCCATCCACCCGTCCGCGCCCGCGAAGGCGGCTCCCGTCGCGGCGACGCAAGAATAGAGCAAGGGCAGGGAAAGCGGGATGAAGAGGATGGCGAGCAAGACCTCGCCGCCACGCGCGCGCATGGCCAACGTGGCAAGCATCGTGCCGACCGCCGAGACGCCGACGCTGCCGGCCGCGATGGCCGCGACGGTGAAGGGAAAGGTCGCCGGCAACGGTGCGCCGCCCAGCAAGAACAGCCAGAACAGCGGCAAGACGACGACCTCGACCAGCGCCAGGAAAACGAGGTTGGCGGAGAGTTTCGCCAGGTAGATGACGGAACGGTCGACGGGCGCGAGCATGACGCCCTCGAGCGCCGCCGCCTCGCGCTCGTGCGAAAACGAACGCGACAGGCCCAGCAGCGCCGAGAACACGATGACGACCCAGACGAGGCCGCCGGCAAGCTGCGAGACGGCGTCCGACCCGCCGTCTCGCGAGGAGGCCACGCCGCAGACGACGAGGACGAGCAGGGCGTAGAAGCCCATATCGGCCAGCATCGAACGCGTCTTGAACTCCTGGCGCAGGTCTTTTGCCAGAAGGAGACGGTACTGGGCGAAAAACGAGGGGGCGCGCCCCGTCGCGGGCCTCGTCGTGGGCTTTGCCGGCCGCCTCATCGCCGGCCCCCCTCGAGCAGCGCCGCGTAGCGCTCGGAAAACTCCGGGTAGGCGCCGGGCGCCGCCTCCTCGAAGGCGGCGAGCGTGCCGTGCACGAGCACCATGACGTGGCTCGCGTGCCGCCACGCGGTCTTCGGGTCGTGGCTGACCACGACGACGGTGCGGCCCGCGGCCGGGTCCGCGCCGACGCCGGAATGCGAGCCCGCGTCGGCAGCCGCATCCGGGCCTACGGCGCAGCCCGAACCGAAGACCATGCCCTCGAGCGTCGCGGCGGCGCGCGGGTCCAGCCCGGTGTAAGGCTCGTCGAGCAAGAGCAGCTCGGGGTCGGCGACGAGCGCACGGGCAAGTGCCAGGCGCTGCACCATCCCGCGCGAGAAGCCGCGCACGGCATCGTCTGCGCGGTGCGACAGCTCCACGGCGTCGAGCAGCTCCGCGACGCGTGCGCGCGGGTCGGGCACGCCGTAGAGGCGCGCGAAGAAGAGGAGGTTTTCCCGCGGGGTCAAGTCCGGGTAGAGCATGGGCTTGTGGGTGAGAAACCCCATGCGGGCGCGCAGCTCGTCGCCTTGTTTCTCGGGGTCGAGGCCGAAGATGGTGAAATCGCCGGAGCTGCGGCGCTCGAGACCGGCGAGTATGCGCAGCAAGGTGGACTTGCCCGCGCCGTTAGGCCCGAGCACGGCAAGGGAGGCGCCGCGTGGCAACTCGAAGCTGACGTCGCGCAGGGCGCGGCGATGCGCGTAGGCACGCGACAGGCCGCGGGCTGAAATCGCCGTCTCGCTCACCTGGCCCCGCCTTTCGCGTCCCCGGGCTTGCAGACCAGGGCGGGGCGGGCGTCGCGCTTGGCGAAAAGCCCGATCGCAGTGCCCAGCATGAGCAGGGCAAAGCCCGCCCACACAAAGGAGATGAGCGGGTTTATCCGCAAGTCCACCGAATAGTCGCCGTCGTCGTTGACGCCTTGGTAGACCGCGAAGACGTCGTGTCCGATGCTCGAGACGACGGCGGCGTTGTACTTTTGCTGGCTCGTCGACATGTCGAGGTAGATGGAGGGGGTCATGGTGAAGCTTTCCCCGTTCGCATCCTTCACGTTCAACGTGAGCTTGTAGAGGGCGCCGTCCTCGTACCTCTCGCCCGTGGCCTCGCCCGGCGAGACCGTGTAGGAACCTATCTGGATCTCGTGGCTTGCCTGAGAGTCGTCGTCTCCTGCCAGATACCCGCTCTTCTCGGTGACGTACATGCTCGAGCCCACGAGGCCGATGAGGATGACGGCGAGGCCGGCATGGGCAAGCATCCCGCCCAGACGCCCGAAGAAGACGCGCGGGCTGCGGCGGGACGGCTGCCGCGGCGAGGCGTCGCGCGCGATGGACGCGAGGGTCTCGGGGCTTCCCGTCCGTCCCCGCGCGTCCGAGCCTGCGGCGCGCACGGCCGAAAAGGCGCGGGCGAAGGAGGCGAGGCTCGTGCACAAAAGCAGCGAGGCGACGGCAAACGCCGCGATGGCGAGCGCGTGGCAATAGACGGCAGGCCCTGCCGCGAGAAGGTCTTGCGCGCCGCTGCCGCCTGCCGCCACCTGTGCATCGTAGGCGGGCAGAAGGCACAAGGCCCAGTAGGCGACGAGCGCGGCGAAGACCGCGAGCGCGGCAAGCGCGGGAACGCGGAGGCGCCGCCAAAAGCGCCTGCCGCCGGCTTTGCGCCATCCGAGCAGCGGCGCCACCGCGACGACGGCGAGGATGATGAAGGTGGCCACGATGCCGACGGGGCGGGCTATGGCCGCGTACATGCTCGTCGGCACGCTCTGGCCGCCGAGCGGCATCCACGACGGCAGGGCCGAGGCGAGGGTGAGGTAGGCGAGCAGAAACGAGCAGGCGATCATGACGAGGTTGTTCAGGAAGTAGGCGAACTCCAGATTGAAGAAGGAGCCCTCGCCTTCGCCGGCGCTCTCGCCTCCGCCGGCGCCTTTGCCATCTGCCGCAGCGCCGTTTTCACCCGCGCCGCCTTCTCCTCCCGTCTTCCCAAACGTCTTCGGGCGCACGAAGACGCCGCAAAGCGCCGCAAGGCCCGCCACGCAGATGGCCGCCCCGAACAGCCACGCGGAGACCGTGTCGCCTTGGAACGCGTGCACGCTCGAGACGATGCCGGAGCGCGTGATGAAGGTGGCCACGAGGACGAACATGAAGGCCAGGCAGGCCGCGACGACGCTCCAGCGCTTGAAGGCGCCGTGCGTGCGGTAGACGGTGAAGGAGTGCATGAGGGCGACGCAGCACAGCCACGACAGCAGGCTCGCGTTTTCCACGGGGTCCCAGCCCCAATAGCCGCCCCAGCCCAAGACGACGTAGGCCCACACGGCGCCCAGCCCGATGCCAGCGCCCAAGAACAGCCACGAAAACGCCGTCACCCCGTTCACCCGTTCGACCCATGTGCACGAGTCGTCGCCTGCGAGCAAGGCGGCGAGCGCATAGGAAAACGGCACCGTCATGCCCGCGTAGCCGATGAACAACGTGGGCGGGTGTATGGCCATGGCCCAATGCTCGAGCAGCGGGTTCATCCCGAGGACAGATGCCGCCACCGCAAGCTCGCCGTTCGCGTCGAAGTAGCTCTCATCGGTCGGGATGAAGGGGCGCATGTCCTCGGAGAAGAGCAGGGTGGCCGAGAAGACGGCCAGCACGGCGAACTGGATGGAAAGCGCCGCCGCGTCGACCCTCTCGCCCGAGTTGTAGTACCGGTAGGCCATGTAGAAGACGAAAGCCGAGATGAGCCATGCCCAAAAGAGCAGGGAGCCCTGGCTGCCCGCCCACAAGCCGGACAGCAGGTACAGCCAGCGCAATCCGTCGCCGGCGTCGCTGCGCTCCTCGACGACGTACTCGATGGAGGTGTCGCCGGAAAACAGGCACACGACGATGACGAGGCAGCACATGGTCAAGGCGACGAACACGAGCCCCGCACCCAAAAGCGCGGCCCACATGAGCAGCCCGCGCGTCTGCGGCGCCTTTCGGCGGGCGAAGGTGCATGCCAAAAGGCTGGACGCGAAACCCGCCACGACGGAGACGAAGGCGACGAGCAGGCAGAAATTCCCTATGGCGTTGAACATGGAGACCGAAAACCCATCAATTGCCCGTGTCCTCGAGGGCGACCTGCGTCGCCTCGAAGGTTCCGTCTTTTTGCAAGGCGCCCGTCACGACGAGCGCCGCTTTCTCGCGAACCGCATCCGAAAGCGCCCCGGCGTAGCGCACGGGCAGCTGCTCGCCTGATGCGCCCGCCTCCTCGAGCACGAGGCGCGGGTCGCCGTCGACGCCTTTCAGGCTGCCCGCCGAAAGCGTCCCCCTCACCTTCACGTTCTTCGACACGATCGCCTCGCCGTAGCCCTTCAGCTGGGAGACGGACAAGGCGTCGCTTGCCGTCTCGTACTTGCTCGGGCACTTCGTGACCAGCTGGGTGCAGCGCAGCACGCCACCCTCGAGCGTGCCCGTGCATATGGCCGTGACCCCGTTGCCGAAAGTGGCCGACACGCCGCGGTCGTAGCGAACCGGCAGGGTCGCGGACGGGTTGTCCGGATCGTAAATGGAGAAGTCGAGCGTGTCGCCGGATATCTTGTAGGAGTCGTCGACGACGTTGCCCGTGACCTCGACCTTCTTGCCCGAGGAGGCATCGACGGCCGCCTCGCCCACGCTCATGGCCGTCGCCACCGTACCCGCCGACAAGAACGCGGCGGCGGCCACGAGCACGATAACGACGATGCCGCCGACCACCGCATAGCGTGTCTTCTTGCTGCTGGATGACATATCTACGGTGCTACTCGCCTTTCAAGCTCTTGTCCATCAACTCGTCGCTTTGCGCCTGGGAGATCCACCCATCCGGCAAGGCCACGTTCTCATGCTCGTGACAGCCCGTACATGCTAGCACGGAGGCACGGTGCCCCTTGTGGCAGGTCGTGCATTGCATCTGCGTCGAATGGTGCGTGTCGTGCGGGTTGAACTCCATGTCGGCCGTGGCGGAGGCGAGCTTGTCGCGGTTGACCGTGCCGCCCTCGCCCAAAAGGTAGCTGTGGCAATTCTCGTTGGCGCACAGCGCATCGGAATCCTTGCCATCCCACTTCTCGAGGTCGGCGCCGCTGCGCTCGTCGCGCGGCTGGTAGTAGTTGCCCGTGACGTAGTTGACCCCGTCGTGCGCGAGCTCGCCCATGTTGGGTATGTGGCAGTCCACGCAGACTATCTCGGGTTTCGCCGTCGTCTTGTTCGAGCGGTGCAGCACGGCCATCATGGCGTTCGTGTCCGAGACCTCGTTGCCGTACTTGTCCGTGCCGGGCTGGCCCTGCTCCTGATAGTAGTTGTCCACATAGGCCTGCTCGATATGACAGAGCGTGCCGCAGAAACCGGGTTGGTCGTGCCACACGTACATGCCCGCGCCGGCGCACACCAAGACGACGACCACGACGAGGACGGCGACGCGCCCCTTCCTGCCGCGGCGGGCGCGGGGCCTGGCCTCCGAGGCACTCGAGACCGCATCGGCCTTCTCGGGCGCGACGTCCGCATCGGCCGCCCCGGCAGCCTCTTTCACCTGGTCTTCGTTCATCGGCGACACCCCTTTTCGAGTCCTGTTTGCCCGTAGGTGGAACGGGTGCCTAGCTCACCTGCGAGGAGACGCCCAGGATCTGGTCGGCCTCCTCCATGAGCTGCTCGCCTTTGGCCAAAGTCTCGCGGAACAGCGTCGGGTTGTGCGCGCCCTTGGAGTTTTCCGCCGTGCACAGGTTCCAATAGTAGCCCGCATCGCGCTGGATCTTCTGGAGGCGCGCCTTCTGCTCGTCGGAGAGGGTGCCGGCCGCGATCGCGTCCTCGAAGTTCTTCGTGGCCTTCTCCTCGCGCAGACCCAGATTGTGGGTGCGTGTGTCTATCTCGTCCTGCCAGGCCTTGACCTCGGCTTTGAGATCCTTGTGGCACTTCGAGCAATCGCGCGAGACGAGCCCGTCGTTTTCGGTCGGGCTGCTCCAGTTGTGGTCGGTGTAGGCCGTGCCGTCGTCTGCGCGCTTGACCGACATGTGGCAGTCGCTGCAATCGTAGCCAAGATTGGTCATGTGGTTGCCCTCGCCACCGTAGTTGAACTCGTATTCAGCGTGGCGCACGGCGATCATCTTCGCGCCCGTGGACTCGTAGGTCCAGTCGCCGTCGGGCATGTTCGCGTCGTACCAGGCAAGCGCCTTGTCCGGCGTCATGGACGCGCGCCCGTCGGTGTAGGGGCTCGTGGGAACGTTCGTGCCGGGATACATCGAGTAGTCGCAATGGCACTGGCCGCAGACCTGACCTTCCATGGAGGCCGTCGTGTCGTTTGCCATGACCTGTCGCCATTGGGCGCGATCGACGCGCAGCTCGGTCGGGTCGTTGCCGTGGCACGAGGCGCAGGAGACGTTTTCCGTGTACTGGCCGACGTAGTCGTAGAAGGATTTGGTGAATATGCTGTCGCCTTCCTGCTCGACTTGCGCAGAGAACTGCGGCGACTTGCAGGCGATGCAGCCGGTCTTGGTCTTGTCGTTGATGCGCCCGTTGTGCGTGACCGTCCACAACGAGTACACGTGGCTTGCCGGCTCGGTATAGTACTTCGCATAGCCGTAGCCCTTGCCCAGCGATTTCATCTCCGGCTTGGCCTCGAGCTTGTCGGCCGTGCCCGCATCCGTCGCCTGGAACCCGTCGGGTTTTGCCGAGGTCGTGTCCTCGGCTGCCGCCGACTCGTACTCGCTCCACGGCGGCGTCTTTTCCGCGTTTTGCAGATACGAGGCGTACTGGTGCGGGTAAATGTCCTTCCACGAATCCGCGTCGACGATGCCGAACTTGTCGGTCGCCGGCGTCTCGGCGGGCTTTTCCGCAGTCGGCACGGGATTGCCCGGGTTGGGCTTCGCGGCACAAGCGCCGAGACCCGCGCCACCGACGACGAGCAGCCCCGCGCATGCGCACAAGACGATTTTCCTGTTCCCGAAAACACGCGTCATGACGGCCCCTTCCGTTTTCGACCCTCTACACGATATAATATTGTTCAAAGGGCTGCTTCGGATATAAAGAAGCCCCTTGGACGCGCATACGCCCGTCTTCTCGCCCGCAGGTTCTCCTTCGACGTCCGGGCAGCTCGTAGAAGCCGCCGAACGGCACAGGTTGCGGCACCACACGCGCAATGCCCCCCAGAACAGCTCGAACAAGACGAGCTTTGCCCCTAGCCGCGAGCGCGCAGGCGGGCCGCAAAGACCGTGGCGGCATAGACCAGCGCGACGGCGGCGATGCCGGCGGCCACGCGATGCCGAAGAAGGCAAGCGCCGCCGCGACCAGCCCCTCGTCGGCGCCGGCCGCCTGCAAGAGGAAGGGCTCGATGTAGCTGTAGGCCGTATAGGCGCCCATCGTGTAGACGGCCGTGACGACGAAGATGGAGCGCAGCGTCGCCCGCTGCGGTTCGTCGTGCATGCGCGCCGCCCCCTAGCTGTGCGTTTTCGGGAAAAACGAGGTGTAGTAGCGCAAGATCTCGGCGGCGGTCTCCTCGATGGCGCGGTTTTCCGTGTGCACGACGATGCAGCCCAGCCGGCGCATGAGGGCGCGGGCGCGGTCGAGGTCGCGGCACACGTGCTCGTAGTCGGCATAGCTTGCGGCCACGCCGGACGCCTCGGCCTTCGCCAGGCGCCGCTGGCGTATGTCGACCAGCACCTCCGGCGAGGTGACCAGCCCGAATATGCGGCGGCTGTCCAACTCGAAGACCTCGCGCGGAGGCTCGGTGGCAGGGTCGAGCGGGATGTTGGCCACCTTGTAGCCCTGCTGCGAAAGGTACACCGACAACGGCGTCTTCGACGAGCGCGACACGCCCAACAACACGATGTCGGCCTGGTCGAGGTCGTGCGGGCTTGCGCCGTCGTCGTGCGCGATGGTGAACTCGACGGCCTCGATGCGCTTGAAGTAGCCCTCGTTCACCCGATGAAACGCGCCCGGCCGCCCCACGGGGTCGATGCCCGTGGCCGTGCGCAGCGCGTCGATCACGGGTTCGAGCAAATCCACGGCCAGCACCTCGGGGTGCGCGGCGGAAAAGTCCTTCATCGCGGTGCGCAAGGCGGGCGCCACGAGGGTGAAGAAGAGCAAGAAGGGCGTGCCGTCGTCGCCGAAAAGCTCGTCGTGCAAGGCCAGATGCTCCTCGAGCGCGGCGATCATCACATGCGCATCGTCGACCTCGGAAAGCACCTCGATGGATGGGTCGAGGTCGTCGAATTGCGCCGCGCACGCCACGGCGATGTCGGTGCCCGTCTTGCCGAGCGAATCCGACACGATATGCACGGTGGGCACGCCGTCTTTCGGCCTGCCCTGGCTGATCCACGCATCCATCGCGTCTGCCGCCTCTCCCTTTTTCCCGGGCCTCGTCGTCGCGTCGCCGCAGGTTCGTCTCGCGTTTCGCTTGCCCGTCTGCGCCTAGCGCTTCTTTGCCAGCTCGCCGATGGCGGCCACGTCGGCAAAGACCGCGGTGAAGCGGTTCAGCAGCTGCAGGCGCATCGTGCGCAGCGCCTCGTCGTCGTCCATGACGAGCACATCGGTGAAAAACGCGTCGATGGGCGCGCGCAGGGCGGCGAGCGCGGAGATGGCGCCCGCATGGTCGCGGGCGGCAAGCGCGGTGGCCACCGCGACTTGCGCCGTGTCGATGGCCGCAAAAAGCGCGCGCTCCGGCTCGCCCATGAGCGCCTCGTCCGGCTCTGCGCCCAACTTGGCGTCGGCGAGGTTTGCCGCGCGGGTGTAGGCCGCAGCCAAATCGTCGAAGGTCTCGGGGTCGTCTTCGCGCGCGTGCACCAGGGCCTCGATGCGCGCCATGGCCTCTGCCGGCTCGAAGAGCCCGGTGGCCGTGACGGCGCGCACGCAATCGGCGGTGAGCCCGCGGTCTTTGGCGATGACCTCGAGGCGCGTGGTGAAAAACGCGCGGACCTGCGCCGCCACCTCGGCGGCGTCGAAGTCCACGACGCCCTCGTAGCCTGCAAGCGCCACGTCCACGAGGCGCGACAGCTCGACTGCAGGTCCGTCGAGCAGGATGTTCACGATGCCGATGGCCGCGCGGCGCAGCGCGAAGGGGTCCGAGCTGCCCGTGGGGGCGTCGCCGCACGCGAAGATGCCGCATATGGTGTCGAGCTTGTCGGCGATGGCCACGACCTTGCCCGCCGCATCGCGCGGCAGCTCGTCGCCTGCAAAACGCGGGCGGTAGTGGTCGGTGACGGCACGGGCCACCTCCTCGCCCTCGCCGCTTGCCAGCGCGTAGTGCCCGCCCATCACGCCCTGCAGGCTGGTGAACTCGACGACGGCCTGGCAGACGAGGTCGGCCTTGCACAGGTGCGCGGCACGGGTCGCGGCCTGCGCGCTAGACGCGTCGAGGCCTGCCTGCTCGCAGATGGCAGCGGCGAGCTTCTCGATGCGGCCCGTCTTGTCCTTCACGCTGCCGAGCTTTTCGGTGAAGACGACGTCGGCCAGCTTGTCCACGTAGCTTTCCAGCGGCACGCGCTCGTCTTCGTCCACGAAGAACTTCGCGTCGGCCAGGCGCGCGCGCACGACGCGCTCGTTGCCCTCGGCGATGGTGGCGTTGTAGGCAGGGTCGCCGTTGGAGACGACGATGAAGGCGCAGTCGAGCGAGCCGTCGGCGCGATACATGGGGAAGTAGCGCTGGTGCTCCAGCATGGCGTCGCAGATGATCTCGGGCGGCACCTGCAAGAACTCCTCGTCGAAATGGCACAACAGCGCCGTCGGCCACTCCACGAGGTTCACCACCTCGGCAAAGGTCGCGGCCGGCGTGTCGGCCGAAAGCCCCGTCTCGGCCTCGATGGCCGCGATCTGTTCGCGGATGACGCGCTCGCGCTCGGCGGCAGACGGCACGACCTTCATCTCGGGGTACATGCCGGCCAGCGCGTCGGCGTCGGCCACCTCGAATTCGCGGTTTGCCATGAAGCGGTGTCCGCGCGTCGTGCGCCCGGCGACAAGACCCGCGTACTCGACGGGCACAACCGCATCGCCCAGCAGGCACAAAAGCCAGCGGATGGGGCGCGAGAACGTGACGTGCCCGCTGCCCCAGCGCTGCGACTTGGGCCAAGACATCCCCGCGACCAGCCCGGCCAGAAGCTCCGGCAGCAGCTCTGTCGTGGGGCGCGCCGGCTCGTGGACGGTCGCGTAGACGTACTCCGCTCCACTCTCGTCGGTGCGGCGCGTGAGGTCGGCCGGGTCCACGCCCTTGCCGCGCGCGAACCCGACGGCGGCCTTCGTGGGCCGGCCCGTCTCGTCGAAGGCGATGTTCGCAGCCGGCCCGCGCGATTCCCGGTGCAGCTCGGCGCTCGTCGCGGCCACGTCTTTCACCGTGAGGAGGATGCGGCGCGGCGTCGAGCAGGCAAGGACCTCGCCGTGCGCGATGCGGGCGGCGTCGAGCGCGTCTGCCGCCTGCCCGGCCAGCTTTTCCGTGGCCGCATACAGCGGAGATGCGGGAATCTCCTCGGTGCCGATCTCGAAGACGAGCGTGCGCGTGCCGGCGCTCGCGGCGGCGCTCGCGGCCGCGTTCATGTTCTCGCTCACAGGTCCGCCCCTTTCCCGTCGGCGCGCGTGTCCGAAGCCGCGCCGCCGCCTTCGCCGTCTTGCGAGGCGATGCGCGCGCCGCCGCCTTTCACCACCACGTCCAGATAGCTCTCGCAGCATGCCTTGGCCACGTCGCGCACGCGCAAGATGTAGTGCGCGCGCTCGGTGGCCGAGATCGCCCCGCGCGCGTCGAGCAGGTTGAAGGCGTGGCTGCAGCGCATGACGCACTCGTAGGCCGGCAGCGGCAGGCCGCGCTCGAGCAGCTTGTGGCATTCGGCCTCGTTGGTCTCGAAGCGCTTGAACAGCAGGTCCACGTCGGCGAACTCGAAGTTGTAGGCGGATTGCTCGCGCTCGTTTTCGTAGAAGACGTCGCCGTAGGTGAAGCGCGTGCCGTCCGAGCCTTCGCTCCACACCAGGTCGTAGACGCTGTCCACGCCCTGGATGTACATGGCCAGGCGCTCCAGCCCGTAGGTGACCTCGGCGGGCACGGGGTCGCATTCGATGCCGCCCACCTGCTGGAAGTAGGTGAACTGGGTGACCTCCATGCCGTTGAGCCAGACTTCCCAGCCCAGGCCCCAGGCGCCCAGCGTCGGGCTTTCCCAGTCGTCTTCGACGAAGCGCACGTCGTGGTGGGCCACCTCGATGCCGATGGCCTCCAGACTGCCCAGGTAGAGGTCTTGGATGTTGTCGGGGCTGGGCTTTATCAGCACCTGGAACTGGTAGTAGTGCTGCAGGCGGTTCGGGTTGGAGCCGTAGCGCCCGTCGGCGGGCCTGCGGCACGGCTGCACGTAGGCCGTCTTCCACGTGCCCGGCCCCAGCGAGCGCAGGGTCGTGGCCGTGTGGTAGGTGCCCGCGCCCACCTCGACGTCGTAGGGCTGCAACACGACGCAGCCCTGGTCTGCCCAGTAGCGCTGCAAGGTCAAGATGATGTCTTGGAAGGTGAGCATGTGCGTCCTTTTCTCGAAAACTGCGGTCGGGGCGGCCTGTGCGGCACGGGGCGGGCTATCCGAGCGGCCCTATGCGCTCGAGCGGCCAATAGCGGAAAAACGCGTGCCCCGTCACATTGGCGACGGGCACGGCGCCGAAGTAGCGGCTGTCCGAGGAGTTCGTGCGGTTGTCGCCCATCACCCAGATGCAGCCCTCGGGCACCGTGTAGGGGTAGCTGATGTCGTGGGTGTTCACCAGAGGCAGCGACTGCTTGTCGTCGGTGTAGGGCTCGGAAAGCCTCGAGCCGTCCACATACACCGAGCCGTCCTTGAGTTCCACTTGCTGGCCGGCCACGGCGACGACGCGCTTGATCAGCACGCGGGTGGGGTCTTCCACGTCGGTGAAGGTGACGATGTCGCCTTGTGCCGGCGAGGCGCCCAGATACGAGACGCGCTCGGAGAGCACGCGGTCGCCCGTCATGATGGTGTCCTCCATGGACTCGGAGGGGATCTCGTAGGGCTTCACGACGAAATTTGTGATGAACCAGGCAAGGGCGATGGCCACGGCCACGACGACGACGAACTCGACGAAGCTGCCGGACGCGGATTTCTCGCGCACCGGGCGCTCTTGCACCCGCACCTGCACTTGGGCCGGCGCGGGCGTTTGCTCAGGCGCCGCGAAAGGACGTTGCGCCTGCGCGGGCTGCGCCTGCGCGGAGCCGGGGCCGAAAGCCCCCTGCCCGGCCCGGGGCAGGGACTGCGCCCCATGGCGCGCCTGCTGTTCCGGCTGCGGCCGGGGCGGTGTCGTCGTGTCGTCTGGCACGCAGGTCCTCTCTTCTCCCGTGGCCGCCCGCGAAAAGGCGCATCTCGCGCCCTGCGGACGGCGCGGGATGCCCTGCGGACGGCGCGTCGCGGGCGTATCGCATAACCGCACTATCATAGCGCCCCCGCACGCGCGCGCCTATGGTGTATTTGCGGATACGCGCGTGTCCGCCGCACGTGCCCGGACGGGCGCGGCGGGCACGTGCCGGACGCCCCGCATCCCGAGACGTCAGGAAACGCCGGCGCACGCGGACACGCGCGCGCGCTCCTCGTCGCTCAAGTCCGCCGCCGCGAACAGGTCCGGGCGCAGCCGCGCGGTGCGCTCGACGGCCTGCGCGCGCCGCCACGCCGCCACCTTGGCGTGATCGCCGCAGAGCAAGACCTCGGGCACCTCCAGTCCACGGTAGCTGGCAGGACGCGTGTACTGGGGAAACTCGAGCAATCCGTCTTGAAAGGACTCCTCGACGGCGCTGCCCTCGTCGCCGAGCACGCCGGGCAGCAGCCGCACGACGGCGTCGGTGACCACCATGGCCGCAAGTTCGCCGCCCGTGAGCACGTAGTCGCCCAAGCTGATGCAACGGTCGGCCAGGGTGTAGGCGCGCTCGTCGATGCCCTCGTAGCGGCCGCACACCATGACGATGCGCTCGCAGCCCGCAAGCTCGCGGGCCACCCCCTCGTCGAAACGCTCGCCTGCCGGGGTGAAAAAGACGATGTGGGGCGACGGGCCGGCTGCCCGCAGGTCGTCGATGGCCTCGAAGATGGGCGGACAGCTCATGAGCAGGCCCTGGCCGCCGCCATAGGGCTCGTCGTCGGTGCTGCGGTGGCGGTCGTGGGTCCAATCGCGCAGGTCGTGCGCGGTGAAGTCGAGTATGCCCCGGGCGCGGGCGCGGCCGAGGATAGACGCCGACATGGGGCCTGCGAACATGTCGGGGAAAACGGACAGGGTCTCGACGATCATCTGCCGCCCGCCTTCCCGCCCCGGCAAGCGCCGCCGCCCGGAGCATCGCCTTTCCCGGAGGCGCCGTCTCCATCCGAGCTGCCGGCGGCTTCGCCCGAGCTGTCGGCGGCCTCGGGGCGGACGTCCACGATGCCGTCTATCACGTGGGTGAACAGCACTCCCGAAAAGTCGGGCACGGCAGATTCGACGCACTCGTCCACCACGGGGACGAGCACCTCGCCGAACGGGCCGTGCACGACCCAGACCTCGTTGGCCGGCGTGGCGATGGTCTCGACCACCTCGCCCAAACACCCGTAGCGCTCGTCGCGCACCGTGCATCCCAAAACAGCGCGCGGCGCGCAACCGGGCCTTCCCAAACCGGTGCGGGCGCCGAAAGCGGCCTCCGCATCGCACGCTCCGTCCGCTTCAACAGGCAAGCCTGCGCCTGCGCTAGAGCCCGCCCCGAGTTCGGCGGCGCGTTCCGCCCCGAGAGCTGCATTGCCGAGCGCCGCGCAGCCCGCGCGGGCAAGCTCTTCTTGCGCGGCAAGCAGGCGCCGGCCCGCGAGCAGCTTCGCCACTCCCACACCATCCACCTCGGCAAAGCCCACGCGCGCGGTGCGCGGCTCCTGCTCCTCCCCCGCCGCACATGCCTCACCGACGCCCAGCGCACTGCCGCCCGCCGCATCCGCCCCGTCGATGCGCGCGACATGCAACACGCGCGGCGCGTCGTTGGGATCGGCGGGCGGCACCACGTGCAGCTCCGCTTGCGCCAGAGCATGAAAAGAGACGCCTGCCGCCCTGCGGACGACGACGTCTCCTTCCAAACCGAGCGCCTTCTCCACGAAGGCCGCCGTTGCAAACGGGCCTCGTGGCATGGGGGCTACTCGTCTTCTTCGACAATCTCGACTTCCACGCGAAAGCCCGCATCGCTTGCCGCCGCACGGGCCAGCGTGCGAATGGACTTGATGGTGCGCCCGGAGCGGCCGATGATCTTGCCGATGTCGTCCGGGTCTGCCGACACCTCGACGCACACCTCGCGGCCTCCTTGCTCGATCGCCTCGACGGCGACGGCGTCCGGATTGTCGACGAGCTGCGTGACGAGCATCTCGACGAACTCCCCCACCTGCTCGTAGGTCTCGATTGCCATGGGTGCCTACGCTTCCTCGCCGGCTTCGGCTTCTTCGGCGGCCGCAGCCTCGGCAGCGGCCTTCTCCGCCGCAGCCTTTGCCTTGGCCTCCTCGGCGGCCTTCTTCTCGGCCTCTTTTTTCTGCTCGGCCTTCAGAGCCGCGCGCTTCTGCAAGTGCGCGGGCAGCTCCTCGCCTTTTGCCTGCGCGATGATCTTTGCCACCCGGTCGGAAGGCTGGGCGCCGTTGGCGATCCACTTGTCGACCTTTTCCAAGTCCAGCTCGACGATGGAAGGGTCCCCTGCCGGGTCGTAGGTGCCGACCTGCTCGATGATGCGGCCGTCGCGCTTCTTGCGCTGGTCGGCCACGACGATGCGGTAAAACGGCGCCTTGTGCGCGCCACGGCGGGTCAATCTGATGACTACCAAAACAACTCCTTCAGACTCTACGCCTGCACCCATTGCAGGCGCTTCATTCGAGACCGTGTGCGATTGACGGGTCGCACAGCAAACACGCATGATACCAAAAACGGCGCGCCGCGCACATCCGCATTTTTCACGAGTGCGCCCGGCACGCCCCGCCCGCGTCCCGAGGCGCGCGGCAAATGTTGAAACGGTTTCGCCTTGCCGAAGGGAAACGGGCAAGGCCCCCTGCAGCTTGCTTGCCACAGGAGGCCTTTTCGACGAGCCCCTTCGACGCGCGCCCGTCCCGTTCTAAACGTGCGGGGGCTCACACGGTTGCAGCTACTTGCTGGCCGCCAGGATCGAGTTGTAGACGGCCTTGGACACCGACGCCTCGCCGCCGAAGACGTAGCAGCTCTTCTGCAGGGCCGCCTTGTTCGGCTTCACGACCTTG
>CAVIIZ010000018.1:0-30261 GCA_963642995.1 bacterium | reverse complement strand
CGCCTCGGCCGCCCGTGCGGCCGTCGCCTCCCCATGCGCGAGCACGGCCACTTCACCTGCTGGAAACGCCCCTGCCGCCACGGCGCCGCGCGCCAGCGCCGAGCCCATGTGGCCCAAGCCCACGATGCCGAGCTTCATCTGTGTCTTCTTCGCACCGCCGGCCGCCGGCTGTGCCGCCGCGCCTGTCACCACGTCCGTCATCGCGTTTCACCATGCCCTTCGAGCTGGTAGCGGTACGTCGTCAGCTCCGCCAGCCCCATGGGGCCTCGTGCGTGCAGCTTCTGCGTCGATATGCCGATCTCGGCGCCCAGCCCGAACTCGAAGCCGTCGGTGAAGCGCGTCGAGGCGTTGTGGTAGACGCAGGCCGAGTCGCAGCCGTCCATGAAGGCCCGCACGTGCGCGGGCGTCTCGGAGACGATGCACTCGGAGTGGTGCGTGCCCCAGGCCTCGATGTGGTCGATGGCCTCCTCCACGCCGTCTACGACGCGCAGGTTCATCTCGAGCGCGTCGTATTCCACGCCCCAGCAGCCCTCGTCGGCCGCCACGGTGGCCTCGGGCGCGAGCGCGTGGCCTCGCCCGTCGGCGTGGATGGGGACAACGCCCGCGTCGGCCAGCGTGTCCACGATGCGCGGCACGAACTCCTCTGCGACGGCCGCGTCCACCAGCAGGGTCTCCATCGCGTTGCACACGCTCGGGCGCGAGCACTTGGCGTTCACCACGATGCGCTCGGCCATGTCGAGGTCGGCGGAGGCGTCCACATAGACGTGGCAGATGCCGGCCCCTGTCTCGATGACGGGCACCCTCGCGTTTTCGACGACGGCGTCTATCAGGCGCTTCGAGCCGCGCGGGACGAGCAGGTCCACGTGCGCGGCATCTTGCATGAACTTTCGCGTCTCGTCATGGCTCGGGCGCTCGCCTAACATGACGGCGTCGGTCGGGACGCCGCACGCGGCCAGCGACTCCTTCATCGCGTCGACGAGCGCCGCGCAGCTCTCGTAGGATTCCCTGCCGCCTTTCAGCACGCAGGCGCTGCCCGCCTTCAGGGCAAGGGCCATGCAGTCGGCGCTGACGTTGGGGCGCGACTCGAAGACGACGCCGATCACGCCGATGGGGCAGCTCACCTTCTTCAAGTGCACGCCGCTTGCGATGTCGCGCTCTTCGAGCACGCGCCCGAGCGGGTCGGGCAGGGCGGCCACCTGGGCCACGCCTTCGGCAATCTGTTCGATGCGCGCCTCGTCGAGCATGAGGCGCTCCAGCATGGGCTGCTGCATCCCCGCCCCGCTCGCCGCCGCGCAATCTCTCCCGTTGGCCGCAAGCACCGCGTCCGTGCGCCTCACCAGCCGCGTCGCGTAATCCTCCAGCACGGCGTTTCGCGTCGCGCAGTCCAGACCGCGCAGCGCACGCGACGCGGCCTTCGCGGCGGCCGCCGCATCGAGCAGGTTCATCGCGTCTCCTCTCTCGTGGAAAACAAGGTGCCCACCTGTTTGTCCTCCAGCAGGTCGTAGAGCAGGTCGGGGTCGGCTCCGTTCACTATGGCCATGTCGATGCCGAGGGCAAGGCAGCGCGCCGCGGCGTCGAGCTTGGTGGCCATGCCGCCCGTGCCCAGCTCGCTTCCCGCGCCGCCGGCCAGCGCGCGCACGGAGTCGTCCACGCATCCCACCTCGTGGATGAGGCGCGCGTTTTGGCAGGTGGCGGGGTTGGCGTCGAACAGGCCGTCCACGTCGCTTGCAAGCACGAGCAGGTCTGCCTCGGCGTATTCGGCCACGATGGCGGCCAAGGTGTCGTTGTCGCCGATCGAGGCGATCTCGGTGGTGGACATGGTGTCGTTTTCGTTGAAGACGGGCACGGCGCCCATGTCGAGCAGCCTGAATATCGTGTTCTTGAAGTTCGTGCGCCGCTTCTCGTCGGCCAGGTCGCCGGCCGCGAGCAGCACCTGTCCCACCGTGTGGTTGTGCTCGGTGAACAGCCGGTCGTAGACATACATCAGCTCGGTTTGGCCCACGGCGGCGCATGCCTGCTTGCCCGGCATGTCGTCGGGGCGCGCGGGCAGGTTCAGCTTGCCCACGCCCATGGCGATGGCGCCCGAGGACACGAGCAGGACCTCGATGCCGGAGTTGCGTATGTCGGCCAGCACCTTCACCAGCCGCTCGACGTGGCGGATGTTCAGGCGCCCGCCGGGATGCACGAGGGTGCTCGTGCCCACCTTCACCACGATGCGCTTCCATGTGTCCGTGCCCACGTGCGTGTCCATATTCGCGCCGCCTCGCTTTCCCGTTGTGCCGAACCTCTCCGATTGTAAGGGCGCGCAGGCGGCCGCGGGCTCGGCGCCGCGACATCCGGGCGACGGGCGGCGGGGCGGCCGGGCTTGCAAGGCGCCGGACGGTCCGGACGTGGCAGGCGGGGCCATCCGGCCGTCGTGTCTCACCCTCCATGAAATCCACACAAAATTCCAGTTGCTCTACCACTCTATCGTGCTATAGTGCCTTTCGCAATCGCTTTACCGCGCTAGAGTGCTAAAGGGGCACGCGTGCAGGCGAACAGCAGGCAGGCAAGAAGAGAAGCACGGACGACGGAAAGGAAGAGACGATGAAGGTTTGGAAGACGAAAGGCAAGTTCCTCGCGGTCGCGGCGCTGTCCGCGGCGCTGTGCCTGTGCAGCGCGGCCCTGGCGGGCTGCGGCAACAACAACAACAATAATAACAGCAGCAGCAACGGCAGCAGCAGCTCCAGCAGCTCGACCAGTGCCACCTCCGGCGCCGACATCACCACCTTGACGGTGGGCTTCGACTCGGCGTACCCGCCCTACGGCTTCGTCGGCGACGACGGCTCCTACACCGGCTTCGACCTCGATTTGGCCAAAGAGGTGTGCAACCGCAACGGCTGGACTTTCAAGGCCGAGCCCATCGACTGGGATGCAAAGGACGCCTTGCTCGGGCAGGGCTCCATCAACTGCATCTGGAACGGGTTCACCATGGAAGGCCGCGAGGACAGCTACACCTTCAGCTCGCCTTACATGCTCAACAAGCAGGTCATCGTGGTGAAGAAGGGGTCCGGCATCGACGACGCGGCCGCCCTTGCCGGCAAAAGCGTCATCACCCAGGTGGACTCGGCGGCCCTCGAGGTGCTCGAAGGCGACAAGAAAGACCTCGCCGCGACGTTTGCCGGCGGCAAGGCCACGACGATCGCCGACTACAACAACGCCTTCATGCAGCTCGATTCCGGCCAGGTGGACGCCGTGGCCTGCGACCTGTCCATCGCGCAGTACCAGATCTCGGCCAAACCGGACGCCTACACGCAGCTCTCCGACGCGCTGTCCAGCGAGAACTACGCCGTCGGCTTCAAGAAGGGCAACACGGAGCTGGCCGACAAGGTGACGGCCACCCTGAAGGAGATGTATGCAGACGGCACGGTGAAGACCATCTGCGACAAGTACGCCTCCTACGGCCTGTCCTACGACAACTGGGAGCTGAAGTAGGGGAGGGCGCGCCGAAAGCAATCCGCGCCGCGCAAGCCGCCCGCAAGACGTCGCAGTCCTGCGGGCGGCACGCGGTTTTTCCGCACGTGAAAGGACGCGTTTCATGGAATTGACGACGATGATGGGGCTGCTGGGCTCCGGCCTTGTCCTGACGGCCCAGATCTTCGCTATCACGCTGGTGGGCGCCTTGCCCCTCGGCGTCGTGGTGGCGCTGTGTCGCATGAGCCGCTTCAAGCCGCTGTCGTGGCTGGCCTCCTTCTACATATCCATCCTGCGCGGCACCCCCCTCATGCTCCAGCTCATGGCGCTGAGCTACGGCCCGTACTATCTCTTCGGCCTGCAGCTGGGCACGGGCTGGAAGTTCTGGGCCTGCGGCATCGGCTTCATCTTGAACTACGCGGCCTATTTCGCCGAGATATACCGCTCCGGCATCCAGTCGATACCGCGCGGCCAGCACGAGGCGGCCGAGGTCTTGGGCTACACGCGGGCGCAGACCTTTTTCGGCATAGTCTTTCCGCAGGTGGTGAAGCGCATCTTGCCCGCCATGGGCAACGAGGTCATCACCTTGGTGAAAGACACCTCCCTGGCCTTCGTCCTCGGCATGATGGAGATGTTCACCCAGGCGCAGGCGATCGCCGCCTCGCAGGTGAGCATGCTGCCCTACGCGCTGGCCGCCCTCGTCTACTGGGTGTGCTGCCTGGCCATAGAGTTCGGGCTGAACCGCGCGGAAAAACGCCTCGACTACTACCACGACTGAAAGGGGGAGGGTGAAGATGAGCGTCGTTTCCCTCGAGCATGTGGAGAAGCGCTTCGGCAAGAACACCGTCTTGCGCGACGTGAGCCTGTCCGTGGAGAAAGGCGAGGTCGTCTCCATCATCGGCGCGAGCGGCGGCGGCAAGTCCACCTTGCTTCGCTGCGCGACGCTGCTGGAGCGCTTCGAGCGCGGGGCGCTGTCGTATGGCGACGTGGAGGTGGCGAGGCCGGATGCGGCCGGGCGCGCGGTCTACGCGGGCAAGGACGTGCTGGCGGCCGCGCGCGCGAGGTTCGGCCTCGTGTTCCAGAACTTCAACCTCTTCCCGCACCGCAGCGTGCTGCGCAACGTCATGGACGCGCCGGTGCGCGTGCAGGGGCGCGACCCGCAAGAAGCGCGCGAGGCGGCGCTTTCGCTGCTCGAGCGCTTCGGGCTCGCGGGCAAGGAGGACATGGTGCCCTGCGAGCTGTCCGGCGGACAGGCCCAGCGCGTCGCCATCGCGCGGGCCATGTGCATGAACCCCGAGGTGCTCTTCTTCGACGAGCCCACCTCGGCTCTGGACCCGGAGCTGACCTTCGAGGTGCTCAAGATCATGCGCGGGCTTGCCGACGAGCACATGACCATGGTCGTGGTCACGCACGAGATGGAGTTCGCGCGCGACGTCTCCGACCGCGTCGTGTTCATGGACGCGGGCGTGGTGGTGGAGGAGGGCGCGCCGCGTGACGTGCTCGCGCACCCTTCCCACGAGCGCACCCGCGCGTTTCTCGCGAAATACGCCTGAGGCGAGGCGCCGCGCGCGTTTTTTGCGGGCGGGGAGCCTTCCTTCTTCTCGTTTTTCGTGAAAGCGGCGGGCGCACGTGCGCGAAATCCTGCGGCGCTTGCGCTATCATCGGGGGACTTCAGGCGCAAGCGAGCGAAAAAGCGAGGTGCAGGGCACATGGGTCTTTTCAAGAAGAACAAGAAGGCGGCCGTCGAGGCGCAAGACGCGCAGGCGCAGGACATGTTGGCGCAAGGGGCGCAGGGCATGGCCGCGCACGTGCCGGCGGGCACGGCTTTCGACGGCGCCGCGAGCGCGGGCGAGGGCGCCGTGGACGTTGCGGGAGCCGCGCCGGGCGCCACGATGTCCGCGTTCGCCGTGCCGGGCGCCGCGATGGGCGCCGTGCCGGCGCAGGATATGGCAGGCACCGCGGCCTCGCGGCAGTTCCAAGGTGCTTCCCAGGTCCCGCAGGCCCTTCAGCCTGCGCAGGCCGAGCAGCCTTCCGCGCAGGCCGACCCGCAGCCTGCCCTGCACCGTGCGCAGTCCCTCTCCGAGCTCGCCGCCGCGCGCGAGCAGCTCATGGCGAAGCTGGGCGAGAGCGTCTACCCGCTGCTCAAGGAGGTTCCCGAGGTGCAGATCGGCCGCGAGGACCTGTTCTCGCGCATCGCAGAGCTCGACGAGCAGGTCGCGAGGGCAGAGGCGCGCGCCGCCTACGAGCAGGAGACGCGTCGCCTGCAGGAGCTGCAGCGCCGTCAGGCGCAGGAGCGCGCGCAACGCGAGCAAGAGGAACGGCAGGCCCGTGCGCAGGCGCAGCAACAGGCCCGGCGCCCCCTGGCCGAGCAGCAGCCGTTCGCGCAGCAGCAAGAGCAGCCCTTCGCACGTCAGACCATCTCGCAATCGCAGGCGGGCGCGAGCTATCCCGGGTTCGGCCGGGAGCAGGACGCGGCGGCAGCCCGGCAGCAAGACGCGGCCATCCAGCAGGAGCAGGGCTTCCATCAAGCAGGCGGGCAACAGGGCGCTGCGGCCGTCCGGGACGCGCAGCAGCAGGCCGCCGAGCAGCCCCCGGCCCAGCAGTACCGTTGTCCGCGTTGCGGCAACCCCGTCGACCAGCACGCGCCGTTCTGCGGATATTGCGGCTGCCTGTTCCAGACCTCCGAGCAGGCCTAGATTCGGGCGAGGGGAAAAGACGGCGGCCACGTGCACCGCATGGCCGCCGTTTTCCTCGAAAAAACCCTTGCACCGCCCGGTTTCTTTGCTAAGATAGTCGCCGTGCCTGACGCAGGTACGCCCGTGGGGGTATAGCTCAGATGGGAGAGCGCATGACTGGCAGTCATGAGGTCAGGGGTTCGATCCCCCTTACCTCCACCACAGGCATCCATACGAACCCTCGATAGACCTGCGGGAATCGGGGGTTCGTTCCTTTTTCAGAGACCCGAGTTCGCTTGGGGAGAACTCTTCTTGGGCGCCGTCGAAGTCCCACAGCGCGATGATGCAGTTTGTGAGGGAGCCGCCGGCGGACCGAGCCCTGCGAGAGCGCGACAGCTGCCGGTGAGCCGGCCTTGCGAGAGGGCGATGGCCTCTGCGGGCTGCCGCCCTCCAATCCCCCTACAGCGATCCGATGCGCTCCATGGCGCGCGCGGTGTCCTCTGCGCTGCCGAACGCGGTCAGGCGCACGTAGCCCTCGCCGGCAGGGCCGAATCCCGCGCCGGGCGTCGTGATCACGTGCGCGCGTTCGAGCAGCTCGTCGAAGAAATCCCAGCTTGACGTCCCGTCAGGCGTCTTGCACCACGCGTACGGGCTGTTCACCGCCCCGTACACGCTCCACCCGCAGCCCTCGAGCGCCTCCTTTATCATCCGCGCGTTCTCGCGGTAGTAGGCGATCCCCGCGTCTGTCTGGCGCTTGCCCGCCTCGGAGTAGACGGCGGCCGCCCCGCGCTGGATGATGTAGCTCGCGCCGTTGAACTTCGTGGTCTGGCGGCGAAGCCACATCTTGTTCAGGTTCTGCCCGTCGCGCTCGAGCTCGTGCGGCACGACGGTGTAGCCGCAGCGCGCGCCCGTGAAGCCGGCCGTCTTTGAAAACGAGCGGAACTCGATGGCGCAGGTGCGCGCCCCGTCTATCTCGAAGATGCTGTGCGGCACGTCCTCCTCGACGATGAAGCGCTCGTAGGCCGCGTCGAACATGATGACCGACCCGTGCCCGTTGGCATAGTCCACCCAGCGTTGCAGCTGCCCGGACGTCAGCACGGTGCCCGTCGGATTGTTCGGCGAGCACAGGTAGACGATGTCGACCGGCTCCTCGGGGATGGCCGGCGAGAAGGCGTTTTCGGCGGTCGTGGGCATGTAGCGGATCTTCGTCCACGCCTGCGCGCCGCAGCTCCAGTCGCCCGCGCGGCCCGCCATGGCGTTCGTGTCCACGTAGACCGGGTAGACCGGGTCGCACACGGCGATGGAGTTGTCCACCGAGAAGATGTCGCCGATGTTGCCGCAGTCGCTTTTCGCGCCGTCGGAGACGAAGACCTCGTCCGGGTCCATCTCGACGCCGCGCGCGTGGAAGTCGTTTTCGCAGATGGCCTCGCGCAGGAAGTCGTAGCCTTGCTCCGGGCCGTAGCCGTGGAAGGTCTCGGGGCGCGCCATCTCGTCGACCGCCGCGTGCATGGCCTCGACCACGGCAGGCGAGAGCGGCCGCGTCACATCCCCGATGCCCATCTTCACCAGCTCGGCATCCGGATGCGCCTCGGCGAAGGCCTGCGTGCGCCGCGCTATCTCGGCGAAGAGGTAGCTGCCGGGAAGCTTCGCGTAGTTCTCGTTCATGTGGGCCATGTGTCTGCTCTCCTTGCCGGTGAATGCCGCCGCCCCTTCACCGAAAACGGGGCGTGAAAGCCTGGCGCCGAAAACCGTGCGGCCGAAGACCTAGCGGCCATTATCCCATTTTCCCCGCGCTCCATAGCGCTCGTAGTAGGCGTCGATGCGGCCTTTGAGCGCATCGTCGATGACGACGCGCCCGCCCACCTCGCGTCCGTGCAGGTAGTCCACCACCTCGCGCATGTCCACGATCGACGAGCACGGCATGCCGTAGCGCGCCGACACCTCGTCGATGGCGCACCCGGCGCCCCCGCGGCCCACCTCCAGGCGGTTCAGCGACACCATCAGGCCGACCACCTCGACGTCTGCCTGCCCCTTTATCAGCGGCCAGGTCTCGTCGATGGATTTGCCCGAGGTGGTCACGTCCTCGACCATCACGACGCGCATGCCGTCTGCAAGCGGCTCTCCCAGCAAGACGCCCGCGTCGCCGTGGTCTTTGGCCTCCTTGCGGTTCGCGCAGTAGCGCGCCTGCTTGCCGAAAAGCGCCTCCAGCCCGATGCAGGTGACCACCGACAGGGGGATGCCCTTGTAGGCCGGCCCGAAGACCACGTCGAAGTCCGACCCGAAGGCGTCGTGCACGGCGCGCGCGTAGTATTCGCCGAGACGCTGCAGCTCGCGCCCGCTGGTGTAGGCGCCCGCGTTCATGAAAAACGGCGAGGTCCGCCCGCTTTTCAAGGTGAACTCCCCGAACTGCAGCACGCCCGACTCCACCATGAACTCGACGAACTCCTCTTTGTAGCGCTCCATGCCCGCGCCTCCTTTCCTCCGCGTCGCCTGCATCGCTTTCCTTTGCCATGCTCTTGCGCCTTCGCGGGGTCTACAATGGCGTCCATCATAGCCAAAGCCCGCGCGTCGCGTCGCGGGCGCGCACAAGCGGAGGTGCCTTTCCATGCCGTCGTTTCAAGACCTGCTGGCCAGCTCGCGCAAGAAGGCGTCTGCCCTGGACAAGCGCAACGCCTCGACGCGTTTTCGCGAGATCTTGAAGATCTTGCACGAGCACAAGGTAAACGAGGGACTGACGCCCGAGAAGGCCGTCGCCGTGCTCGAGGACCTGGGCGCCACCTTCGTGAAGCTCGGCCAGATCGCCTCGACGCATCCGGACATGCTGCCGCCCGAATACTGCGAGGCCTTCGGGGCGCTGCGCTCGAAGAGCAAGCCGCTGCCCGCCGAGGTGGCGCGCGAGAAGGCGGCTGCCGAGCTGGGCCGCCCGCTCGAGGAGGCCTTCTGCGAGTTCGACGACACGCCGCTGGGGTCTGCCTCCATCGCGCAGGTGCATCGCGCCGTGCTCGCGAAAGGCGGGCAGGTCGTGGCCGTGAAGGTGCAGCGCCCGGGCGTGGTCGAGCAGGTCACCCAAGACCTCGCCATCATGGAGCGCCTGGTCGAACTCTACGGCAAGGTGGCCGGCGGGTCTGCGCGCCTGTCGGTGAAAGACCTGGTGGACGAGCTGGTGCGCACCTCCAAAGACGAGCTCGACTTCACCGTGGAGGCCAAGAACCTCGAGCGTTTCGGCAAGAACAACGCGGGCCGCGACGGCGTGAGCTGCCCGCGCTGCTATATGGACCTGTGCCGTCCGGGGCTGCTCGTCGAGGATTTCGCGGCCTGGCCGAGCGTGGAAGACGCCGGGGGCATCGCCGGCTTCGACGCGTCCGCGCGCGAGGCGTTTGCCTATCTCGTCGCGGACAACTACGTGCGCCAGATGCTCGAGGACGGCTTCTACCATGCCGACCCCCATGCGGGAAACGTGCTGGTCACAGGGGATGCAACGTCGGGTTTCGGCGTCGAGTGGATCGATTTCGGGATGATGGGCAAGGCGACGGCCGCCGAGCGCGCGGTGCTTTCCGACATCGTGGAGGCCGTGGCCAAATCGGACGCGTACGCCTTGAAACGCGCCATCTTGAAGGTGGCCACGCCCACCGGCAGCGTCGACCACGGCAAGCTGCTCGCCTCGTGCGAGGACGTGATCGGCAAGTACATGGACGTGGACCTGGAGGGCTTCGACACCGCGGCGCTGGTCTCCGACATGATGGGCGGGCTGCAAGACGACGGCTACGAGATCGCGCCGTTTCTCGTCACGCTGGCGCGCGGGCTGGTCACGTTGGAAGGCACGATCCGTTTCATCTCGCCGAACTTGAACATCATGCGCGTGCTCGTGGACTACCTGGCCGAAAACCTCGACGTCGGGCGCGTGGCGGCAAGGGCGAGGCGCATCGTCGGCACCGGGCTGGAGGGCGCCGGGGCGCTCGCGGGATTGCCGGCGCGCGTCTCGGAGACCCTCGACATGCTGCAAAAGGGGCAGGTGAAAATAGGACTCGACTTCGATTTGGAGCGCAAGGCGGCCGGTTTCAAGACGACGCTGGACACCTTCTCGCTCGCGCTGATCGCCGCGGCGCTGTTCATAGGCTCGTGCATCATGTGCACCACCGCCATGGAGCCGCGCATCCTGGGCGTGCCCTTCATCGGCGCGGCGGGGTTTGCCTGCGGACTGGCGTTGGCGATCTACGTGTTCGCGTGCATATTCCGCGACGCGCGCAAACGCTGAGGAAAGACGGGCCCTTCGGGTGGATGCGGCGCCGCGGCGCGCCGGATGGAGGCGTTCGGTCTCCTTTGCCCTCGGTCCTGCCTTCGGGGCGCCTAGAAACTCGTGGTGACCTCGCCTTCGCCTGCGTTCGGCCCGGTCTTGCCGCCGTTGCCCGCGTCGTGCACCTGGATGCTGCGCACCTCTTGGCGCAGGAGGTCGAGGTCTTGCTCGGGTCTTCCGTTGTCGGGGCTTTTGCGCAGCAACGCGACGATGTAGGTGAAGTCGTGCGTGATGGCGTGCTTGCACGCGAAGTTGTCGATGCCGCTTTCGAGCAGGCAGGCGTCGAACTCGCGCCCGGCCAGCGCGAGGTTGTCGCAGCGGCGCGGGTGGTCCGTCTCCTCGGCGCTGAAAAGCGGCCGCCCGTCGTCGCCGCAGGCGCACTGGGCGACAAACCACGCCTCTCCCGGGGTGTCGGCGATGCTTTCCGTGCGCAGCGTGGGCTTGTAGTCGATGCTCATGGATCCTCCTGGAAAGGGGCGGGCGCACGCAGAGGTGCGGCAACCCTGTGGCCGGCTTGCGAAACGCCGCCATTGTAGCGCCCGGGGCACCTTTGGAAAAAGCGGCGCGGCTTTCATGGGCGGCAGCACCGTTTGGACGAGCGGCAAGCCGGCGCCTGGCGGGCTAGACCCGGTCTTGCGGCAACGCGGGAGCAAGGGAAAAATCCCCGCTGTCGGCTTCCGTCAGGTCTGACAGGCAAAACGACACGAATCGGCAAATAGGAACGTCTTGATTTTTACATGAAACCGAAAATAGAAGCATGGTGATTTCCGCACGAATCGGCAAATAGCTCTTTGCCCGCAGGTCCGGGAGGGCCTTTTCGAGCACGCGGGCCTGCATGCCGTTCGGGGGCTTTCCTTTGCCCCGAGCGCCCCTTTTCGGACAAGGCGCGAGGCGTCTCTTTCTCCGCATACCTGAACCCGCGCTCGCGGACACGGGCCTGCGTGCTATAGGCGCATGTCTGATATAGTGCGCCTTCGGACAAGGTTTTCACCCGGATGAGAGAGGAGGGCTTTGCGGCCATGCTCGACAGACGTGTGGAGCAGATAGCGGACGCGGCGCGGGAAGGGGCCTGCCCGAGCACCGACGAGCTGGTCTACCTGTGGGGTTTCCCGCCCCATTCGCCCGAGGCCGCCTACGTGCGCGCGACGGCCCGCGAGATGACGCGGGCGGCAAGCGGTGGACGCGGCTTCATCCACGCGCAGATCGGGGTGGACCGCCTGCCGTGCCCGGTGAACTGCGCGTGGTGCTCGTTTGCCGAGAAAAACGCACGTGGCGCAGGCGAGGCGGACAGAGCGGACGAGGAAGGCCGCATAGTCCCCGTCGACGAGATAGTCGCCTACGCCCGCGTGTTCGACGAGTGCGGCGCCCAGCTGGTCTCGCTCATGGCCACAGCCGCGCTGCCGATCGAGCGTTATCTGGAGATGGTCGCCGCCGTGCGCGAGGCGCTCGCCGACGATGTGTGCATCATGGCGAACTACCGCGACGTCTCGGCAGGCGAGGCCGCCGCCCTCCACGACGCCGGCGCCCGCGCCTTCTACCACGCGCGCAGGCTGGGGGAGGGGCAGATGACGCGCATAGACCCCGCCCGGCGCTACGAGACCATGGAAAACGTCCGCGCGGCCGGGCTTTTCCTGATGACGGGCATCGACCCCGTGTGGCACGAGACGCCGGCAGACGAGATGGCCGCGTGCCTGCAAGGCGTCGCGAGGTCGGGCGCCTGGTGCGTGGGGGCATGCGGCGTCGTCGGCCTGGAGGGGCGCGAAATCGACGGCCACCTGCCGCCGCTTTCGGGCGAGGTGCGCTACGCGGGCGCCCTCGCGCGGCTCGTGTGCGGTCCGGACGTGGCCGTGGGCGGAGCCGGCAACGCGATGTGGGTGGACGCGGGCTGCGATGCCCGCGAGCGCGGATTCGACGCGGGCGAGGCCGGCGGAAAGCTGCGCGTGCAGATGGAAAGGGCGCGGCGCCAGCTGGGCAAAGAAGGTTGGACGGTGCCCGCGCGGCCGGCATGGGACGTTTTCGGGAAGACCGCGCGGGCAGGCGCGTAGAAGCCCCGCGCTCAGGAAAGGAGCCGCTTTGCCGCACGTCCCGAGAAGGAGAGAGGCCTTTTCTTCGGGCATATGCGGCGCGTGCGGCGTGGGAAAACGAGAGGATCGAGATATGGCGAGAAGCGACCATCAACCCGTGGCAGGGCCCATGACGCGGGAGAAGCGCTCTTCGGAGGAGTTTCGCGAGACGTGCGGCACGGCGGCTGTGCTCGTCTTGGCGCACGAGGCGAACACGACCCCGCTGGTCGTCGCCTACGAAGACGAGGAGAGGCCGCCCGAGGTCCTCGAGGCCGCGCCGCGCCCCTTGCAGCTCTACCGCGAAAAGCCCGTGCTCGCCTATGCGCTCGAGGCGGCGGCGGGCGCCTGCGTGGAGTCGGTGAGCGTGCTCGCGCATCCCTCGCTCGAGGAGGAGACGAGAAAGCTCGCCGCCGCGTTTTCCGACGCGCATGAAGGCGCACCCGCCGTCGACGTCGTCGCCTACGACGCGGCCGCCGCGCTCGACGCCGCCCGGGAGAACGCCTGGTTCGACTTTTGCGACCTGGGCTTCGGGGTGCTCGACGCTGCGCGGGCCTGCCTTGCGCGGCACGTCGGCGCCGAGCGCGTCGTCGTCATGCGCTCGGACGCCCCGCGCGTGACGGCAGACCACATCTTCGAGTTGTGCGAGGACGCGGCGCGGACAGGAGAGGTGGACGCCGTGTGCAGCTGGACCGTGTGGCTGCGCCGCGCCCCCTTCGTCTTCGAGCGCGCCTTCCTCGAGGGGCTCTCGGATTCGCCCGCGGCTCGCCGCGATGCCCGCGGGATGCGTCCCGTGCCCCGCCTGCAGGTCCGCGACCACGTCTTCGGCGAGGAGGTGCTCGCGGCAAACGACGTCGTGGGCGAGCCCGTGGAGGCCTTCAAAAGCGGCGTGCGCCTGGCCGCCTTGCAGGCCGTGGACCTCGCGCGCGCGCATCGAGAAGACCCGGGCGCCCCCGTCTCGGACCCCAACGTGCCCGAGCCCATGATAGGGCCTGAGGTGGAGGCGCCCTTGAACGCGGCGGACGCGCTGCTCGAGAGATGCGCCGAGCAGACCTTGGAGGCCCTTGCCGCCTACGAGGCGCTGCTTTCACCCGAGGAGGAAGAAGAGCTCGAATCCGCCGACGCCTTCGGCACGCGCAACCGCCTCGACTTTCCCTTGCTGAACGACCCGGCGCACAAAGACCGGCTGGCATATCTCGACACGGCGGCCACCTCCCAGCGCCTGGGCGCGGCACTCGACGCGCAGGCAGCCTTCGACCGCCACGCGAACGCCAACGTCTACCGGGGGGGCTACGAGCTGTCCGCCAAGGCCACCGCCGCCTTCAACCGCGCGAGGAAGCGCCTGGAGGACTTCATCGGGGCAAAGCGCCGCCAGACCGCCTACACGGCCAACACGACGGCGAGCTGCAACCTCGTGGCAAGCGCCTGGGGCGAGCACAACATCGCCGCCGGCGACTGCATCGTCACGACCATAGCCGAGCACCACTCCAACATGCTCCCCTTCCTCATGCTGTGCGAGCGCAAGGGGGCGCACATGGTCTACGTGCCCGTGGATGCGAACGGCCGCATCGAGCGCGACGCCTGGCGCGCGGCCCTCGGCAAGCGTCCGAAGCTCGTGTGCCTGGCGCAGGTGGGCAACGTGTTCGGCATGGAAAACCCCGTGGCCGAGATGGCAGCCGAGGCCCGCGCGTGCGGCGCGCGCGTGCTCGTCGACGCCGCCCAGTCTTTCCCCCATATGAAAACAGACGTCTGCGAGCTGGGGACGGACTTCCTCGCCTTGTCCGCGCACAAGGCCTACGGGCCGATGGGGCTCGGCGCCTTGTGGATATCAGACGAGGCCTTCGCCGAGATGGACCCGCTCGGCAGCGGGGGCGGGGCGGTCAGCCACGTGTCCTACGACTCGTGGTACCTGCGGCAAAAGGCCATACAGTACGAGCTCGGCACGCCGCCGGTCAGCCAGGCGATAGGCTTTGCCGCCGCCGTCGAATACCTGGACGCCCTCGGGATGGACGAGGTGGCCGCCCACAGCCGCGCCCTCACGCGCCTGCTCGCAGACGGGCTGTCGCGCATCGAGGGGGTGACGGTGTGGGGCGACCACGAAGCCGACGACGGCCTGACCGGCCTCCTCTCCTTCACCCTCTACGGAGTCGCGCCGGCGCAGCTCGCGAAGTTCCTCGGCGCCTGCGGGGTGGCCATACGCAGCGGCGGGCATTGCGCCTTGCCCCTGCACGCGTCGATGGGCCTGAACGGCACGGGACGCGCGAGCCTGGGCGTCTACACCACCGAAGACGACGTCCTCGCGTTGCTGGCGGCCGTGCGCGCCTGCCGCGAGGTGTACTGGGGGCGTTGGAGCGCGCAAGAGGAGCCTGCGCGATGAGGGCCGCCGGCTCGGCGGGAGAGGGCGCGGCGGCGCCGGGGCCTGAGACGCGGGGGGACGCGGCGCAAGACAGCTCGGTGCAGCGCGTGCGCGCGCATTACGCCGAGGTCGCGAAGATGGCCGCCGCCGCCGAGCAGACGCCCGGGGGCTTTCACGTGGTCAGCGAGACGCGCGCCGCCTGCGGGATAGACGAGCGCAGCGAGGCCTTGTCCATCTACGACGAGCAGCTCGTGGACGGCATCCCGAGGCGCGCGCTGGTCGCCTCGCGCGGCTGCGCCGACCCCGTGAGCCGTGCGCAGCTGCAGCCGGGCGAGCGCGTGGTCGACCTCGGGTGCGGCGGCGGGGTGGACGCCATCATCGCCTCGCGCATGGTGGGCGCGGCCGGCCGGGTCTACGGGTTGGACATGACCCCCGAGATGGTGAAGCTCGCACGCGAGAACGCGCAGGCGGCCGGCGCGGGCAACATCGAGTTCATAGAGGGCGCGATAGAAGACATCCCCCTGCCCGACGAGTGCCTCGACGTCGTGCTCTCCAACTGCGTCATCAACTTCGCCGCCGACAAGGCGCGGGTGTTTTCCGAGGCGGTGCGCGTCCTGCGGCCCGGCGGGCGCCTCGTCGCAAGCGACATCGTGTGTTTTTCCGAGCTGCCGGCCGGCGCGCGAGACGACATGGCGGCCCTCACCGGGTGCACGGCGGGCATTCCGCGCGCAGAGGCCTACCTGCGCATGTTGAAAGACGCGGGCTTCTCCTGCGCCGAGCTGGAGCCGAAGACCCTCTACACCATGGAGGTGCTCGAAGAGAAGGCGCGGCGCAAGGGGCGCATGGAGGTCTTCTCGCGCCTTGCGGGTGCCGATGTGGGCGCGAAGACCGGTTCGGTCGTCATCGTCGCGGTGAAATAGCCCCGTTTGCGTGGTATCGTCTCCGTTCGGGCAAAGGCGCCCCGCGCGGCCGCGTGCGGGCATGCGCCGGCTGCCCGCCCACATGCAGCCGAGCCGGCACAAGAGGAAGGGACGACCCGTGGACACCCCGCAGTTTTCCTGGATAGACTCCTATGTGGCGATTGCCGACGAGCTCCTTTCGCGCGGCCGCGGCGCCTCGTCCGAGCTGCGCGGCGTCCTCGTCGCGGCAGGCGCGCTCGCAGCCGATGCGGATGCCGACGTGGCCGACCCCCTCACCTTCTTCACCGCCTTCAACCGCGGCGTGCAGGCGCCCGACCGCGCGGCGCTCGTCGCCGCCATCTTGGACGAGCTGGGCCTCGATGCGCCCGTGCCGCAGGATTTCACCGGCCTGCCCACGGCCAACCACGAGCTGTGGCAGTACTTCGACACGAGCGCCGAGGGCATGGCGCAGTGCTGGGACCTCTTCGAGCTGGCGGTGTCGGTGGGGCGCGACCCCGGCAGCGGCGAGGACCGCCTCGAGGCCTGGGGCGCGGCGTTTGACGCGGTGCACGCGCAGCCCAACATCAACAAGGCCAACCTCACGCGCGCGCTGTACTGGATCGCTCCGCGCGCCTACTTGCCGCTCGGCGGCAAGACCCGCCCCTTCATCCACGATCGCTACGGCGTGAACTCGCCGTACTCCATGACCGGCCTGCGCTACCTGCGTCTCCTGCAGGAGCTGCGCACCGTCGTCGACGACCTCTCGTTTCCCGAGATCGCGGCCAAAGCCTACCTCGCGGCGCACGCCGACAGCTGGTGGCCGCCAAAGGGCGACTTCGACCCCTGCCTCTCGTCTGCGCAGCTCGAGGGCTTTCTGGCCGACGGCGCGACCATCGACGAGGATATGAGGTGCGCCCTGCGCCGCCTGCGCGACATCGGCGGCGCCGCCACGCCCGAAGAGCTCGCGCACGAGTACGGCAAGACCCGCGATTTCTACTCCGAGCAGCTTCAGGCGGCCGCCGCGGCCGTGTGCGCGAAGACGGGCTCGAAGGGGTTCAAGGGCTCGATGTGGCCGGTCTTGTTCACCGGTCAGCCGGCGGGCGAAGAGCGCCGCGGCGATTACGTGTGGAAGATGCGCGCGCCGCTCGCCGAGGCCGTGCGCGAGCTGTAGGGGAGAAGCCTGGCGGCGCCTGTGCAAGGGGCGCCTTGCGGCGGAGCCCTTCACCATGCGCCCGAGGGCCGCGCGGCGAAAGAGCGCCGCATCGACGCGCCGCCGCCTTGCCCCGCCGCCGCCGTTTCCTATGCAAACGAGCGCCTGCGTGCATCGGCCGCGATGAAGGCCGCGATGTGGCGCACGCGCCGAAAGCCCAGCTCCTCGATTTCCGCGGCCGCCTGCTCGATGGCGCCCGGCAGGTTGCGGCACAGCTTGCCGTAATAGTCCCAGGCCAGCCGCTCGCCCACGCCGCATTGCGCTCCGGCGGCGCGTATGTCGTCTGCCCGCACGTCGTCGATGCGCGCCTTGCCCAGCCCGATGCCCATCACGCGCGGCTCGTCGTCGTAGACGGTCGTGCACGCCAGGTCGTAGGCGGGTGCGAGCGTGCAGCGCTTCCAGTCGGCGTCCCACAGCAGCGCGTGCTTCTTGAATCCGTTGTCGCAGTTTCCCACGAGAAAGCTGAAGAGGAGGCGCTTGAAGAAGCGTATGCGCGCGGACAGGGGGTTGCGCGCCGCCGCGTTGACGATGCGCATCGCCTGCTCGAGCCCGCCTGCCGACACGGGCCGCCCGGCGGCGGAAACGCTGCCGGCTGCCTGGCAGAAATCCTCTTGGTGCAGGCGTGCGGGCAGCTCGTGGCCGTCGAGGAGGGCGGGCGCGGACATGCAGGGCCTGTCGAAGCGGCGCACCGCAAGCAGCGGCTCGCGCGCCGTCAGGGCTATGAGCGCGGTGTCGGCCACGTGCAAGCCCAGCAACCGCGCCGCCCGCATGCACAGGGCCTCGTTTAGGGTGTGGCCCGGCCGCGCGTCGGCGGGCGCCTTCACGATGTGGGTGGAAGGCGCACCCGATGCTGGCAGGTACCAGCGCGTTTTCGGGTCGTCGCCCTCGTGGAACAGCGCGAGCTTGAACTGCCCGCCGCCGAGCGCCAGATGCGACTTGCACGCCATGCGCACCCCGAGCAGATGCGGATGCGCGGCAAAGGACTCCAGGTCGGCCGTGTGGACGCGGTCCAGGCGCCCCCCTTCGGGCAGCGTCTCGCCGTCGGGGCAGAACATCAGGGCGCCTGCGCTCGCGAACCCCAGACGCGCGAGCATGGAGGCGTAGTCGGCCTGGGGGACGCCGATGGCCGCCGCGAGCATCTTGCGCGAGAGGCCGCACGGCGAGAGCTCCGAGAAGAACAGGCGCGTCTCGCTTTCGGAAAAGGGGCTGGGCTTCAGGCGCAGGCGCGTGCCGATGGGCGCGGGAGCCTCGCTTCGGATGTAGGAGAAGTCGTAGGAGAAACGCCCGTCCACGCTGCGAGGCGGATGCGCCGCCGCAGGCCCGTGCCCGCCGGCGTCTTCGGCGCAGGCCATGCCGGCCGCCGCGTCCTCGGCCATCTCGCCTGCTTCGGCCGTGCCGGGGGCGGAAAGCGGGTCGATGCGTCCCACGAGCTGGCGGGCGCCGTGGAAGTCGCGGTAGACCGAAAGCGCACCTTCCATGGTCTGGCCAGCTCCCCTTTCGCCTTTCGACGCCCGCGCGTGCGTTCGGATGCGAACTATAGCAGAGAGCCGCGCCTTTTCCCTGCGTGGCCTTCCCGCCCTTCGGGCCTCGTCTGCCGCGACGCGTGCTCCTTTCGCGTGAGCAGGTAGAAAAACGGCGTGTCGGCCGCCGCCAGCACGAACTTGCACAGGTATTGCCCGACCATCATCGCGGCCAGCGCCGGCCACATCGCCGCATCGAAAAACCAGCCCGCCCCCATCCCGAAGGCGATCGAGATGTAGACGAGCGTGTCGATGGCCTGGCTGCTCATGGTCGAGGCGTTGTTCCAGATCCAGCGCTTGGACACGGCCGCCTCCCCGCGTGCCAGGAAACGGTTGCGGAGTTTGTGGAAGACGAAGACGTCCCAGCTCTGCGAGAGCAGGTAGGCGCAAAGCGAGGCCGCGACGAAGACGGCGTTTTGCCCCAGCAGCGCGTCGTAGGCGGCGCCCATGGAGGCGTCTGCCGCCGGCAGCGCCTGCCCGAGCGCCACGAGGGCGGTCGAGAGCAGCTGGCATGCAAAGCCCGCCCATACGATGCGCTGCGCCTCGGCGCGCCCCCAGATCTCGCCCACCACGTCGGTCATCAAGAAGGTGAGGCAGTAGCACAGCACGGCCGCAGGCACGACGACGGTGGTGCCGAACAGCGCGATGTTCGTCTGGATGGTCTTTGCGGCGATGACGTTGGAGGTGACGAGCGCGGCGACGAACACCATGCCGCACAGCATCAGGTTGCGTTCGGTTCTTCTCACAGTGCATCACGCGTCCTTAGTGTTTTTTAGGTTGGATGTCGCGAACAACCCCCGCGCTCGGGCGGGAAAAAGCGCGGTGAATCCTAGCGCGCCCCGTCGCCGTTGTCGAGGTCGGACAGTTGCGCGAACATGCGGCGCGCCGCCAGCTCCTCGTAGCCGGCGCCCGGCGCGGCGTAGTTGGAAAACGGGTAGATGGAGATGCCTCCGCGCGGATAGAACATGCCGCGCACCTCGAGGTATTTCGGCTGCATGAGCGCCACGAGGTCGTCGCAGACGATGTTGACCACGTCCTCGTGGAAATCGCCGTGGTTGCGAAAGGAGAACAGGTAGAGCTTCAGGCTCTTGGACTCCACCATGCGCTCGGCCGGGACGTAGTTGATGTAGAGCGTGGCGAAATCGGGCTGACCGGTGATGGGGCACAAGGTGGTGAACTCCGGGCAGCGGAAGGTGACCATGTAGTCGCGCCCCGGGTGCTTGTTGGCGAAGGTCTCCAGCACGCCCGGGTCGTAGTCGCTCGGGTAATCCGTGTGCCCCGCGCCCAGCTGCGCCAGCTGCGCCCGTGCCTCGCCGCTTTCCGTCGTCTTTCCCATGCGTGGACCGTCCTTTGCGATCGCGTTCGGGGTTTTTGCAAGTTTTGCCGATTTTTGCAGCTTTTGCAAACTCGCACGCATCGGCGGTCGGCCCTTCGCCTGCGCGGGCGCTGTCATCTGCATGTTCTTCAGACGGAGGGCGCCTGCCGCGTCCTCCCCGCCGTCCACCGCGCCCGCCGCCGCGCGTCCATGCACGCGCCCCGCGATTTCGCCTCCCCGACGTCCGCGCGCGTCCTTGTTGTGATAGTCTGTTTCATCGGCGTTTTTCTTCGGAGACGACGCCTTTTCTATCGAAACGGAACAGAAAAGAGGACAGCGAAATGGATGCACTCGTATACATCCTCGTCGCCATCGTGTGCCTCGCCGTCGGTTTCGCCATAAGCCGCGTCCTGTCCAAGTCCAGCGTGAACGGCGCGGCGGCACAGGCGCAGCAGACCATCGACGACGCGAACAAGGCGGCCGAGACCATACGCCGCGAGGCCCAGGTGGAAGCAAAGGACGAGGCGCTCAAAATCGTCCAGGCGGCCGAAGACGAGCATCGCGAGAAGCAGGCGCAGGCAAAGGAGCGCGAGGACCGCGTGCGCAAGAAGGAAGACGCCTGCGACAGGCGCGCCAGCTCGCTCGACGAGCGCGAGAGCCAGCTTTCCTCGCAAGCCGACCGCCTGAGCAGCCGCGAGCGCGACCTAGACGACAAAATGGCCTCCATCGACGAGAAGCTCTACGCCGTGGCCGCCATGAGCCGCGAGGAGGCTCAAGACAAGGTGCTCGCGCAGGTGCGCGACGAGTGCACCCACGAGGCCGCCGCCATCATCCGCGAGTCCGAGGAGAAGGTCAAAAGCGAGGCGGACCGCAAGTCGCGCGAGATCTTGTCCGTGGCCATACAGCGCCTGGCCGCCGACTACACCGCAGAGCGCACCGTCACCACCGTCACGATTCCCTCCGACGACGTGAAGGGGCGCATCATCGGGCGCGAGGGGCGCAACATCCGCGCCTTCGAGCAGATCACCGGGGTGAACATCATCATCGACGACTCGCCCGAGACGGTCACGTTGTCCGCGTTCGACCCCGTGCGCCGCGAGGTCGGCCGCATCACGTTGGAAAACCTCATCGCTGACGGCCGCATCCACCCTGCGCGCATCGAGGAGATGTTCAAGAAGGCCGAGCGCTACATCGACCAGCAGGTCCAGGAAGCAGGCGAGACGGCCGCCTTCGAGATGGGCATCCACGATTTGGCCCCCGAGCTGGTGCGCACCCTGGGCCGCTTGAAATTTCGCACCTCGTTCGGGCAAAACGTGCTGCAGCACTCGCTGGAGGTGGCCTCCATCGCCTCGTCCATGTCTTCCGAGCTGGGGCTAGACCCGCTGCAGGCAAAGCGCGCCGGCCTTCTCCACGACATAGGCAAGGCCATCGACCACGAGGTCGAGGGCTCGCATGCCGTCATAGGCGCCGACCTCGCGCGCCGTCAAGGCGAGTCTGCCGCCGTGGTGCACGCCATCGAGGCGCACCATGCCGACGTCGAGCCCTCGACGGTGCTCGCGGTGCTGGTGCAGGCCGCCGACGCCGCGTCCGCCGCGCGGCCCGGCGCCCGCCGCGAGAGCTACGACGGCTACATCAAGCGCCTGGAGCGCCTGGAGGAGATCGCGAACAAGCACGACGGCGTCGAGCGCACCTACGCCATGCAGGCCGGCCGCGAGATCCGCGTGATGGTCGCGCCGGAGGTCGTCGACGACGCGAAATCGACGGTGCTCGCGCACGACATCGCCAAGGAGATCGAGGAGACGATGCAGTATCCCGGCCAGATTCACGTGGTCGTCATACGCGAGTCGCGCTCCGAGGCCCTGGCGAAATAGCGCCGCCGCCGCAAAGACGCGAGGCGCCGCGCACATGTCCGCAGACGAGCTGATCGACTTCGTCTCCTCGGTGCAAGGAGACGCGCACCTGGCCATCGAGGAAAACCTCGGGGACGGCTTCGTGCGCCTGCGCACCGCCGAGGCCGAACGCCGCCAGGCCAAGCACGACATACGCTGCGTGGAAGACATCGTCATCGAGATGCTGCGCAACGCCCGCGATGCGCATGCACGTCATATCTACCTCGCCTCGTGGCGCGAGGACAAGTTGCGCCACCTCACCTTCGTCGACGACGGGGAGGGGGTGCCGCAGGCGCTGCGGGAGGCCATCTTCGAGCCGCGCGTCACCTCCAAGCTCGAGACCATGGTCATGGACCGGTGGGGCGTGCACGGGCGCGGCATGGCGCTGTACTCCATACGCCAAAACGCCCTCGATGCGCGCGTGGCCGACGCGCGGGAAGGGGAGGGGTCGTCGTTTTGCGTGGAGGTGGACACCGAGGAGCTGGGCGAGCGCACGGACCAGTCGAGCTTGCCGAAGCTGCAGCGCGACCCCGAGACCGGGCAGCTGTCCGTGGAAAGCGGGCCGCACAACATCGCGCGCACCTGCGTGGAATTCGCGCTGGAGGAACGCGAGCACGTGAGCGTCTACCTGGGCACGCCGGCCGACATCCTGGCCGCGCTGGTGGTGCAGGGGCGGCGCCTGCTCGACGACGAGCAGCTGCTGTTTTGCGACGACGTGTCCGAGCTGCCGGTGTGCATGCGCGCGGCGGCGGCCACGGATGCGGCCGAGCTGTGCGAGGTGGCCCGTGCGTTGGCGCTGCCCATCTCGGAGCGGACCGCGCACCGCGTTCTGGGCGGGCAGATCGCGCCGGCGAGCGCGCCATTGTCCAGGCTCGTGGGCACGGCGCGGGTGAAGGAGCCCAAGGCGGGCAACATCTACAAAGACCGGCGCGGCCTGAAGGTGGGCAAGGAGGACCTCGACGCCTTCTGCCGGCGTCTGGAATCCTCGTTCGACGTGCTCGCGCAGCGCTACTTCATCCAGCTGAAGGACAGCCCGAAGGTGCACGTGGGGGCAGACGCCATCACCGTGCGCTTCCCCATAGAAAAGGAGCTGTGATGCGCGCGCCCATGCAAAGCGCGGACGACGGCGCATCGCGCGTGTTCGCCGATTTGCATACGCATTCCACCTGCTCGGACGGGGTGCTGAGCTGCGAGGAGATGCTTGCGGCGGCGCAGCGCGGCGGTTTGGCCGTCCTCGCGGTGACCGACCACGACACGATGCGCGGCTCGGCGGGACTTGCGGCGGCCGCGGGCTGGGCGAAGCCATCTCATGCGCGCACGGCGCCCGACGCGGCCCGAAGAGCCGCTTCGCCGCAGACGACGGCGGTGCCCGGCATGGAGCTCTCCACGCAATGCGACGGGCGGCCCGTGCATATCCTGGCCTATTTTTGCGACGGGGAAGACGCGGCGCTTTCGGAGGTTTGCACGCGCGCAAACGAGTTGCGCGCCGAGCGCGCGCTGGCGATAGCGCAGCGCCTGGAGCTGTCCGGCTACCCCGTTCATCCCGAAAAGCTCGCCGCGTCCGGCAAGGTGGTGAACCGCTCGCTGGTGGCCCGCGCGCTTGTGGACGCGGGCGCCGCGCCCGACACCGACACGGTGTTCGACACGCTCATAGGTCCGGGCTGCCCCTATTACGTGGACCGCGCCGACATCGACAGCCTCGAGGCCATCGCGCTCGTGCGCGAGGCGGGCGGCTTTCCCTTCATCGCGCACCCGGCCGCCTACCACGTGCAAGACCTGATCGCCGTTTTCGCGAGAGAAGGGCTTGCGGGGGTCGAGGCCTTCTACCCGCAGCACACGCAAAGGCAACGCGCCGACCTCGCGGTGCTGGCAGACGAGCTGGGTTTGGCCGTCTCGGGCGGATCGGATTGGCATGGCGACGCCACCCACGGCTCGCATCTCGGCGCAGCCGGGCTCGATCGCGCGCAGTTCGCCGCCTTCATCGAATCGTGCGGACGCGATGCGCGGGAGTGGGGGGCGCTTTGATGGACGAGACGGCGAAGAGAACGGCGGGCGGCATCGGCGTCGGGCCGGACGCCGCGGCGCGGCATCCGCTTCACCCCGCGCATCCGCTCGTCAACATGAGCTATGCCCTCGAGGTGTTCGGCTGCCAGATGAACGAAAGCGACGCCGAGCGCATCGCCGGCTTGCTGGAATCGAACGGTTGCATACCCGTGGCCACGCCGGAAGAGGCCGACCTCGTCGTCTTCGTCACCTGCTGCGTGCGCGAGAAGGCCGACACGCGCCTCTACGGCCGCGTCGCCTCCATCAAAAACCTGGCGCCCGCCCATACGGGCCGCCCCCGCATCATCGCCGTGGGCGGCTGCATAGGCCAGCGCGACGGCGAGAGGCTGCGCGCGCGGCTGCCCCATGTGGACGTCGTGTTCGGCACGCACAACATCTCCGCATTGCCCGCGCTGCTGCAACGTCGCCTCGAGACCGGCGAGGCCTTGGCGCAGACCGCAGAAGACGCGCCGGCGTCTGAAGCCGCGGATCTGCCCGCGCACCGCGTGAGGAACTGGCATGCGTGGCTTCCCATCATGAAGGGCTGCGACAACTTCTGCACCTACTGCATAGTCCCCCACGTGCGCGGACGCGAGAGCTCGCGGCCCATCGAGGCGCTTTCCCTCGAGCTGGGAAAGCTCGCCGCCGAAGGCGTGCAGGAGGTGACGCTGCTCGGCCAAAACGTGAACTCCTACGGCCGCGACCTCTACGGGCGCCCGCGTTTTCCCGAGCTCTTGCACATGGCGGGAGAATGCGGCATCCCGCGCGTGCGCTTCGTGACGAGCCACCCCAAGGACCTGAGCCCCGAGACCATCGAGGCGATCGCCGCGCACGAGACCATCATGCCCCAGCTGCACCTGCCCGTGCAGTCCGGCTCGGATGCGGTGCTGGAGAAGATGAACCGAGGATACACGGCGCAACGCTACCTCGACCTGGTCGAGGACCTGCGCGCCGCCGTGCCGGGCATCGCGTTGTCCACCGACGTGATAGTGGGCTTTCCCACCGAGACCGACGAGGATTTCCGCGCGACTTTCGAGCTGGTGCGCGAGGTGGGATACGCGCAGGCCTTCACCTTCATCTACTCGAGGCGCGAGGGCACGCCCGCCGCGCAGATGGAGCCCGTGTGCACGCGCGAGCAGGTCCAGGAGCGCTTCGATGCCTTGGTCGAGCTGGTGCAGCAGGGTGCGTGGGAGGCAAACCAGGCCGAGGCCGATGCGGTCGTGCCCGTGCTCTTCGAGGGCGTCTCGAAGCGCGACGCGCAGGTGCTGGCGGGCAAGAGCCCCAAAAACCAGACCGTGCACGTGCCCCTGCCCGCCGGATGCGCGGCGTCGCAGTTCTCCGGGCGCATACTCGACGTGCGGATCGAGCGGGCGCGCACCTGGTATCTGCAGGGAAAGCTCGTGCCGTGAAAGCGGGCGGCGCGGATTTTCGCACGCGTCTCGCCATGCCCGTCCTGTGCCTGGAAGGGCCCACGGGCTCGGGCAAGAGCGCGGTGGCGGACATGGCGGCCGCAGCGCTCGGCGCCGAGCTGGTGTCGGTGGACTCCATGCAGGTGTATCGCGGCATGGACATAGGCACGGCGAAGACGCCTTCCCGCGCGCGTTCGGTGCCCTACCACTGCATCGACATCCTCGACCCCGGGCAGGAATACTCGGCGGCGCTGTTCCAGCGCGACGCCCGCCGTGTCGTCGACGAGCTGGACGGGCGCGGCCTTGCGTGCGTCGCCTGCGGGGGCACGGGGCTCTACATGCGCGCATTGGTCGACAACCTCGAGTTCGTGCCCGACGCAGACGACAAGAAGGCCTTCCGGAGACGTTTCGAGGCGATGGCGCGCGAGAAGGGGGCCGCGGCGGTCCACGCGCTTTTGGCCGAACGCGACCCCCGGTCGGCCCTCATCATCCATCCCCACAATCTGCCGCGCGTGATACGGGCGCTCGAGATGTGCGAGGCAGGCGAGAGCTACGCGCGGCGCAAAGAGGCGTTTCAGCAGGTGGCGCCCTACTACCCGTCGGTGCGGCTCGCCTTGTCCGCAGACCCTGCGGCGCTTGCGGCGCGGATAGAGGCCCGGGTGGACGAGATGATGGAGGCGGGCTTGCTCGCCGAGGTGGAAGGCCTGCTCGCCGCCGGGTATCGAGAGGCGGCGACGGCGGCATCGGCGATAGGATACAAGGAGCTGGTGCGCCACCTGGACGGCGAGTTGTCGCTCGACGAGGCGGTGGAGCTGGTCAAACGCGACACCCGACGTTACGCGAAACGGCAACGCACCTGGCTGCGCGGGCAACGCGGCGTCGTCTGGATCGAGGCAGACGACGGCGATGTCGCGCGCATGGCAGACGAGGCCGTGTCGCTGTGGGAAAAGGCGCGGCGCGCGCACGAGGAGGCCGTTGGGGCGGCGGGAAAAGACGGCGGTCCTTTCGTCGCCGCGTCCGCAGCGGGCAAGGCGCTGCCTTCGCCGTCGCGTTCGGGCGCGGCGGGCGGCAGGGGAGAGGGGCGCTGAGGCGGCGGCGTGGCACGTGCCAAGTTCGAGGTCGAGACGGCGGAGGTGCCCGAGCGTGCGGTGCTCGTCGGCATAGAGCGCCCGGGGGCGCCCGTGCCGGCAGACGAGTCGTTGGCCGAGCTGGAGCGCCTCGCGCACACGGCCGGCGCCGAGACCGTCTTCACCATGAGCCAGCGCCTCGAGGCGCCCAATCCGCGCACCTTCATCGGAAGCGGCAAGGCCGAAGAGCTCGCCCGCATCGTGCGCAACATGGACATCGACGTCGTGATTTTCGACGACGAGCTCAGCCCCTCGCAGCAAAGCAAGATAGAGGAGCTGGTGGGACGCGGGGTGAAGGTGATCGACCGCACCGCCCTCATCCTCGACATCTTCGCCTTGCACGCCACGAGCCGCGCCGGGCGCCTGCAGGTGAAGCTCGCGCAGAACCGCTATCTGCTCCCGCGCCTGCGCGGGATGTGGAGTCATTTGGCGGCGCACCGCATGGGCGGCGGCGTGGGTTCGCGTTTCGGGGAGGGCGAGTCGCAGCTGGAGGTGGACCGCCGGCTTGTGCGCCACAGGATCGAGGTCTTGCGCCGCGAGCTGGCAAGCGTGGAGAAAAGCCGCGCAACCCAGCGCAAGGAGCGGGCGAGGTCGGGGGTTTTCCGCATCGTCTTGGCCGGCTACACCAACGCGGGAAAGTCCACCTTGATGAACCGCCTGGCCGGCGCGGACGTGCTTGCCTACGACAAGCTCTTCGCCACGCTGGATTCCACGACGCGCCGTTTCACCTTGCCGCAGGGCACGAAGGCGACCCTCACCGACACGGTGGGATTCATACAAAAGCTGCCGCACGGCCTCGTCGAATCGTTCAAGTCCACCCTCGACGAGGTGCGCGAGGCCGATTTGGCCGTGGTCGTGGTGGATGCGTCGAGCGCCATGTGCGCCGACCAGCTCGACGTGGTGTGCGAGGTGCTCGCCGAGATAGACGCAGACGGGGTGCGGCGCCTCGTCTGCTTCAACAAGATGGACATGGTAGAGGATGTGCAGGCCGCCCGCTTGCGCGCCCTGCACCCCGACGCGCTGTTCGTGTCGGCAAGAGACGGAGCCGGCGTCGATGCGCTCGTGACGGCGATCGAGACGGCTGCGCAGGAGGAGTCCGTGACGATGGAGCTGCTCGTCCCCTTCGGGCGGGCAGAGCTCGCCTCGTGGGCGCACGAGCATGTCGAGGTCTTGTCGCAGGACTACCGCGACGACGGTATCGCGCTTTGCGTGCGCGTGCCGCAAGGAACGCCGGGTTTTCGTGCCAAGCTCGAGCCCTATATCCTGAAATAGCTTTCTGGAAACGGCTTGCGGGCATCGTATCCGCCGCTGCAGCAATCGCAACAGACGCAAGACGGCTGCGAGTAGATACAGCAGATACAACAGATACAGCAGATGCAGGAGATGCAGCGGGCACAGGAGACGTAGAAGATACAGGAGACGCAGAAGATACAGGAGACGCGACGCGCACATCCGACTCGCGCGCCGCGCATCGTCTGCCCTACATGGTGCGGAACAGCCCCGTGACCACGCCTATGACCTGCGCGTCCGTGGTGTAGATGGGCTCCATGGACTCGTTTTGCGGCTGGAGGCGTATGCAATCCTTCTCCCGGTAGAAGGTCTTCACCGTGGCCTCGCCGTCGAGCAAGGCCACCACTATCTGCCCGTCGTCTGCCGTGTGCTGCTCGCGCACCACCACGATGTCGCCGTCGTGTATCCCCGCGTCGATCATGGAGTGGCCGTGCACGCCCAGAAGATACGAGTTCGCATCCCCAAACATCGAACGCGGCAGGGGTATCTGCTCTTCTACGTTTTGCTCTGCGAGTATCGGCGTGCCTGCGGCAACGCGCCCGACGAGCGGCAGGTTCACCACATCGGCTCTTCTCGAAGACGAGACGGCGCCTGCCTTTCCCGCTTCCGCCCCGTTCGCGGACACCCCGGTGCTTTTGCGCGCGATCGGCGCACCGTTGGCGCGGACCACGGACATCGCCCGCGATTTCGCGCCCTTGCGCTGTATGTACCCCTTTTGCTCCAGCACGCTCAAGTGCGCGTGCACGGTGGAGGGGGAGGCCAGCCCAACCGCCTGCGCTATCTCGCGCACGCTGGGCGGGCACTGGTCTTCCGTGATGCACTTCTGTATGTAGTCGAGAATCTGCTGCTGGCGTTGCGTCAGCTCTTCTTTTGCCATGCCGCGCCTCCTTCGCCTTTTCGCGCCTGCGCTCGTCTTCACTGGGAAGAGTGTAGGCCGTCCCATGCGGAAAAGCAAACATTTGTTCGGATTTTTTCTTGAAAAGAACAAATGTTCGTGTACTATGTGAATAGAACAAGCGTTCGGTCTCGGCGCGGACGAGAAAACCGTGTCCGCGGGTGCCTGTATAACGCCAAGCGTGCAAACGGCACCAGACGATTGAAAGGACGGCAGGCCATGGAAAAGCTCGAGATGCTGCGCGAGAAGTGCGAGGATTTGTATTGGAACGTCCGTTTGGAGTTCATCGACGCCGGCACGAGCGACGACGTGCGCCATACCCTAGACGACATGCACGGCGCGCGCCTGTGCGCCACGCGCAGGCAAAGGGTGTTTGCCGCCGCGTCGTCTGCCGTGGGGATAGCGGCGGTCTTCGTCTGCAGCATCCCCGGCATCTTCTGAAGGCCCGCAGAAGGCCGTGGCCGCCGCCGGCGGATGGAGACCCATGCGGGGAAAACCCCCAGCGCGTTTCATCGCGCGGGACGCGCCTTGGCAGACGGTGAACGAAAAAGACGGTCGAGTGGAGGGAGGATATGCTCGCATGCAGACCGCCGCGTTGGAGGAAGGCTACTCTGCTAGACTTATCTCCGCATTTGCAGATATGGGTAACCGCATCACGGAGGTGAGTTCGTTGCTGTGTCCAAATTGCGGCACCGCGGAATCGAAGGTGGTCGACTCCAGGTCCTCGGACGACGGGGCGAGCATACGCCGCCGGCGCGAGTGCCTCGCATGCCAGACGCGTTTCACCACCTACGAGCGTCTGGAGGAGATGCCGCTCGTCATAGCGAAAAGCGACGGCACGACAGAACCGTTCGACCACGCGAAGATGCTGCGCAGCCTGCTCACGGCCACCATCAAACGCGATATTCCCCTCGAGTCGCTCGAGAATCTGGTGTCGGATGTCGAGGAGGGGTTGCGCGACAAGTACCGCGGCGCGGCCATCCCGTCTTCGGCCCTAGGCGATCAGGTGCTCATACGCCTGCAAGACCTGGACAAAGTGGCCTACGTGCGCTTCGCGTCCGTCTACAAGGATTTCAAAGACCTCGGAGAGTTCAACCTGGAACTGCAACGCCTTGAGGAGGCGCAAGAAGCATGAACGAGATACAGGTGCAGATACAGCGTCTCGACCCGGGCGTGGAGCTTCCATGCTATGCGCGTCCGGGCGATGCGGGCTTCGATTTGCGGGCATCCCAAGACGTCGAGCTCGCACCCGGGAAACGGGCCATGGTGCCCACGGGGCTGGCCATCGCGCTGCCGGAAGGGTACGCGGGCTTCGTGCAACCCCGCAGCGGGCTTGCGGCACGCGAGGGGCTGTCTATCGTGAACACGCCCGGTCTCATCGACTCGGGATATCGCGGCGAGTTGAAGATCATCGCCATCAACACCGACGATACGGCCACGATCCACATCAAGCGCGGCGACCGCATAGCCCAGCTCGTCATCCAGGAAGTGCCCGTCGTGCACCTGGTCGAGGTGGACGAGCTGGAGGCCTCGGAGCGCGGCGCCGCGGGCTTCGGCTCGACCGGCAAGTGAAACGCGGCTTAGAACGGCTCTCAGAGCCACGTTTGGCAGAGCATGTTCGGCAGAACGGCGTTTGACTTTGCACCAGACGACGCGTCGTCGCACATGGTAAGCGCTGCATAGAGCGCAATGCGCGGCGGCATGTTCGCATGCGCCAGCAGAACATGCTTTCCTCTTGCGTCCATGTCCTGCACGTGCACTGCATCCAAAAGAACGCGCTTTCTTCTCGCGCCCATACTTCTCGCGTGTGCTGCAGTTAAATTACG